>JALELB010000007.1 GCA_022768805.1 Ruminococcus sp.
ACATAAATCGCCACCTTCCGGGCGTTGGAGATCTGGGAGGAACGCTTGTTGGAACGGATATCGTCCGGGGATACCCCGTACACGTTGGCAACCTCTGCAATGATCTTTTCCACGGTAATGGGAATGGGCTGGTCGTCGGTCAGGATATCCCGGATCACGCTCTGTGCCATGGCGATGGAGGGCTGACTCCCTGCCAGATGCTTGAGAGCCTTCAGCTTTTTCACTGCCCCCTCCAGCTGCCGGATGTTGGTTTTCAGCCGGTTGGCGATAAACTCCGCCACCTCGTCCGGCAGATTTAAGTCCAAAAGCTCTGCCTTCCGGCGGATAATGGCAATCCGGGTTTCAAAGTCCGGTGTGGAAATATCCGCAATCAGTCCGCTTTCAAAGCGGCTGCGGATCCGATCCTCCAGAATCTTGATGTCCTTGGGAGGCCGGTCGGAGGTGAGGACGATCTGCTTGCCCTCGCTGTGGAGCTTATTGAAGGTGTGGAAGAATTCCTCCTGGGTGGAGTCCTTTCCGGCGATGAACTGGACATCGTCCACCAGCAGCACGTCCGCATTCCGGTACTTGTTGTGGAACAGGGAGGTGTCCTGCTTTTTCTGGATGGCTTCGATCAGCTCGTTTGCAAAGGTCTCCCCGGTAACGTATACGATATTGAGGTTCGGGTCATTCCGGCGCATCTCGTTGGCAATTGCCGTCATCAGGTGGGTTTTGCCCAGCCCGGAGGGGCCGTAAATGAACAGGGGGTTGTAGGTGTCGCTGGCCTTGTTCCGGTCATGCTTGGCCACGGCGGTGCAGGCCGCATAGGCGAATTTGTTGGAATTGCCCACAATGAAGGTGTCAAAGGTGTAGTCGTACTCTGCGCCCTCAAAGCTCTTTTCCAGCTGCTCATGCTTTTTTTCAAGCTCCTGGATATCCACCTTTTCCGCCGGATCCAGATTTTCGATCCGGATCTCCAGCTCCACGTCAAAGCCCAGAGTATTGCGGAAGGCGTCCTTCAGCAGGGTCTGATAATTATTCAGCACCACGCCCCGCTGAAAATCCGAATTACACCGGAGCACAGCCTTTGTGCCGTCCAGCGAAACGGGAATCAGGGTATTGATCCAGAGATTGATTGCAACGTCCGGAAGATTTCCTTCATCGGCACAGTACTTTTTGACCTGTTCAAACACTTCCGCAAAGGAATTCATAAAATTTGTACCTCCTTGCAGGCACTGGCGGAATCCGCACTGCCTATACATATATAATACATCAAAAATCAGCTCAATTGCACTTAAACCCATTATACCATATTTGGGTGATAAAGTAAAGGGATTCCGGGCAATTCGGCGATCTTTTTTCAAAAGAACTGCTGGAAAAAATCCTGAAAAATGCTTGACAAACTGCGGTGCTGATGCTATACTCTTATAATGTGACAATATGTCTGTATGCGGATGTGGCGGAATTGGTAGACGCGCTAGATTTAGGCTCTAGTGGAATCTTCTGTGAGTGTTCGAGTCACTTCATCCGCACCAGCGCTCCCTGTTCCGGGGGGCGCTTTTTGCTTGCTCCGGCATTTTCAAAGCATCTTGCGGTGAAAACCGGAATATTTCTCAACACGGTTTTCCACAATCCTGTGGAAAACCCTCTTGAAAGCCGGGGGATGCTCCGGGACAAAGCTATGGTTAACGGGATTTTTTTGGGGGAAAGCCTGCGGACTTCTCAACACAGCTTTCCACAACCCGGTGGAAAACCCCGTTGAAATCCGGCGGATTGGTCACATTTTGCGGAAAATATCCCCCTTACGGGACGATTTTCCTGAAATATTGTATAAATCCATGAAACAAGAGCAAAATCTGTTGACGCAAGCGGCTCCGGCAGTTATAATAAAAGCAGCATCTCCCCAAACAACATATAGGAGGATCTGAATATGTTTTGTCCGAAATGCGGAAAGGAAATTTCCGACGACAGCCGCTTCTGTGAGGCATGCGGCACCCCTGTGGAGCAGCCGGCCCAGGCTCAGCAGCCTGTAGAGGCCCAGCAGCCCGTACAGACCCCGTCCCCTGTTCCCCAGCCTGCTGCAGCAGCGCCTGCCCCGGCAGCAGAAGGCTCCGGCAGCGGCATTCTGGCTCACCTGAAAACCATCGGCATCTCGGCGAAGGTTGCCCTGATTCTGGCGCTGGTAGCCTTCTTCATGCCCTTTGTGACCATCTCCTGCACCTATGGTGAAAAGGAGGAGGAGCTTGCCAGCTACAGCGGAATAGACATGATTACCATGGATTCCTACGACGCTTCCGATCTGGAAAGCGCCTACTCCTCCGCCGCCGAGGACGAGGAATACGGCGGAAAGTTCAACCCCTGGATCACCGGCGCCTTTGTGCTGGGAATTGTCTCCCTGGTGCTGGTGCTGCAAAAGAAGAAAATCCTGCCCGCTGTGCTGAATTTTGTAAGCGCACTGCTGGTGATCCTCACCGGCTCTGTGTTTGAATCCTTCTACGGGCTGGAGGATCTGGAATATATCGAATGCAGTATGCAGGGGGGCTATTATTTATGCCTGCTTATGTTCCTGGCAGCAGGGGTGCTGCAGCTGCTCTATGACCGGAATGTGCCCCCTGAGCCTGCCGGCACGGCTCCGGCGCCGCCTCCGGCTCAGATTCCCTTACAAACGCCCCCGGAGGAGCAGCAGAACCAACAGCAGCAATAACGCAGAAAAGCATCGGGAAACCGATGCTTTTTTGAAAACAGGCGAAAGGGTGACGGAACATGCATGTGATCGAAACCAAAAAGCTGACGAAATATTACGGCAAGGCAAGGGGCATCATCGACCTTGACCTGAGGGTGGAACAGGGGGAATTTTTCGGCTTTATCGGCCCCAACGGCGCCGGAAAATCCACCACCATCCGGACACTGCTGGGGCTGATTTCCCCCAGCTCCGGCAGCGCAATGCTATTCGGCAAGGATATTACAACGGAAAAGGAAGCGATTTTGCAGCATATCGGCTATCTCCCCTCGGAGGCATTATTTTACCAGGGGATGAAGGTAAAGGATATTCTGAAGCTGTCCGCTGATCTGCGGAAAAGGGATTGCACCGCCGAAGCGGCATTACTCTGTGAACGCTTACAGCTTGATATATCCCGGAAGGCGGAGGAGCTGTCCTTCGGAAACAGAAAGAAAGTAGCCATTGTCTGCGCTTTACAGCACAAACCGGAGCTGCTGGTGCTGGATGAGCCCACCGGCGGACTGGATCCGCTGATGCAGAAGGAATTTTTTGAAATCCTCCGGGAGAGAAACCAGGAGGGGGCGTCGATTCTCCTGTCCAGCCACGTGCTTTCAGAGATTCAGCGCAACTGCACCCGTGCAGCCATTATCCGTGACGGCAGAATCATTGCCTGCGACAGTGTGGATGCCCTTTCCCGAACCAATGCAAAGCGCATTACGGTTCACGGGGATGTAGACCTTGACAGTCTGAGCGGCGTTCGGGACAAAAAGGCTTCGGAGGCTTCGGTCAGCTTCCTTTACAGCGGCGACATGAACAGCCTGCTCCGTACCCTGTCCTCCGGCCAGGTATATGACCTTACGGTTACGGAGCCTGATCTGGAAGAGGTGTTCCTGCATTATTACGAAAAGGAGGGTGAAGCCCTATGACACTTGTCAGACACGAGCTGCGGCAGGGAAAAACCCCGTTTCTGATCTGGACGGCTTCTATCGGGTTCCTGCTGGCAACCTGTATTTTTCTGTTTCCGGAAATGAAAGGTCAGATGGACAGTGTAAGCGATGTGTTCGCCTCCATGGGTTCATTTACCCAGGCGTTCGGCATGGATCGGCTGAACTTCGGCACCCTCATCGGGTTTTACGCTGTGGAGTGCGGCAATGTGCTGGGGCTGGGCGGTGCCTTTTTTGCGTCCCTCTGCGCCGTTGGTGTACTCAGCAAGGAAGAAAAGGACAAAACAGCGGAATTTCTGCTGACCCATCCTGTAAGCCGGAAAAGGATCATTACGGAAAAGCTGATCGCCGTGCTGATACAGATTACAGCGCTGAATGTCATCATTTATGCCCTGGCTATCGGCTCCATTGCCGCTGTGGGCGAGGATATTCCCTGGAAGGAAATCAGCCTGCTGCATCTTGCCTATTATCTGCTGCAGCTGGAGCTGGCAGGCATCTGCTTCGGTATTTCCGCTTTCCTGCGCAAGGGCAGTGCAGGGGCAGGGCTTGGCATTGCCGCCATGATGTATTTTCTGAACCTGATTGCAAACATTGCGGATGTTGCAGATTTTCTCAAGTACATCACGCCCTTTGGCTATTGCGAGGGCGCGGATATTGTGTCAAATGGCAGTCTGGATATGACCCTGGTTTCAGTGGGTGCAGTGATGGGCATTATCGGCGTCCTGCTGGCATATCTGCACTATACGAAAAAGGATATCCATTAAGGGAAGTCCCCCTCCCCTGGGTTGTCTCCCCAAGATAAGGGGGCATACCCAATGCCCCTCCACGCTATGCGAGAGACAACCTCCTTAGGAGGGGAGAGAGCGCAGCAAGCTGCTTATTCTCTCCCCTCCCAACGGTTTTCTCTCGCGCTCTCTTTTCCACACCCTCCCCACTCTTTGGGGAAACGAGCCGACGAAATACTTTTCCACGATTTCATGCGCCAGACTCGTTCATTTCCGTTCTGTGCAGCATCCTGGGAACGTGCAGCGCTGCACCGTTTCCAAAGGGGGATGGGGAAGCAGGAAAGTGGGGGACTGGGGGAGAAAACCCGGAAGGGGAAGGGGGATAAGCATGACAATGCGCCCCCCTTCCCTGGGTTGTCTCCCCAAGAGGGCAGCAGAACGGCACTGCGTAAGGAAAATATCAACCACAACAAAAGGCAAAGGCATCGGTTTCCCGATGCCTTTTCTGTTTCCCTATTACTGTGGTCCCAGAGCGCTCTGCTCTATAAGATGCGCCAGATACCGGGCGATGGCGGTAAGATCCGACGAATCAATGGTGTTGTCATAGGCACAGTTTGCATTGATGGTGCCCTGTTCGCTGACCTTCACTGCCTTGTCCTCGGCAATGTACCGTGCCAGCATCACTGCGTCGGCAATGGTGATTTCACCGTCCACGTTCACATCTCCGTACAGGGCGTCCGGATCCGGATCCGGCTGGCTGCCTGCCAGTCTGCCCACTACGATGCCGCAGCCTACCGTGCTCATGTAAACCGTGCCGAAAGTGTTCATATCCCCCACCAGGAAGTTGCCGTTGCCGGTGCCGCCGTAGAGGGTTTTGGTGTTGATGCAAACCCAGCTGTCGCCTCCGTCCGTGGAACGGTAAAGCCCCTCGGTATCGCCCTCCTGGGGCTTGCCGTAGATGTACAGGGTGTTAAGCCCGCCTTCCTTCTCCGGCGCCCCGTAGCCCACGGTCTTGCAGTAGAATACATCCTTCTTGGTGACAGTGGCGGAGGTGCCGCTGGTTTTCACGTCATACAGCCCGTACCAGCCTCCCGCCAGGATCAGGTGGTTGTCCCCCAGTGCGGCGATCCGGCCTGCGCTGTCGCACATATCATACTTGCAGATGGGGGTGGCGGTAAAGGTCTTGCCGTAGTCGTTGCTGATATAGAAGGTATAGTTTGCATCCTCCAGGTCGGGCTCCGGCTTGGAGTATACCCAGGAGGAATTATAATAGGTTGCGTATGCATACACGGTGCTGGGATCCGAGGGCTCCACATAGGTAAAGGTGGTCTTGGAGCCGTATGCGCTGGCAATGCCGCTGCATGCGTTCCAGGTTTTCCCGAAGTCGTCGGAATAATTCACATCGCCGCTATCCTTGGCACTGTGGAAAATCCGGTACTTTCCCTCGGAAAGCTGGGTGATGGATGCCTTTCCCCCGGGGCTGTTGGACATCTTGCTCCAGGTCTTGCCGCCGTCGGTGGAGTAGAAGCCCGGTGCAACATCGTTCTGGTTTTCCGCAATCCGCACCATCACGTCCGGGTTCTGGGGGCAGTAGGCAATGGCGCCGGTGGAGCCCATGGTGGGAGCATACTGGGTGGCAGGCTTGTCCACGTCCGTGTGGATAAAGCCGTCGTAATCTCCGATAGCGGAGTATACATCACCGCCGGGCACGGAGGTCATATCCAGAGCCACCACCTCTTCCACGCCCTGGGCGCAGAAGCTTGCCTTGGGGGAATCGCTCCAGATGCCGTCCCACTTGAAAATGCCGTTGCCGGAGGAAACCATGATCTGGTCAAAATCCTTGGGGTTGATGATGAGTGAGCCGGACCAGTGGATGGCTTTGCCGTATACCCAGCTGCATCCGTTTGCGTCCAGGTAATCGATGACCTGTTCCTGCACCATTTCGCCGGTTTCCGCATTCCACTTGTATTCACCCATCTTGCCCGGATAATACTCAGTCCAGGTCTTGCCTCCGTCCTCGGAACGGTACAGCCAGTCGCCCCAGGCACCGTCCTCCTCGCTCCATCTGTTGGTGCTCCACACGCCGCAGGTGGTGGCGATCAGCTGGTCGTTGTTGTTGGGGTTTGCCATGCAGGCGCCGAAGCTGTTCTCCGTGGGGGAAATGTTGGTAACCTCGCCGGTGGTGGTGTTGTACTTGTAAATACCGCCGCCGGTGCCGTTGAAGGTCAGCCCTCCCACATAGCAGATCAGCAGATTGCCTGCATTGTCCTTGGTGATCCGGGAGGGGAACTTGTTCGCCGGCAGATCCTTGCTGAGGGGTTCCCACTTCTTCCCGTCCACATCTGCCACATACATATTGCATTCCAGGGTGTTGTCGGAAATGCCCACATAGACCTTGCCCTTTTCAATGGCGATGGTGGAAATGCCGTTGCAGTTTACATAGTCCGTGCCAACGGTGGTCTTGACTACGTTTTCCGTCCAGGTAGGCCACTTGATCTCGTTGGTGAACAGACCCATGCTGTTGAAGCTGTCCACTGCCTCCCAGGTGACGCCCGCATCGTGGCTGACGATCATGCCCACCGTGTCGCCGCCGCAGTAGATGGTGTTGGGATCATCCGGATCCACCGCAATGGACTCGCCGCACTGTCTGCCGTAGCCGTTGCCGTGTACCTGGATCAGATTTGTTACGTCCGTAGAATCCCAGGTCTTGCCCCCGTCCTTGGAGCGGAACACTGCCGTCCGGGCGTCGCTGAAGTATGCACAGCCGCACAGGGCATAGACGATATTGTCGTCGTTGGGATCCAGCGCCATAGCATCCACGCTGAGAAAGCCCCGGTCTGCATCCGTAAAGAACGCCATCAGCTGTTCCCACTCCTTGGTGGCAAAGTTGAACCGATAAGCGCCCCCCACGTCCGTCCGGGCGTAGATATTGTTGTCGCCGGTAACCAGGCCGGAAACGAAGCCGCCGCCGCTGATGGTGACGGTATCCCAGTTCATCTGGGATTCAATGGATTTGGTTGCCGCAGCACCTGCCGGCAATCCGGCACAGGGCAGGGCAGACGCCGCCACAGCCAGCGTCATGGCAGCGGCAAGCATGCGTTTTTTCAGCTTCATTTGAGAGTCCTCCCTTTTTATACGTTTTTGTCATTCTTTTTTTATTTTGTGGATGAATTTTTGTCACACTATATCATAACACATATTCTGTATCCAGTCAACAATGCATATTGTATATTTTTTCTGAATTTTTTGCGAAAAACAAACGAAAATCACATGACAAAGCCGGAGGGCTGTGGTATAATAGATGCGGCAGGGATTCTCTGCAAAAAAATACGCTGAACACAGGAGGAGCTTATGGAATCAAGCAGACTGACCCCACAGCAGGAGGAAAAGCTGTTGGCATACTTTCGGGAATACAACACCGCCAGCGGCCAGCGGAAGCCCGCCTATCTCCTGGCAGTCGTCGCCGGAATTCTGGGAATACTGTATATCTGCTTTGAGGTGCTGGTTCTGGGTAAGGGCTGGACTTCCGTGCAGGTTTACCATACCCGGCGCAGTGTGCGTACCGTGATACCGATTCTGGATCTGCTGCTGATTGTTGTGCTGGTGGTGGTGTTGCTCTATCGGGCGGGAAAGCTCCCCTTCCGCAGGGACCATTCCTCCGGCAGGATAAGGGAAATCCAGCAGGGCGCCTATGCCCTGGAGCGTTGCATGGTTTCCTGCAAGGTGGAAAATCCGGCGGGTACGCCTCCCCTTTACGTCTACACCACCGACGGCAGAAAGATTCTCTGCACCAGCTTTCTCGACTACCGGGATGCGGAGCGGAAGCAGCAGCTTCTGTGTGTGCGTATGCCGGACGGAGAGCTTTATTCTGTGTACGAACCGGAATACTAACCCCGGGCTATACATATATAATAGAAAGGAATCCTGAATCATGGCACCCAAAGGCAAGGGAAAGGGCAAAAGACTTCCCAGAAGTGTATACAAACGCAGACAGCGGAACCTGATCCTGGCTATGGCCGGGATTCTGCTGGTGCTGATTCTGTCCATCGTCATGGCGGTGCAGCGGCGGCACAGAGAGCAGCCGGAGCCGGATGGGTCTGCCGGAACCTCCGCCTCCCATACCGTTACCAGTACGGAGCCGGAAACCCATGCCCCGGAGGAAACCGGCACGGAGCCGGACAGCACCGGCCCTGCAAAGGGGGAGATCCATATGAACCAGAGCGAAATCACCCTGACCGTAGGGGAAACCCGGTGGCTTCAGGCCTCGGACGAAACCGAGGCAGCTGCAAAGGCGGAGTGGAGCAGCAGCGACAGCAGCATTGCCGCAGTATCCGCCGACGGCACCATTACCGCAGTGGCTGCAGGCAGCTGCACGGTTACTGCCGCCCTGTTGTCGGACAGCTCCGTTACCGGCGTTGTAAAGATCACCGTGCTGCCTGCACAGACGGAAGCTCCGAAGCAGACGGATGCCCCGGCAAAGACGGAAGCCCCCGTTGCCACTCCTGCCCCCACGGAGCCTGTGGCATCCCAGTCCCCCACCTATATCAACGGCATCCTGATTGCCAACAAGACCTACACCCTGCCAAGCAGCTTTAACCCGGGGGTGGATCCGGAGGCAAAGGCCATGTTTGACAAGATGCAGAAGGCAGCAGCGGCGGAGGGGCTCAATATCTACATCGGCTCCGGCTTTCGCAGCTATGACTACCAGGTGAAGATCTACAACAGCATGGTAAAGGCATACGGCAAGGAATACGCCGACAGGGTATCCGCCCGGCCCGGCCATTCGGAGCATCAGACCGGCCTGGCCTTTGACCTGAATTCCATCGACCAGAGCTTTGCCGATACCAAGGAGTCCGCCTGGGTGAATGCCCACGCCCACGAATACGGGTTCATCATCCGCTACCCAAAGGGGAAGGAGAGCATTACCGGCTACAACTACGAGCCCTGGCACCTGCGGTATCTTGGGCTGGAGAATGCCCAAAAGGTATACAACAGCGGCCTGACTTTGGAGGAATATCTGGGGATTACCTCCCGGTATGGGGAATAAGGAAAAGAGAACAGCCTGGCTGTTCTCTTTTTTTGTGCCTGTTCCGCACCTCAGCCCGGACACCGGAAGAACATATGTTCTTCTCTTGAGATTTATGCATTTCTACTAAAAAAGAATCAGAAAAATTGGCATCTGCTCCGGTGGAAAACGAAGCAAATTGTATTGACTTTGCATCCTGCGTATGGTAAAGTTAATGTATCATAGCATGACTGCGTGTATACGTCTCTCTCAATTTTCCCCCTTGGAAAGGGCGCAGAAGGCTGCGCTTTCACAAACGTATCCGGTCATGCAGCAAAGAAAGGGAGTAGAATAGCATGAAGCTGAAAAAGAAGCTGCTCAGCGCAGTAACCGCTGCCGCATTGTGCATGTCCCTGACAGGCACCCTTGCAGGCAGTTTTGCCACTGTGTCTGCTGCAAACACCGCCGCAATCGATATGGTTGAGGACATGGGTCTGGGCTGGAACCTGGGTAATTCCCTGAGCGGTTCCAACACCTGGGACGCTGGTCCTTTTACCCCGGAGCAGATTGAAACCGCCTGGGGCAACCCCCTCACCACAGAGTCCATGATTAAGGAAATCAAGAAGGCGGGCTTCAAGACCGTCCGGATTCCGATTACCTGGTATCAGGTGCTGGAGGGCAAGGTGGATATGGACGCATATCTTGCCCGGATCAAGACCGTTGCGGATTACTGCATCAACAACGACATGTACTGCATCATCAACACCCACAATGAGGCAAGCTGGCTGAACGCTTCCGCCCAGAGCAAGTTTACCGACCTGTGGAAGCAGATCGCCACCTACTTCAAGGATTACGACGAAAGAATGGTCTTTGAGGACATCAACGAAATCGAGATGACCAACGCCCAGATGATGACCTTCAACCAGGCATTTGTGGATACCGTCCGTGCAACTGGCGGCAACAACGCAAAGCGTCTGCTGCTTGTGCCTGCATCCAACAACAACACGGACAAGTGCCTGTCCGGCGACTTCTCCGCACCTACCGATTCCGCAAATATGGTTGCGGTTTCCGTACACTACTATGAACCCACCACCTTCTGTGTAGCAGAAACAGATTCCAGCTGGGGCTATACCTCCACCTGGGGCACCAATGCAGACTACACCCTGCTGGAAGCCAACCTGGACAAGCTGGAGACAAAGTACATCAACAACGGCATTCCGGTGATCATCGGCGAATACGGCGTTGTTACCGACGAGGGCAAGGACGATGCCTCCATCAAGAAGTTCATCAAAAAGGTTGCCTCCTATTCCTACGGCAAGACCGGTATGTGTCCCGTTCTGTGGGATGACTCCAACAAGGGCAGCATGAAATATTTCGACCGGACCACTCTGAGCTGGTATGACAACGAGATCAAGCAGATTTTTGCAGATGTGGTAAGCGGCGGCACAGTGGATCCCGGCACCAAGACCGACCGGATTACCCTGACCACGGATGAGATGACCTTTGAGGACGGCGGTTATATGATCGACATGAAGCCCTACGGCGAAATGGGTCTTACCGCAAGCTCCGTGGTTGTGGAATATGAGCTGACCACCTCCAAAAATTCCACCCAGGTAAGCGGCGACGTGGTTCTGAGCTTTAACTTTGTGGACTCCAAGGACACCAATGAGGAAACCCGGCACCGCTGGACGTATATCGACAACGCAGTTACCATTAACGACAATGTGACCACCTTTGAAATTCCCGTGGGCGAAAACGAATTCCCCACCGGCGAAAAGGATGAGGACGAAAACCCCATCACCAGTATCGGTACCTTTGAGATGGATTACCTGAAGATTGAAAACTGGTGGACCTGGTCTGTGGCACCCAATGATGAGGTTAAGCTGAATATCAAGAACGTTACCGTTATCTTCGACAGCTTCTTCTACCCGGATCAGCCCATCGTAACCACCACGACCACTACTACCACCACAACAACCACCACCGAGGAGACAACCACCACAACTACCACGACTACAACTACCACCGCTCCGACCCCTGTCGGCGTCAAGGGCGATGTGAACGACGACGGCGTGGTTACCATCGCAGACATCGTACGTCTGTGCCGCTACATTGCAGAGGATAATACCTTGGCTCCTGCCATGACAGCGGATCAGGTTGCCAATGCGGATGTAAACGGCGACACCATCGTGGATTCCGGCGATATTACCGTTATCGCCCGGTTCCTGGCTCACCTGGTGGATTCCATCTGATCTGACCTTCCGAACAGCACCATGCATACTCTGCGTGGTGCTGTTTTTTTCTTTTCACAAAAATTACTTGACAATCTGCATGAGTGTGGCTATAATAAGAGTAACCCGCATGCGGGAAATAAAGGAGGTTTTCAAAAATGAGTATTTTCACGCGTCTGAGCGATCTGCTCAAGGCAAATATCAACGATCTGATCGATAGAGCAGAAGACCCCGAGAAAATGGTAAAGCAGATTATTCTGGATATGCAGAAGGAACTGAATAAATCCACCCAGGCACTGGGCAAGGCTGTTGCCAGCGAAAAAATGGTGGAAAAGCAGTACAATAACGCAGTAGCCACCTCCGCCAACTGGGAGGCCAAGGCAAAGGCTGCCCTGGCGTCCGGTGACCAGGAACTGGCAAAGAAGGCTCTGTCCTATAAGGTAAAGGCTGACGAGGAAGCTGCAAACTACAAGGAAATGCACGAAACCATTTCCGAGCAGACCGACGCCATCCGTTCCCAGGTTGAGGTGCTCAAGTCCAAGCTGGAGGAGGCAAAGAGCCGCCAGGCTGTGCTGATTGCCCGTTCCCAGATGGCAGAGACCCAGAAGAACCTTGCCAAGTCCATGGGGGGCTTTGATGCATCCAGCTCCATGGATAAGCTGAACAAGATGGAAGAAAAGATCACCCGGAAGGAAGCAGAAGCCCAGGCTTATCGGGAGATTTCCGGCGTGGACGCTGAGAATCACGATGAATTTGAAAAGCTGGAGCAGGATTCCAAGGTGGATGCGGAAATGCAGCGTCTGCTGGCGGAGATGGGCGGAATTCAGCCGGAACAGCCTGCTGAGGAAGCCTGAAAGGAGTCCTTATGTCCGAGCCTACCACTGTGGTAATTGAAAAAAAGGAAAATTCCGTGCCGCTGACAGCGCTGCTGCCGGTGCTGGCAGGGCTCGTATTTCTCACAGGCTCCCTTGCCGCCATCGTTTACCGTACTCTGCGTGAACGCAGCTATCAGGAACGCTGGCGCAGCTATGACGACTGCGGCTGGGGCTGATCCTACCCAGGAGCCTTTTATGAAAAAGAAAGACCCGGAACATTTGTTCCGGGTCTTGTTTTATCAAAGTATCAATACGCCTTGCCCCAGCACACCATATGCTGTGCGGGCTTGCCGCAGCAGACGCAGGTGTCGGAAATATGCCGCTGCTCCATGGGGATGCACCGGGAGCCCACGCCGGTGACCTCCTTCACCTTGTCCTCGCAGGCCTCGTCCCCGCACCACATGGCCATCACAAAGCCGTCCCCCTGTTCCTCCAGGGCCTTTGTGATCTCCTCCAGGCTGGTGCAGTCGTAGGTGCGCCGTGTCCGGTTGTCCAGGGCCTTTGCGAACATCCCCTCCGGAATGGTCTTGTCCAGCAGCTCCTTCACGGTCTGCACCAGGGTGCCGTATTGCTCATCCAGGGCAACCGGCTGCTTTTCTCCGTTGAACCGGGTGGCAACGATGCACTGGCTCTGCTCAATATCCTTAGGGCCGATCTCAATCCGTACCGGAACCCCCTTCATTTCGTACTCTGCAAACTTCCACCCGGGGGAATTGTCGGAATCGTCCAGCTTAACCCGGATGCCCTGTGCCTTCAGTGCCTCTGCAAGGGCGTTTGCCTTCTCCAGTACCCCTTCCTTGTGCTGGGCAATGGGCACGATCACCGCCTGGATGGGCGCCACCGCCGGAGGCAGCACCAGACCGCTGTCGTCTCCGTGGGTCATGATAATTGCGCCGATGAGCCGGGTGGTTACGCCCCAGGAGGTCTGGTGGGGGTGTACCCGCTTGTTTTCCTTGTCGGTGTATTCGATGTCAAATGCCTTGGCAAAGCCGTCCCCGAAGTAGTGGGAGGTGCCTGCCTGCAGGGCCTTGCCGTCGTGCATCAGCGCCTCGATGGCATAGGTGGCAACAGCGCCGGCAAACTTGTCGCTTTCGGTTTTTCTGCCCTTGATAACCGGCATAGCCAGGGATTTTTCACAGAATTCTGCGTATACGTTCAGCATCCGCTCGGTTTCCTCAATGGCCTCCTGGGCGGTGGCGTGGATGGTATGCCCCTCCTGCCACAAAAATTCTCTGGACCGGAGGAAGGGACGGGTGGTCTTTTCCCACCGCACCACGCTGACCCACTGGTTGTACAGCTTGGGCAGATCCCGGTAGGAGTGGACGATGTTGGCATAATGCTCACAGAACAGGGTTTCCGAGGTGGGGCGGACACAGAGCCGGTCCTCCAGCTTTTCGCTGCCCCCCATGGTGACCCAGGCAACCTCCGGGGCAAAGCCCTCAACGTGATCTTTTTCCTTCTGCAAAAGGCTTTCCGGAATGAACATGGGCATGCATACGTTTTCGTGGCCGGTGGCCTTGAACATGCCGTCCAGAATGCGCTGGATATTCTCCCAGATCGCATAGGCATAGGGCCGGATCACCATACAGCCCTTGACGCTTGTGTATTCAATCAGCTCCGCCTTTTTTACAATATCCGTGTACCACTGTGCAAAATCCTCGTCCATGCTTGTGATGGATTCGACCAGCTTTTTATCCTTCGCCATTGTCTTTCTGCTCCTCATTTTCCTTCTGATTTTTGTCCTTCGGCAGGTCGGCCTCGAACATGCCCTTGACCCTGGTGTGCTCGTCGTACCGGGTATACTCCGGCGTTTTGCCCCGCTTCTTGTCAATCCACGCAGCGATCCGGGGAGACAGTACCGCAAAGGCATAGATCAGCCCCAGAATCAGAAAAAAGATCAGGGCGATCTTCCCCACCCAGAGCATAGCCTCCGTCCGGCTCAATTGGTATTCCGCCTGTTCCATTCCGCACACCTCCTGTGACATATATATTCATTATATCGCATGTTGCTATGGGTTGTCAAGCCGCCGAGCGTGTTCCGTTTTATGAAACGGAACACCTTTGCAGAAACGTTCTGCCGGAGCTTGGGGAGACAACCTCAGGGAAGGGGGGCGCATTTGCATGCTTATCCCCCCTTCCCCTTCTGGGTTTTCTCCACCAGTCCCCCACTTTCCTTCTTCCCCATCTCCCTTTTGGCACGGGGCGGCTATCCTGCATTCTCACGATGCTTCACAGGACGGTGTTGAATAGGGTCTGGCGCATGAAATCCTGGAAACCATCACAAGCAGACGTTTCCCCAAAAGAGAGGGGAGGGTGTGGAAAAGAGAGCGTGGAGGGGCATTGGGTCTTGGGTTGTCTCCCCAAGCATCGGTAAACTCACTCAGGAGGTTGTCTCTCGCATAGCGGTAAAACGGTCATGCGTGCCCCCGGCACGCACAAAAATAAACCACCCTTGGTTAAATGGTCACAAAACACAAAAACGCCGGAGCAGTAATGCTCCGGCGTTTGCTATTCGCTTTCCGGCAGATTACAAAACTTGTCCCGGTAAAGGTACACCTCCGTGCGGATCTGTCCCCCGGCGCCGGTGATGACCAGCCGGGAAATATACCCCTGGGCAAAGCTGCCCAGGATAATGTGCCGCTCCAGATCCTCCCCGTGATAGCCGGGATACACCGCCCGGTCCCCGCTGCAGCCCCGCATACTGTACCGGAGCTTCTGCTCCAGACAGGCTTCCGGCTCTGCCGCATACTGCAAATCCAGGGAAATCTGCCGGTGCCGGGAAATATTCCGTGCCGTTGCCTCCGGATTCTCCAGGGAAAAGGCGTCCGGATTCCCCTCTGCGTCCGCCATATGGATATGGCTCACCATCCGGGTATAAGCCAGCAGCCCCCCGGCGGCAAGCAGAGCGTCCCCGTCAATGGCAATGCTTCCGGCGGCTTTCCGGGTAAGCCGCACCTCATTGGCGCCGCTGATGTAGGGGTATCCCCGGTTGTACTTATAGCCGTAGTTCACGATGGCGTCCCACTGGCTGGTGCCCTCCTTTACCCATACATAATTGGTCTGGGTGACGCCGCTTTCATAGGTGACCCCGGGCACTGCATACTGCTCCATCAAAGACTGGAGGGTCACCCCGGTGAGCATGCCCGCCGCCATCTGGTTCTGCATCAGCAGACTGGTGAATCCTCTGGAGGATATCTCCACGGTCCGGATGCCCTTCTGCTTTGTCACCGTTAAGGTGTCCAGGATGCCCTGGTGCAGCAGCCGGTCATCCAGCCGGAATGCCACCGAAGCCGGATTGCCGAAGTCGCTGGAGTCGGTGAGGAATCGGGCGGTCAGGGCGGTAAAGGGGGTGTACCGTTCCTTTTCCAGCCGGAAATACAGGCACACCGCCTGGGTGCTGCTGCTGCCGGATATGTCCGTCAGGGTAAGGGTAGGGGTCATGTGGCAGCCTCCTTTGTTTCCAGCTGTGTGATGCTGCCGATGCCGGAAAGCTTCAGCTGCACCTGGGCGGCGGACAGGGTCTTGCACTGGCGCACAGCATAGCTTTCCGTGTGCATGCTTTCAAAGTGCATCCCCGCAAAGGAAAAGCTCAAAGACGTGTTGGTATCGCACAGCTCTTCCAGCTTTGGCATCAGCGCTGCCGCATCCCCGTCCGGCACAAAGCCGGTCAGCGCCAGGGTATGCCGCCTTACTCCGGGGGAGATCATCCGGCTGTCGCTGGCAACGGTGGGCTCCTCCCGGAACTGTCTGCCTCCGGACAGGGTGAAATCCGTCACCGCCAGGGTAAGGCCGGGCAGCAGCAGGGTGTACAGCTTGGGGGCGGTTTCCGTCACCTGGGTCATGTGGTTTCCTCCTTTCGCTGATACCGGCACAGCAGGGTCACCTGGGCGGTCAGCTCCATTTTATTCAGCCTGGGCTGGATTTGTGGCTCCTCCGCCCGGAGCAGCATCACCGTATAGCCGCTTTCCAGCACCGGGGTCACCAGCTGCTGCTCCAGCCGGTCATACAGCATGGCGGGGGTGTCCTCCGGAGGTGCCAGCAGGTGAAATTCCAGCTGCAGCTTCATGGGATAGAGAGCGCCCCCGGATACATCCGAGGGGGACGCCAGCTGTACCCCGGTAACCGCCCCGGTCATATACCGGCAGGGGGGCTTTGCAAGAGGGGTTTTGTCGTAGGCCATGCGGATCTGCGCTCCGGTATTGGCGATCTCTCCGCAAAGCTGCTCCAGAATGCGCTGAATGGTACCCATACTACCTTCCTCCTGCCGCCAGCAGCGGCACATCCGTACAGATCAGCAGATCCGCACAGGTCTTCAGATATTCGTTCACCAGCGCCTGGGCAAAGGGCACCTTCTGCCCCTTGTCTGACTCCTTTGCCACACTGCCTGCATAGGTATAGGTAAGCTGGCTCTGGGCTGCCAGCAGCTGGCTGTGCCGCAGATTGGCAATGGCGGCGCACAGATAGTCCAGCTGGGGACGCTCCGTATCCGCCCCCGGCCGGAGCCTGCTTTTCACCAGTGCCACCGCCTCGTCCAGCAGGGGATCCAGGGTCTTCACCTCTGCCACCCCGCTGAACATCCGGAGAATGCTTCTCGCCTTTTCCTGATTCATGCTGCACCTCACATTCTGAAGCTGTCCAGGGGTACATCTCCCTCAGGCTGCAGCTGGGCTGCGCACCGTCCGGAGAAATCCCGGCTCAAGGCTTCCTTATAGTCATACAGCTGGGGAAGGCTCATGGACTTCAGCCCCTGCATCACCGCATCCGCTGCGCTTTTGGAATGGGTCACCGCCAGCAGCCGGCGGATCTGCTTTTCTGCATCCTGCCGGGCAAGGGCAACCGCCTGCTGATGGGCATCCAGCTGTGCCTGCAATGCCTTTCGCACCGGATCCTCCTCCCCGGCGGATCCGCCGAACTGCTTGGTGACACCGGCATGCACCTGGGCAGGCACCGCCACAAAGCTCCACTCGTACACGTCGCTGATGTCGTCCAGCTCCCGGTAGCAGAGCTTTCCGGCGTACACCTTTCCCTTTTCGTGGCTGCATGCTCCGGTGCTGCCGCAAAGGGAGCACCGGCTGGTTTTCGCTGCGCAGGATACGCTGACTTCTTTTTTGATGCCTCCGTCAATCTCCCGGATCAGATCCTGGTTGGAGTCCGTCCGGATCATATAGGCACAGGCCTTTAAATAGGTATAGGGCGCCCCGTATGCTGTCCGCCGTGCCGGATCCTCCAAAAGCTCCGTAGCAAAAATCCGGGCGGTCTGCTGACTGCCCTTGGGGTCGTGGTCAAAGATGCCGGTGACCCCCTCAAACCGGCGGCACAGGGTCTCCAGCGCCTTCCGGGTAAAGCATTCCCCGTCCCGGTCCACCTCGTTGTCACAGAGGATCACGTCAAACATATACACCTCCTGGGCGGTATGCTTCCGGCGGGTAAAGCGGTTGAGCTGTTCCAGCAGCTTGTTCTGTTCCATA
>JALELB010000015.1 GCA_022768805.1 Ruminococcus sp.
GGGGTGGCTTTCCTTCAGACCTGCCCCGGTGATCCGGACAAACCTTGCCTTTTCGTGGAGGGTGGCAATGTCCTTGCAGCCGCAGTAGCCCATGCCGGAGCGGATGCCGCCGCAGAGCTGGAAGATGGTATCCGCAACCACACCCTTGTAGGGAACCCGTCCCTCTACGCCCTCGGGAACCAGCTTCTTTGCGCCCTCCTGGAAGTAACGGTCCTTGGAGCCGCATTCCATTGCGCCCAGACTGCCCATGCCCCGGTAAACCTTGAACTGTCTGCCCTGGAAGATTTCGGTAGCGCCGGGGGCTTCCTCACAGCCAGCCAGCAGACTGCCCAGCATAACCACGTTGGCGCCGGCAGCCAGTGCTTTTACGATGTCGCCGGAGTATTTGATGCCCCCGTCAGCAATAACCGGGATGCCGTACTTTTCCGCCACGCAGGCTACGTCATACACAGCGGTGATCTGGGGCACGCCGATG
Source organism: Ruminococcus sp. (assembly GCA_022768805.1). Classification (GTDB taxonomy): domain Bacteria; phylum Bacillota; class Clostridia; order Oscillospirales; family Ruminococcaceae; genus Ruminococcus_F. The sequence continues at coordinate 476 of JALELB010000015.1, forward strand.
CCTGCAACCACACGGGTGGTGCAGATGGAGCCGGGGCCGATGCCCACCTTCAGTGCGTCAGCTCCCGCCTTGATGAGGGCTTCCGCAGCCTCGGCTGTGGCGATATTGCCGGCGATTACCGGGGTATCCGGGAAGGCTTCCTTTATCATCCGGACGCAGCGCATGATGTTTGCACTGTGGCCGTGGGCGGAATCCAGCACCAGCACGTCCACCTGGGCGTCGATGAGGGCCTTTGCCCGGTCCAGGATGTCAGCGGTGACGCCGATGGCAGCGCCGCAGAGCAGCCGGCCCCGTTCGTCCCTTGCGGAGTTGGGGTACTGGACGGATTTTTCAATGTCCTTGATGGTAATCAGGCCCTTCAGTACGCCGTTCTGATCCACCAGGGGCAGCTTTTCGATCTTGTGGGCCCGGAGGATTTCCTGAGCCTCCTGCAGGGTGGTGCCCACCGGAGCGGTAACCAGATTATCCTTGGTCATCACGTCTGCAATGCGGGTGTTGAAGTCGGTCAGGAACCGCATATCCCGGTTGGTGATGATGCCCACCAGCCTGCCTTCATCGTCCACGATGGGCACGCCGGAGATCTTGTACTTGCCCATCAGCTCGTCTGCGTCATAGACAAAGTGATTTTCCGTCAGAGAGAAGGGGTTCACGATAACGCCGTTCTCGCTGCGCTTTACCTTGTCCACCTCGTCCGCCTGCTTTTCAATGCTCATGTTCTTGTGGATGATGCCGATACCGCCCTCCCTGGCGATGGCAATGGCCATCTTGGACTCGGTGACCGTGTCCATGGCGGAGGTCATAATGGGGGTCTTGAGTCTGACCTTGCCCGCAAGGGTGGTGCCCAGCTCGATCATGTTGGGGGTGACGTCGGATTCGCCGGGAATCAGCAGCACATCGTCAAAGGTCAGTCCCTCTTTTGAAAATTTGTTCGCATCACACAGCATTGCATTTCCTCCTTCGCAAGAATAGAAGGTAAGCCGCCTGGGATATGCGGCTTGTCCTACGGCAGCGCCCCGGATGCCGGGGTGTACTGCGCTTTTATGGTATTGGTTCTATCATACTATTTTTTCGACAAAAAGTCAAGGGCACCCCTGCTGAAATCCGCCGGATTTTCTCCCCGGATTTTGTGCAGGGAGCACCCTTGCGGAAAACAAAAGCGGACGGCATCCACTGCCGCCCGCCCCGGGTTATGCTTCTTCGGTTTTTTCCTCTGCAGGGGCATCCTCTGCGGGAGCCTCGGCAGCAGCCTCGCCGGTTTCTGCGTCGTCTGCGTCTTCGGCAGGGATGTCGTCAACCGGACATTCGTCCTCCAGCTCGCAGCCGCAGCAGCCGTCGCAGTCTACGTCCAGATCTCCTCCGTCATAATCGCAGCCGCAGCAGCCCTTTTTCTTCTGAGAGAGCACATACGCTGCCCCTGCGGCAACCGCCGCCGTTGCTGCGATCAGTGCAAAGATCGTTCCTTTTTTCATCGTTTGCTCCCGAGCTGTACTTCGTGAAGTCAGCTGCCACATTTGACGGAGCGTGGCGCACCGGATTTTTCGGACAGTTGTCCTGTGATGTTAGTATAGCACAATTCTCACAAAAATTCAAGCGGTATTTTCGGATATTTTATGATTTCGTGCCGAAATTTTCCGATTTGTGCATCAGACCAGAAAGCCCCCGTTGACCCCCAGCACCTGTCCGGTGATAAAGGACGCCTGATCCGACGCCAGGAATGCCACCGCCTGTGCCACCTCCTCCGGGTCGCCCAGCCTGCCCAGGGGGGTCTCCTCTGCTAAAGCGTCCAGCTCCGCCTGGGAAAGATGGGCGTTCATCTCCGTGCGGATCACCCCCGGGGACACGCAGTTGACCCGTACCCCGGAGGGCCCCGCCTCCTTGGCAAGGGCACGGGTAAGGCCGATCAGCGCCGCCTTGGATGCGGAATAGTCCGCCTCGCAGGAGGCACCGGTTTCCCCCCACATGGAGGCGATGTTCACAACGCTTCCCCCGTGCCGACCCAGCAGCAGGGGCAGCAGCCGCCGGGTCAGATCCGCAGCCCCCAGGTAATTGACGCCGTAGAGCCGGGCGGCACGGTCCGGAGGCAGGCACTGGAACAGTTCCGTTTCGGATACGGCAGCGTTGTTCACCAGCAGCTCCAGGCCGCCGGCGGCTTCGATCTGCTCTGCCAGGGCGGCATTGCAGGCAGGGTCGGCAATATCCGACCGGATGGGAAGGGCACCGGTTTCTTTTGCAAGCTGCCGGGCGGCAGCTTCGCTGTTCAGGTAGGTGAACCATACCCGGCGGCCTTGGGCGGAAAACAGCCGGACGCAGGCGGCGCCGATGCCCCGGGAGCCTCCGGTAATCAGGGTGACAGGCTGCATAGGGAACTCCTTTCGTGCCGCTTGCAAAAGCTGCGGCAATGTGATACAATGGGATACATGATGTCAGCAGGGAGGGATGGCGATGACACAGGAAAAAATGAACCGGATCAGCGAGCTGTACCGGAAATCCCAGGCAGAGGGGCTTACCCAGGCGGAAAAGCAGGAGCAGGCGGCACTGCGGCAGGAATACCGGGACAGCGTCCGCAGAAGCCTTGCGGGTCAGCTGGAGCATACTTATATTGTGGACGAAACCGGCAAGCACAAGGCGGGGGAATACTTTTCCGGAAAGGAAAAGCGGGCAAAGGATCAGTCCTGACGGAGCCGGAATACGCCGGGCAGCAGCTGCCCCAGGGTGTGGATTCCGTCGCTGAGGATGACCGGAAAATCCGGGCCGCAGAATTCCGCCAGGTTCTGCCGGCAGCCGCCGCAGGGCATGCAGGGCTGGGCGCAGTCCTCATCCCTTCCGCCGGCGATGGCGATGGCGGCAAACTGCCTTGCGCCCTGGGCTACGGCGGCACACAGGGCCGTGCGTTCTGCGCAGGTACACAGGGGGTAGGCGGCGTTTTCCACGTTGCAGCCGGTGAAGATCCGCCCGTCCGCACACAGCAGGGCGGCGCCCACCCGGAAGCCGGAGTAGGGGGCATAGGCATGCTCCCGGGCAGCGCATGCGGCACGGAACAGGGCGTTCTGGTCGAAATTTGTCACAAAGCATTCCTCCATTTCACAGAAACAACAGGAGCGCAGAGGGTTTCTGCGCTCCTTTTTGTCAAATCTGCACAAATATCAGGGGTTGCATTTTCACATGTAAAAATGGTATAATGAAACCCGATAACGCTTACTTGGAGATCAGCGCCAGGGTATCCCGTGCGATCAGCAGCTCCTCGTTGGTGGGAACAATCCACACCTCAACCTTGGAGTCCGGTGCGGAGATCCGCTTCAGCTGGCCACGGCAGCCCTTGTTGGCGTCCTCGTCCAGCTTAATGCCGAAGAAGTCCATATCCCGGCAAACCTCAGCCCGCACGTCGTCGGAGTTTTCCCCGATGCCGCCGGTGAAGAGCACAGCGTCCAGCCCGTTCATGGCTGCGGCGTAGGAGCCGATGTACTTCTTGATCTCATATACCAGCATATCCTTTGCCAGCAGTGCCCGCTTGTCGCCCTTTTCTGCGGCTGCGGTAATGTCCCGGTTGTCGGAGGAAATACCGGAAACCCCCAGGAAGCCGGATTTCTTGTTCATGTACTCGCTCATCTGGGAGGGGGTGAAGTGGTGCTTCTCCGCAACGAAGGTTACGGCGGAAGGATCCACACAGCCGGTGCGGGTGCCCATCAGCACGCCGTCCAGCGGGGTAAAGCCCATGGAAGTATCAACGGACTTGCCGCCCTGTACTGCGGTAATGGAAGAACCGTTGCCCAGGTGGCAGGAGACGATCTTCAGATCCTTGATGTCCTTGCCCAGAGCCTCTGCCAGAGCGCCGGAAACAAACCGGTGGGAGGTGCCGTGGAAGCCGTACTTCCGGACACTGTAATGCTCATAGTCCTCATAGGGCAGGCCGAACATATATGCCTTTTCCGGCATGGTCTGGTGGAAGGCGGTGTCGAATACCACAACCTGGGGCACATTTTCCGGCATAACCTTCTTGCAGGCCCACAGCGCCAGTGCGTGTGCGTGGTTATGTACGGGAGCCAGCTCCTTCAGGTCGTCGATCTGCTGGATGACCTCATCCGTAACCAGAACCGGCTTGTCGAAGATCTCGGCGCCCTGGACGATCCGGTGGCCAACGGCGGAGATTTCATCCATGCTCTTGATGACGGAGGCGTCCCCCTTGGTGAGGGTATCTACCAGCTTCATAAAGGCTTCGGTATGGGTGGGAAAGTCGCAGTCCTCGTTCAGGGTTCTGCCGTCAAAGGTCTTGTGGCTGATGTGGCCGTCAATGCCGATCCGGTCACAGTTGCCCTTGGCAATCACGGACTCGTCCTTCATGTCGATCAGCTGGTACTTCAGGGAAGAGCTGCCGGCGTTGACTACGAGAATAATCATGGTTTTCATACATCCTTTCAAAGATAACTCCTGCAAACGCAGATAACATAACTATTATAAACCTTTTGCAGAAAAATGCAAGGGCTTTTGAGAAAATATTGGCGGAATGAGTCCCATTCCCCAGCAGCACAGGAGGCTTCAGCATGAAAATTTCCGGTATTATCTGTGAGTACAACCCCTTTCATAACGGCCATGCCTATCATATCGCAAAGACCCGGGAAAACGGCGCCACCCATATTGTTGCGGTGATGAGCGGAAATTTCGTGCAGCGGGGGGATGCGGCGGTGCTGGGCAAGCTGACCCGGGCACAGATCGCTGTTGCCTCCGGGGCGGATCTGGTGCTGGAGCTGCCCGTGGCCTATTCCCTTGCCCCGGCGGAGCTGTTCGCCCGGGGGGCGGTGTTCCTGCTGCGGGGGCTGGGCTGCGTGGAGGAGCTTTCCTTCGGCAGCGAGTGCGGAGATCCGGCAAAGCTCAGTCAGGCGGTGAAGGCAAGCGTCAGCTGCGCCAAGAGCGACGCTTTGCGGGAGCTGCTCCGGGAGGGCATGTCCTATCCCAGCGCCATGCGGCGGCTGACGGCGGAGCAGTACGGAGAGGAGCTTGCCCAGGTATTCGACGGGCCCAACAATCTGCTGGCGGTGGAATACCTGAAGGCCATGATCTTTCTGGGGGCAAAGTTCCAGCCCTTTACCGTGCCCCGGAAAAGCGCTATGCACGATATGCTGGAGGGCCACGACGGCAGCATTGCCAGCGCCTCCTTCATCCGCTCCTGCGTTGAGGAAAACGAGGAGTATGAAGACCTGGTGCCGCCGCTGACTGCCCATGCCCTGAGCAAGGCGGGCAGCGCCGGGTGCATCGGACGGCTCCGGAATCTGGAGCGGCTGATTTTGTACCGGCTCCGGATGGTGACCCAGGAGGAGCTGGCGGATCAGTTTGAGATGGGCCCCGGGCTGGACGGCAGGATCCTGGCGGCAAGAAGCTGCAATTCCCTGGACGAGGCGCTGCACGCCATCAAGACTAAGCGGTACCCTATGGCACGGATCCGGCGGCTGCTGCTGAATCTGCTGATCGGCATCCGGAAGGAGGATCTGCAGACGCCGCCCCCCTACGGCAGGGTGCTTGCCCTGAACGAGCGGGGCTGTGAGATCCTGGCGGCAGCCAAGGGCAAAAGCACCATTCCCTTTGCCACATCCCTGGCAAAGCTGTCGGAGCTTTCCCCCCAGGCCAAGCGCTATACGCAATTGGAGGCAAGGGCGGCGGACGTATACGGCCTTGCCACCCGGTGCATCACCTCCTCGGAGCAGGAGTACCGGGCGAAAATCACCCTTTCCGCCCCGGATGAGCAGGAGGAACAGGAAACAGAAGAATAAGGAGAATCAAATTGCCTACACAGAATCAGAGAAACAACCGTAACGCAAGACCCGCCGGTACCCGGCGCAGCAGCACCGGAGGCAGCACCTCCCGGAATTCATCCGGCAGCCCCCGGAGAAGCGCCGGAAGCGCATCCCGGAACCAATCCGGCACAACCCGGAGAAGCACCGGCAGCAGCCGTTCCCGGAACCGGCGCAAGTATATTATCCGGCAGCGGGTGGCGCTGCTGATCTGCGCAGTGCTGCTGTGCAGCATCATCGGCTTTGCGGTCTATAAGCTGACCCGGCAGGATACGCCGGATAATCCCCAGGGCCCGGCGCAGACCAGTGGATCCACCACGGAGCCTGCCGCCCAGCCGGAGTCTACGGAAGCGGTAACGGAGCCTGCCCCCACCACGGAGGCTGCCGGCAGACTGGAGGAGCTGCCCCGGAGCTATAAGCTGCCGGTGGAGGCGGTGCTCCAGAATCCGGAGCTGCCCAGCGGCTGTGAGATTACGTCGCTGACCTGTTTGCTGAATTATCTGGGCTTTGACGTATCCAAGACGGAGATGGTGAAGCATCTGAACATCACCCCCAACGGAGGGGTCAGCTACTACGAATACTTCGTGGGCAGCCCCTACGACCCCAACTCCTTCGGCTGCTTTGCCCCGGTGATCGTGAAGGCCGCCCAGTCCTATCTCACCTCTGTGGGGAAGGGGTCGGACTATGTGGTGTCGGATCTGAGCGGCTCGGATCCCGCAGAGCTGTACCGGCAGGTTGCCCAGGGGAACCCGGTGGTGGTATGGGGCACCATGAACATGCGGGAGCCCATCGAGCGGGTGTACTGGAATCTGCCGGACGGCACGCCGGAAATGTGGTATACCTACGAGCACTGTATGGTGCTGTCCGGGTATGACCTGGATACGGGAAAGGTGGAGATCTGCGACCCCCAGAAGGGGAAGGTGCAGTATGACCAGTCCATATTTGAAACCCGGTACAAGCAGCTGCAAAGCCAGGCGGTTACGGTGGTGCCGGTGGGGGGCGCCGTGCCGGTGACCACGGAGCCGGCGGGGTAATCTGCACAAAGAAAAGCATACTTTTTTGTCTGAAAGCACAAAAGCTGCCGGGGCAGCTTTTGGCTTTTTGCGGTTTTGACGAAAAGAATAAAAAAGCGGTTACAATCCCCCGGGAGCCCTTGCGAAAGGCGGCGGGATGTGCTATATTGGTACTGTGAATCCCTGCCGGCACACAGAGAACCGGCAGCGGCAGAAAGATGACTTTTTCGGGGGCGGATCACCCGGCGGTGATCCTATGAACGAGGGATTGATAGAGATGCAAAACTTCTGGAACCGGCTGCGCAGCGGTATTACTGCGCTGAACCAGCGGCGGGACCGCAATACCGAACGGTATGCGGTGACGAATTTTCTGCTGACTGCATTGTTTCCGCTGTTTATTGTCTGCATGGCGGAGCTGAATCAGGATAAATATCCGTCTAAATTTATCCTGTTCTGTGCGGAGCGGCCCTCCGTTATGATCTTCAACGTGCTGATTGCCGCACTGATTTTCGGCGTGCTGCTGCTGCTGTTCAAGCGGGGCTGGCGGGCTATGGCGGTGCAGAGCTTTGTGTATATGCTGCTGAGCGTCATTGAGCTGTTCAAGTTCGGCACCAACGGCAACCATCTGCTGCTCAGCGACATGAAGCTGGCCAACAGCATCAAGAGCATATCCTCCTTTGCCTATATCCAGATCACCCCCCAGCTGATTACCTATCTGCTGCTGGTGGCTGCATATGTGGGGGCGGCGTTCTGGTTCAACCCCAGACAGCGGATGAAGCTGTCCCGGCGGCTGATTTCCGCCGGTGCGTGCCTTGCCACCTTTGCCGCCATTGTAGCGGTGCCCGGTGTGTCCTCCACGGTATACGGCCTGTTTGACGTGGACACCAGCGAGGCGGACAATACCTTTCAGCTCAACGAAAAATTCGACAACAACAGCTTTCTGGCCTTCTTTGTCCAGACCACTTCCGAGGGGCTTGCCAACCGGCTCCGGGAGCCGGAGGGCTATGATGAGGATGCCATCCAGACCATGCTGAATGTGGATGTGGACAGCACCGCCCAGGAAGGCAAGGTCCAGCCCAACGTGATTGTGGTCATGTCCGAGGCCTTTGCGGATTTCCGCCCCTTTGCCAAGGAGCTGGGGATACAGACCAACGCCTACCGGCAGTTTGACGCTGTGGCGGCGGAGGGCTGGAAGGGCACGGCGGTGGTGCCCACCTTTGCCAGCTTTACGGTGCGTACCGAGTTTGAGCTGATGTTCGGGCTGCCGGTCCGCTCCCTGAACGACCCCAACATGCCCCAGCAGCTGATGGAGGATCGCCCTCAGCCCACCCTTGCCCGGTACTATAAGGAAAACGGCTACTCCACCGCCTATGTACACCCCTTCCTGAGCACCTTCTACAACCGGGAGGAGGTTTACTCCAACTTTGGCTTTGACACCATGGTCTTTGAGGATGACTTCACCGTGGACGTGAATTACTACGGCGCATACATAGACGATGCAACCGTATTCAACCAGATCCTGCAGCTGGTGCAGGACACGGATCAGCCCCTGTATCTGCACACCACCACCATGCAGAACCACCAGCCCTACGACAAAGGCAAGGATCCGGAGGCGGAGTTTGACAACTACCTTACCTGGATCAGCCGGACGGGGGATTCTCTGCGGGCATTCACCAACGCCCTGAAGAAGCTGGATGAGCCCACCATTGTGCTGTTTGTGGGGGATCACTTCCCGTCCCTGAAGGGGGAGGACAGCGTGTACGATGCGCTGGGCATGAACGGCGACAACTGCCGGGTGCTGTATGAGCAGTCCTATTTTATCTGGAGCAATTACCAGCTGGATTACAGCGCCGTGCCGGACACGGAGCTTTCCGCCTTTTATCTGCCCTATGTGGTGATGGATCTGGCGCAGCTGCCCCGGGACAGCTATCTGCAGCGGATGCATGACAAGATGCAGACCCTGCCGGTATATGCCACCAATTACGACCCGGAGGCGCCCAGGGACAGCATGCTGGATATGCTGACCTATGACCGGATCTGCGGAGAGGATCTGTCCGGTGCGGAGCTGATCGAAAAAACGGAACCGGAAATCGAGGATTAAAGCGGAGGGATGGATCATGAAGGAAATTGCACTGGGCACAAAGGCTGATGCGTTGGTTGACGTGGACGAGAGCCGGCTGGCATCCACAGTGGGCAGCGGCTCCCTGCCGGTGTTTGCAACCCCTATGATGGTTGCGCTGATGGAGCAGGCGGCATGTGCTGCCATTGAGCCGGCGCTGGAGGCGGGGGAAACCTCTGTGGGGACGGCGCTGAATATTCTCCACACGGCGGCAACGCCAAAGGGGATGGAAGCCCATGCGGTGGCGGAGGTCACGGAGGTCAACGGCCGGGAGCTGACTTTCCATGTGGTGGCCTATGACCGATGCGGGAAGATCGGCGAGGGTATGCACAAGCGGGTTGTGGTGCATGCAGACCGGTTTATGGAAAAGACCAACGCAAAGAAGCTGAAATAATGCCTGGTGGGCATGAAAAAGGCATCGGAAATCCGGTGCCTTTTTGTGTGGGGTTGATTTTTGGTGACCGGTTGTTTTCTGCTTTTCCGGATAATCTGCGTGCTGGGGGCACGCAGGTGAGGTTTACCGAATGCTTGGGGAGACAACCCCAGGGAAGGGGGGCGCATCAAAGATGCTTATCCCCCTTCCCCTTCTGGGTTTTCTCCCCCAGTCCCCCACTTTCCTTCTTCCCCATCCCCCTTGGGGCACGGTGCAGCTATTTTGCGTTTCCATGATGCTGCACAGAACGGAAATGAACCAGTCTTGCGCAGGAAATCGTGGGAAAGAATTTGGTCGGCTCGTTCCCCCAAAGAAAGGGGAGAGTGTGGAAAAGAGAGCGCGAGAGAAAACCGTTGAGAGGGGAGAGAATAAGCAGCTTTGTGCGCTCTCTCCCCTCTTAAAGAGGTTGTCTCTCGCACAGCGCAAAAAACCCGGCTTCCGCCGGGCTTTTTTATTTCGTCTTTTCCTTGAGAAAGGCGGCGTAATGGTCGCAGACGGTTTTGGTGTCTCCGAACTCGATCTGCCTGCCCTTGTCCAGCCACAGCACCTTGTTTGCCATCCGGCGGATCTGATCCAGGGAGTGGGATACCAGCAGGGTGGTGGCGCCGTTTTGGATGACCTCGGTCATTTTCCGCTCGCTTTTTTTCCGGAACGCCCCGTCTCCCACGGAGAGCACCTCGTCCAGAATCAGAATATCCGGATTCACCAGGCAGGCGATGGAAAAGGCCAGCCGGGATTTCATGCCGGAGGACAGCTGCTTGAAGCGCCGGTCCTGGAACTCTCCCAGGCCGGAAAAGTCGATGATTTCCTCGTATTTCTTGTTCATAAAGTCCCGGGTGTAGCCCAGCATAGCCCCCCGGAGGAAGGTGTTTTCCCGGACGGTCAGCTCCCCGTCAAAGCCGGTGCCAAGCTCCAGCAGGGAGGCGATGTTGCCCTCCACGCTCATTTTGCCGGTGGTGGGGCACATGATGCCGGAGATCACCTTTAAGAGGGTGGATTTCCCCGCCCCGTTGCTGCCCACGATGCCCAGCAGATCCCCCTCCTCCAGGGAGAAGGACACGTCGTTCACCGCCCAGAACTCCTTCACATGGTACTGGCGCTTCAGCTTCTGGATCACATAGTCCTTGAGGCCGATGTCGGTGAAATCCCCGGTGATATACCGGACGGAAATATTTTGCAGAATCACTTTTTTCATGGGGCACCGCCTTACATATAATACAGGAACTTGTAGTTGTAGCGCTTGTAGATCAGCGCCCCGATGCTGATGGCCAGCAGGGCATACAGCACACACAGGCCGTGGTGCCACAGGGGCGGGATGGTGTTGTACAGCACGATGGAGCGGATGTAGGAAATATAGGTGAACATGGGGTTCGCATAGAACAGGTGCTGCACGGTGGGGCTGAAGGAGTCCACCGGGTAGAAGATGGCGGACAGGTACATGAGCAGCAGGGTGAAGATATCATAGAGATACTGGATATCCTTGAAGATGACGAACATGGCGGAAAGAATGAAGCCCACCCCGATGTTGAAGATGATGAGACAGAGAATGGGGAACAGGAGCATGAAGAATTTCGGGGTAAAGGGAATGCCGTCTATGGCCACGAACAGGAAGAAGATAATCAGGGTCAGCCCGAAGTTGATGAGGGAGGATACATTCTTGGACAGCAGGAACAAGTACTTAGGCACGTTGATTTTGGTGATGATATTGGCGTTCATCATCAGGGAGTTCATGCCCCCGGTGGTGGATTCCTTGAAGAAGGAGAAGGTCAGATTCCCGGCAAACAGGTAGATGGTGTAGTGGGGGGTGGAGCGGCCGAAGAATTTCACAAATACCAGGCTCATGACCAGCAGCTGCAGCAGGGGGGACAGTACGCTCCAGAACATACCCAGCACGGTGCGCTTGTATTTTTTCTTGAAGTCCCGCTTTACAAGCTCCTCGAACAGGAAGCGGTGCTTCTGGAATTTGCTTATCAGGGTTTGTGTCATGTTGATTACTCCATTCCTTGCGCCCGGACTATTCCTGGGCAGCCAGCTGGCTTGCCCGTTCTGCGTTGATGGCTTCAAACTGATCCTCAATCTGTTCAACGCTCCGGTCACGCTCCAGCAGATCCATGGTCAGCAGCTGCATGGACAGGTACCGCCGGTCTTCCCCGGGGCACCGGAGCTGTTTGCGCTTGTATACGTGGGAGAGCCGGAACTGGATTTCGATTTTACCGTCCGGCCCGATCAGGGAGCGGGGCACGTCCAGCACCAGGGCCTTGATGCTCCGGGTAAAGACCTCCTGGCTGGTGAGCCAGCGGCCGTTGACCCCGGCCTTGACGAAGAAGCGGTACTGCTTGTACCGCAGATAGGGCCGGAACCGGATCTGGATGGCAAGATCCCCGGTTTCCGGGGGCACAAAGAAGCTGAAATGTGCCTTTTTTCGCACCACCCATCTGCCGTGGGGGGTGGGCAGCTCGATGGCGTAGGTGTTGATATCCGGGCACCGGGCAAAGTCCATGGAGAAATTCACCGGCAGGTGGTACAGGGTCTTGGTGTCGTTCCTGCCGTCCACCAGGTATTGATAGAACCGGGCGCAGAAGCCGCTGTTGTAGTAGAAGAACTTGTCCCGCTTCCGGCAGTCCTCCTCGGACAGGCGGAAGCCGTTTGCAAAGTACTGCTTCATCTGTGCCACGCACTCATCCACAGTCTGCACCACCCCGAAGATAAAATCCTCCTTGCCGCTGTAGGGGGCGGCAAGATCGGTCTTGTGGCCGTAGGTGAGGCAGTCCTGGGAATCCGGCACGTTCAGGAAGATGACCGGCTTGTGCTGGAACCACATTTCAAAGCACATGGAGGAGTAGTCCGTAATCAGCAGGGCGGAATTCTTCTTGGCGTCGGCAATTTCCTCATCCTTGAGAATCTGTACTCCCTGCAGTATGTCATTGCCGCAGACATGGAGCAGGGTGTGATGCAGAGCCACCTGAACGGTGTAGCCGTTTTCTTCGATGAGCCGGTTGAATTCCTTGTTGCGCAGAAGGCTGATGATGGTGCGCACATAGACCGTATCCTGGATGTCCTCCATGTCCTTCAGATAGCGCCGGTGGGTAAAGTAGATAAAGATGCTTTTCTTGCTGGGGGCATGCTCCGCACTGAGCTGATCCCAGCGGAACAGCCCGTTCTTCACCAGGTTTTCCTCCTTGTAGCATGCCCGTTCCATGAAGATTTTTTTCTCAAAGTCGTTGGAGATCATGAGCTTGTCGAACAGGAAGGCGCTGTAGGAGGACTGGGAGATGAACTCGTCCTTGAAGAAGGTCACCCCGTGCTGGGTGAAGAAGGAGTATACATAGGGGCTGCGCTTGCAGGCGTCGGTGATGCCCAGGCAAAGGGAATGGAGCACCTGGAAGCCGCCGCAGACGTATTTGGTGGTCTTGAACAGCTCCTTGAGGTAAAAGGCAAAGGAGACAATGCGCTCCGGGCTGTAGGGGATGATGTTGTCCCCGTACTTTGCCTTGATCTCCGGGTAGGCGGCGCAGTGCTCGTTGATGATATAATAGGGGACGAAGTATTCGTTGTTCTGTTCGTAGATGTACTTGAACAGCTCAAACTCGTCCTGGGGGGAGGTGTCAGCCTCCAGAATAAAGTCGCAGGTGATAACCTTGTTGCGCTGGGTGTCCAGCTGCATGGCCTGGACGATATAGTGGGAGATATACCGGCGGAATACCATATCCCGCAAGCGGTTGATTTTATTTTTGATGCCTCCGAACATAGTCATTTCCTTTCTTTTCAGTATGGTGCGTATCCGGCGGTGCCGGCAGCCCGGCAAAGCTGGGGTTCTTTTTGTTTTTTTGCATCAGTACATACAGTTTTATTATAGCACGGAACAGGGAGAGTGTCAAGCTTTTGGG
>JALELB010000040.1 GCA_022768805.1 Ruminococcus sp.
CTGTTCGGCTTTCTGTTCTTCGTGATCGCCTGCGGGTGGGATTACTCCCTGCTGTCCGGCGTCTGCACCATGGCGATTATGGTGCTGCCCCTGATTATGCGTACCACGGAGGAGGCGCTGCTGGCTGTGCCGGATACCTACCGGGAGGGCAGCTTCGGGCTGGGCGCAGGAAAGCTGCGGACGATTTTCTCCATTGTGCTGCCCAGTGCGGTGCCAGGCATTCTGTCCGGCGTAATCCTGGCAGTGGGACGTATCGTGGGGGAAACGGCAGCACTGATCTTTACCGCCGGTACCTATGCGGCAGTGCCCACGAGTCTGTTTTCCTCCACCCGGACCCTGTCGGTGCATATGTATGCCCTGCTGAATGAAGGCCTTTATATGGATCAGGCATATGCCACGGCGGTGGTGCTGCTGGTGGTGGTCATCGGCATCAACTGCCTGTCCGGGGCAATGGCAAAGAAGTTTGCGGGAGGAGCAAAAAAGGATGAATAAGTTTTCGATTCATGACATGAACCTGCACTACGGCAGCTTTCATGCGCTGAAAGATGTGCAGCTGGAGATTGCGCCCCATGAGATCACTGCCTTTATCGGTCCTTCCGGCTGCGGAAAGTCCACGCTGCTCAAATCCCTGAACCGGATGAACGATCTGGTGGAGGGCTGCAGAATTGACGGACAGGTGCTGCTGGACGGGGAGGACATTTACGGGGATATGGACGTGAACCTGCTGCGCAAGCGGGTGGGTATGGTGTTCCAGAAGCCCAATCCCTTTCCCATGAGCATCTATGACAATGTGGCGTTCGGCCCCAGAACCCATGGCATCCGCTCCCGGGTGAAGCTGGATGAGCTGGTGGAGCAGTCTCTGCGCAGTGCAGCCATTTGGGACGAGGTGAAGGACAGACTGCACAAATCCGCCTTCGGCCTTTCCGGCGGTCAGCAGCAGCGGCTGTGCATTGCCCGGGCACTGGCGGTAAAGCCTGAGGTGCTGCTGATGGATGAGCCCACCAGTGCTCTGGACCCGATTTCCACGCTGAAGATTGAGGATCTTGCAACGGAGCTGAAAAAGGATTATACTATAATCATGGTAACCCACAATATGCAGCAGGCCACCCGGATTTCCGACAAGACCGCCTTCTTCCTGCTGGGTGAGGTAGTGGAATTCGGCGTGACGGATCAGATTTTCTCCATGCCCAAGGATCAGCGCACAGAGGATTATATTACCGGACGCTTCGGATAAAAGGAGGAGCAGAGATGAGAAATCGGTTTGATGAGCAGCTGCGGCAGCTGAAGGTGGATCTGATCCGGATGAGCTCCCTGTGTGAAACCGCCATTACGGTGACCATGCAGAATATGCTCAGCAGCGATCAGGTTTATACCCTGGACGACAGCGAGGAGGCCTTCCGGCAGCTGCAGCATATTCAGAACGCCTATGAAAAGGCGGGCTATCTGAAAGAAGAGATCGACCAGATGGAGCGGCAGGTGGAAAACCAGTGCATGAAGCTGCTGCTGCACCAGCAGCCGGTGGCAAGGGATCTGCGGACCATTTCCGCAGCGTTGAAGATGATTTATGATCTGCAGCGGATCGGGGATCAGGTCTATGACATTGCGGACATTGCCCGGTATGTGCAGGATACGGATCTTATGCACCAGCTGCCCATGCAGCAGCTGGCAGATGCGGCGGTGAGCATGGTGACCGACAGTGTGGACGCCTTTGTGCGGATGGACTTTGCCCTGGCACAGCATGTGATTGCCGCTGATGACACGGTGGACGATTATTTCAGCCGAATGAAGGAAGAGCTGGCCCAGGTGATGCGGCAGGACGGCAACAGCAGTGTGTGCCTGGATATTCTGATGATTTCCAAGTACCTGGAGCGGATTGCTGACCATGCGGTGAATATTGCGGATTGGGTGATCTTTGCACAGACCGGCGCCCATTCCGGGAAGGAGTGAGGACTGTGCTGGTTTACATGCTGGAGGATGACCAGGTGATCCGCAATCTGGTGCTGTATGCTCTGCGGCAGCAGACGGATCTGGAAGCCGAGGGCTTTGAGCGCCCCTCTGCATTCTACAGTGCGGTGCGCAGCCGGGTGCCGGATCTGATTCTGCTGGACGTTATGCTGCCGGAGGAGGACGGGCTGACGGTGCTGAAAAATCTGCGGCTCCGGCGGGAAACCAAGCTGACGCCGGTCATTATCCTTTCCGCCAAGGGCACGGGCTACGACAAGATCTGCGGGCTGGACAGCGGAGCGGATGATTACATTCCCAAGCCCTTTGAGATTATGGAGCTGCTTTCCCGGGTCAAGGCCTGGGAGCGGCGGCTTTCCCTTACCGCCCAGGAAAACGGAGAGGAGGACCAGCCCCGGGAATACCGGATCGGGGGATTGACCGTCAGCCCGGTGTACCATACGGTTACGGCGGATGGGGAGGAGGTCCGCCTTACCATGAAGGAGTATGAGATCCTGTGCTATCTGCTTGCCCACCAGAATCAGGTCTGCACCCGGGAGCAGATCTTCAGCCGGGTCTGGGGCTACGGCTCCGAGCGGGAAAACCGGACCCTGGATGTACATATCCGGACTCTGCGGGTGAAGCTGGGGGAGTACGGCAATCTCATTGAAACCATCCGGGGCGTGGGCTATAAGATAAGGAGCAGCGTATGAAACGAAGCATTTTCAAGGGAATGCTGCTGGTGTCGGTGCTGTCGCTGCTGGCATGTGCCGTGCTGATTATGGACGTGCTGTACGGCTATTTTGACAAGCGGGCCAATGAGGAGCTGCACCAGCAGGCGGCAAGCATAGCCAGGGGTGTGGAGTCGGCGGGAATCTCCTATTTTGACGGTTTCCAGAGCCCGGAGCGTGTGACCTGGATGACAGCTGCCGGAACGGTGATCTACGACAGTCAGGCGGATGTATCCCAGATGGAAAACCACAGCGACCGGGAGGAATTTGCAGAGGCCCGGGATACCGGCGTGGGAGAAGCTACCCGGTATTCCTCCACACTGGCGGAAAAAACCATTTACTATGCCCTTCGGCTGGAGGACGGCAGCGTGCTCCGGGTGTCCCAGACCCAGTATACGGTGCTGACCATGCTGATGGGACTTGCCACCCCGGTGACCATCGTGCTGCTGTGCGGGATGCTGCTGTCGGCAGCCCTGTCCTCTGCGGTGGTGAAGCGGATTGTGAAGCCCATCAACGCCATCAATCCGGAGCAGCCGGATCTGGATGCGGACTATGAGGAAATTGCACCGCTGCTCCGCAAAATCCATACCCAGAACCAGGAGATCGCAGACCAGATGCAGACCCTGAAAAAGCAGCAGGAGGAATTCCGGCAGCTGACCGCACATATGCGGGAGGGATTGCTGGTGGCGGACAGCAGCGGTCAGGTGTTGAGCTGGAACCAGGCAGCCCTGGAAATCCTGGCAGTTCCCGAGCCCTCCGGCACCCGGAACATTTACGAATTCAACCGAAGTGAGCCCTTCCGCCTGGCTGTGGAGCAGGCTTTGGCCGGACAGCCCGCAGAGCAGCTGCTGTCCCTGGGGCAGCGCAGCTACCGGCTGCTGGCAAGTCCGGTGCAGGAGCAGGAAGCCGTTACCGGCATTATGGTGCTGCTGCTGGATGTAACCGAGCAGGAGCACCGGGAGCAGCTGCGCCGGGAGTTTACCTCCAACGTATCCCACGAGATGAAAACGCCGCTGACCGCCATTCACGCCATTGCAGGCATGTTGGTGCAGGATGTGATCGAGCCGAAGGACGTGAAGAAATTTGCCGGGGATATTTATCACGAATCCTCCCGGATGATTGCCCTGGTGAACGACACCCTGCGGCTGTCCCGGATGGACGAGCAAGCGGTGACGGAGCAGAAGGAGCCGGTGGATCTGTATGATCTGGCAGAGGGGGTTATTGCCCGGCTCCGGGTGGCTGCCGGGGGAAAGCAGGTGTCCTTCAGCCTGACCGGAACCCATGTGATGGTCAGCGGCGTGTACAGCATGCTGGAGGAGATGCTGTACAATCTGTGTGACAACGGAATCAAGTACAATCATGAGCAGGGTACGGTTACCGTGTCCGTGCTGGCTGCCGGCAGGAAAGGGGTGCTGATGGTGCAGGATACCGGTATCGGCATTCCGCCGGAGGATCAGGACCGTATTTTTGAGCGGTTCTACCGGGTGGACAAGAGCCATTCCCGGGCCATCGGCGGAACCGGACTGGGACTGTCCATTGTGAAGCATACGGCGGCATATCACAACGCCCAGGTGCAGGTTTCCTCCAAGCCCGGAGAGGGATCCACCTTTACGGTGATCTTCCCGGAGACCCTGGAATGCTGAAAAACCCGGCATCGTTTCGTTGAAAGCGGTGCCGGGTTTTGTATGCAAAACAAAAAGCAGCGCCTATGCGGTTGCATAAGCGCTGCTTTGCAGCATGGTAAGGGGAATCTTACTTCAGCTCTACGGTTGCACCAGCAGCCTCCAGCTTGGTCTTGATCTCCTCAGCGTCAGCCTTGGAAGCGCCTTCCTTCAGGGTCTTGGGAGCGCTTTCAACAACTTCCTTTGCTTCCTTCAGGCCCAGGCCCAGGATTTCCTTAACAGCCTTGATTACGCCCATCTTGCTGTCGCCGAAGGATGCCAGAACTACGTCGAATTCTGTCTTCTCCTCAGCAGCAGCAGCGCCAGCGCCAGCAGCCGGAGCAGCAGCGATTGCAGCAGTTACGCCGAATTCTTCCTGAATAGCGTCAACCAGCTCGGACAGTTCCATAACGGTCATGCCCTTGATGTCTTCAACGAATTTCAAAATCTTTTCAGAAGCCATGATAATAATCTCCTTTTATTTATGATATTGTGTGGTGTGACCTGCCATTAAGCAGCGTCATCAGACTTGCTGTCAGCAACAGCCTTGACGGTAGCAGCCAGCTTCTGGATCGGACCCTGCAGGGAGCCAACCAGCTGTGCCAGCAGAACGTCTCTGGACGGGATCTTGGACAGTGCCATTACGCCTGCCTGGTCGTAAGCGATGCCTTCTACAAAGCCTGCCTTCAGGTTGAACTTGTCATCCTGAGTATCAGCAAACTTGCCGAGAATCCGGGCCGGAGCGGTCTGATCGTCGTTGGAAAAAGCAACGGCAGTAGTGCCCTCGAGAATGTTGTCGAAGTCATTCATGCCGATGTTGTGGAGTGCAAAGCGGAGCATGGTGTTCTTTTCTACGCTGTAGTGAACGCCGGCCTCACGAAGCTCCTTTCTGAGCTTGGTGTCCTGCTCAACGGTGATGCCCTTGTAGTCCACGAATACACAGGAAACTGCATTCTGGAGCTGCTCGGTCAGCTGAGCAACCTTTGCCTTCTTTGCTTCCAAAATCTTTTCGCTTGCCATGATTTGTTTCACCTCCGATAATGATGTGAATCGTATCAGAAGAACACAAAAATTCCCTTCCCGTTTGTGCGAGAAGGGAAAGTCAATTTGATTTGACGTGCACTCCTCGGCTGGATTTACGGCAAAGCCACCAGCTGTCTTTAGAATACGATTATCCGGGCATATTCTGCCGCAGAACAGTATCATTATAGCATGTGAGAATGTGCTTGTCAAGTGTTTTTTTGCATTTTTCAGAAATAGCTGACCTTGATCTGCTTGCCCATTTTTTTCAGGCACTCCGCCAGCTCGTTGACCATCTGCATCTTGATGTGGAACTGAATGGGCAGATCCGGGTTCTGGTGAGCCGGGTTCACCGCCCGCCCCACAAAGAAGTTGATATCCGTGGCTTCCTCAAAGAGCATCCGGGCGATCAGGGACGCCCCGTCCTTCTGGCAGCTCCAGGTGGCATAGGACTCGTTGTCCTCCAGATAATTCTTGGCATAGGACAGCACCCGGTTGATGGTGATGATACCCTCCGTCACCAGATCCACCCCTTCAATGGTGGCGATGGGGGGGATCTCCGGATCCGGAAAGTCCAGGGCCGGGATCAGCTTTTTCCGCAGGAATTTTGCCGCAATGTTGGAGGTGGTGCCGCCGCAGACAATGTGCTTGCCCTCCTTGGAGAAGAACAAAGACATCATCTTATTGCAGTCCTCCCGGTTGGCAGGCGGGCCGATAATCAGGTTCACCGGCTGCCGTCTGCGGATCCGGATGGTGCAGACGGTGGTATCGTCTCCGGGCTGGCCGCCGTACAGCCGGACACACTCGTCCAGCAGGATGGTGGTCAGGGTCTTAGCCGTAAAGCCCACCTGTGCAAAGGTCTCCATATAGGAAATAATATCCTCCCGCTGCCAGCCGAAATTCAGGGTCATGCCTACGCCTGCGTGGATGGCGCCGTCACTCATGGCGATGAAAATATCCTGCTCCTGCAGCTTGATCCGGGACCGGTAGATGGTCTTGCCGTCAATCTGCATCTGGGTTGCGGGGATATCCTGGTACTTGCCGTCCCGGAACAGGATAACCATTGGGTTGTCGTACTGGATGATCTCCGCTTCCTCATTTTCCACCAGGCGGATGATGGTGAAGGTGGAATAGGCCACTCCGCGGACCGAACAAACCGGAAGGGTTGCGGCTATGGTGGCTACACAGTCCTCGATCTTCATATTTTCCGCCATCATGGTGGAAATGATCTTTGCAGTCAGGGTGGAGAGGATGCTGGCCTTGACGCCGCTGCCCAGCCCGTCCGCCAGGACAATTACCGTGGAATGCTCGTCCGGGGAGATTACGTCCACATGGTCCCCGCAGAGCTGCTCCCCGTATTTGTTCACGCTGCGGTAGCCGATATCCGCGCAGAAATTATTCATCGGAAATCGCCCCCTTGAGCTTGGTCAGTGCGATTTTGGTTTCTGCTGCGGTTTCACCCAGCAGGGAGGCGATTTCCTGGACAATGCGCATCTGCTTGTCCACCACCTTGTCCGCAGTTTCAATGGTCTGCTGACGGATGGATTCCTTGGTACGGCGCTGATGCTCCTCCTCGGTCACATCCCGCATCATGCAGATCAGCACCCGGTAGGAGGCGTCATAGAGAATGGTTTCGTCCACGTATTTGTCATACTCCGCAAGATAGGTGCGCCGATCCCGGACGGTGGCGCCGTTCTTTACCTCCAGGAAATCCTTAGGATCCCGGATCCGGATCACCTGCTCACCCAGCACGTCGCTGGGATGCCGCACATTGAGAATGCTGCATGCAGTGGGGTTGATTTCCTGTACCTCCATGGATTCGTTGAGCACAAGGATACCGTTGGAGGTGTTGTTGATGATATGATCGGAGAAGTTTTCCGCCCGGTCCTTGAGATAGGGCAGGCACATGGTCAGATCCGCCTTGCCCTGGTAAATGGCAATGGCCTTTTCCCGGCAGGTGTTGTAGCCGCAGGAGCCGCAGTTCAGCTCGTCAGCGGGCTTGTTCTTGCCCATTTGCCGCAGAATGGTGAAGATTTCGGTTTCGGAGGGCTGGGGCAGCTTCCGGCTGATGGTTTCCATTTCCTTGCGGATCCGTTCCCGGGGCAGGGTGTCCGTGGGGAAATCCTCTGTACCTGCATAGGCATCCACCGCCGCAAAGTCCCGGATGGGTGTCCGGTGGTATTTTTCCATCACCGGCCCGCCGATGCAGCTGCCGGCACAGGCGGACATTTCAATAAAGCAGTGGTCAAGCCCACCCTGCTCCAGGTCGTGGAGGGCGGCCATGCAGTTTTCCACACCATCCACGGAAATATACTGATACCCGGGCACCTTCTGCATGGTTCTGAGAATGCCCCCGGAGGTGGGGTAAAGCCGTGTGCGGCTTTGGGGATTCCGGTCGATGCTCTGCTCCAGTTGAATACCGGCCTCCTCCAGCATACGGGTCAGTTCCTCAAAGGTCATGACCTGATCCACATAGCCTGCATAGTGCTCAGCCTCATCCTTTTTGGAAAGGCAGGGGCCGATGAATACCACATGGGCGTTGGGCATCCGGCGGCGGATATCCAGGCTGTGTGCCTGCATGGGGGAGATCACGTCCGCCAGATAGGGCAGCGCCTGGGGGAAATACTTCTGGATCAGCAGATTCACACTGTGACAGCAGGAGGAGATCAGCACGTCCGGCTTCCGGTTCTGCAGAATATCCTCGTACATCCGGTTCACATAAGCAGCGCCTACCGCCGTTTCCTCTGCTGCGGCAAAGCCCAGCTGGCGGAGGGCTTTTTCCATGGCTTCGATGCCCACCCCGTAGTTGGCAATAAAGGAGGGGGCGATGCTTGCCACCACCGGCGCTTCTCCCTCCAGCAGCACCTTGACTGCTTCGGTGGCGTCGGCAATTTCCTTGGCGTTCTGGGGGCAGACCACAAAGCACTGGCCGCACAGGATGCACTCGTTGCCCACAATATGCGCCTGGTTGCCGGAAAAGCGGATGGACTTTACCGGACAGTGCCGGATACATTTATAGCAGTTTTTACAGTTTGTTTTGCGAAGCTTCAGAAATTCGGACATGAAATGTCTCTCCCCTTTCAGACGGTGTGCATGGAATGACGTATGCCCGCAGATGCTTTACAGCCTGGGCAGCACCTCGCTGTTGAAGAACTGCTCCACGGTTTCCGGGGTCACCGAGCAGATCTGGTCCTCACAGGATACACAGACCCCGTTCTGACAGTTGTTCATGCAGAAGGTGCCTGCCAGCTCGATTTTATCCTCCAGTCCCTTCTGGGCAATCAGTCCCTGCAGCTGCTCCACCACCTGGCGGGAACCCTTCAGGTGACAGGAGCTTCCGATACAAACCTTGATTTTCATACTTTTTCTCCTTTCGTGATCCGGCCGGCATCAGCCTTTCCGCCGGTTCTTGCTTGTGGGGTGCAGCGCACAGGGCGGTGCGGCGTTCGTCATCCATGCACACTATGTATGTGAACATTTTAACATCCTGGCCGCTTCTTGCGTACTGCAAATTTTGCATGCATACTATATCATATCCTATATGGAACAGGCAAAATCCCCGCAGCGCCGCAGCACCCGGGGATTGCATGCAGATTGTATCCGGCAGCGGCGCTCAGTTCTTTTTCCGGAAAAGCCTGCGCAGGATCAGTGCGCCAGCCACTGCACCGCCGGCGATCAGCGCTGCCTTTTTCAGCTGATCCTTTGTGACGGAAACGTCGGAATTGTTGACCTCGAAATGCAGCACAGGCTGTTCGCCGGCTTCCGGCCAGCCCTGTTCAAATACCACATTGGAGCGCTGCACCTGGTCGTTGTTCTCCGGATCGCTGATCATTGCCTCGTACTGGCTGGGATCCTCTGCCGGGGCAATGGTGGTAACCGCACCCATAGCGTTAAACCGGAGGGTCACCTTTTCTGACGCCGGTGCCGTAAAGGGAACCGCCATCAGGTACCAGCCGTTTTTATACTTGAGGGGTCTGACAAAGTCCCGGTTGAGCTTAAAGGTCTGGCGTTCCTCCCACAGCTCCTCCCCGAAGATCTCCAGGTTGCATACCTCGTCATACCGGTCATTTTCGCCGCCGTTGAGCCAGAATACAAAGGTGTATTCCTCTCCCGGCTCCAGGGTGATATCCGTCCGGATGGTACTCCAGTCATACTGCCAGTTGCCCAGCTGCCAGGCCTCCGTGGTTCTGCCGTCAAAGCCCTTTACTTCTGTAATGGCTGCAACCCCGGTGGGCACTGTGGCATCCATCCGCCACTGATCCGGGCAAAAGAAAATCTGTTTCATTGTATGCATCCCTCCTGTTTGGCAATCAGATATTCATACACCAGTGCCGTATAGCTTGTGTACTACTTCAACAGTATAGCATAGCCCGGCAGAAAAGTCAACCGGATTTGCCCCGATTTCCATACAAATCGTACAGTTTCGTGTCAGGAAGCCGTGGATTTGCCGTATATTCTGCCGAAAAATCCAGGCTGGGCATTTTTTTGAAAAAAAGCATTGACAACAGGTGTACTAGGGTGTATAATACAACAAGAGTATTAGTAAAGCTAATACACCTAATACAATTGGAGGAGAGGGAGCATGAAAAACGTATACAAACGCATCAACCGGGGCCTGGTTCTGGCCGGGGTGCTGCTTGTGGCCTTTGTGATCTATGTGATCACCGATACCATGCAGTTCCGGAAGACCAAGCCGCTGCTGA
Source organism: Ruminococcus sp. (assembly GCA_022768805.1). Lineage (GTDB taxonomy): Bacteria > Bacillota > Clostridia > Oscillospirales > Ruminococcaceae > Ruminococcus_F. The sequence continues at coordinate 10,057 of JALELB010000040.1, forward strand.
AGGGCATGGCGGCGGATTATATGCAGGCACTGTGTGAAATCAATGTGACGCCGGAAGCCTACCGGAGCCTGGAGGATCTGGAGAAGCAGCCGGACTATGTAAAAAGCCTGCAGGATAATCTGACGGGGCTGCTGAACCAGCATTGGCAGTCTGTGGATTCAATCAGGAATCATATGACGTACTATTACGGCATGAACCGCAGCGAGGTGGAAGACGGCTACAGCAGCACGCTGAAAGATCCCGCCGGCGCCTATGGCTATATCACCAAGATGACCTCGGCTCTGAATCCCGCCGAATGCTCTGTGACCAAGTGCGGCGTCAACACCGCCCAGGTGATTGTGTCCTTTGACTGCGTGGTGCAGTATGTGGGCAATCCCTGCTGGTTCACACCCGCTTATACGTATAATTTGTTTGAAATAGGCGGCGGTGCCGGCTACGGATCCCATGTGATGATGGATACGGAAAACCCGAAGGAAACCGATGTGCAGGAGCGTTCTTCGGATCTCATGTCCACCAGCATCACTGTAACCTATGAATTCACCTATCAGCTGGTGGACGGCCAGTGGAAAATCATCTACGTTGACGACTATGGCTGGGGAGAAAGTTCAACCGTTATCGTTTCCGGGGAAGGAGGAGAGGCCTGATGGAAACCGCACTGAAGATTGAGCATCTGAACAAATATTTCGGCAAGCGCCAGATTCTCCATGACATCTGTATGGAGGTCTATGCGGGAGAGGTATTCGGCTTTCTGGGCCCCAACGGCGCCGGCAAGACCACAACCATTAAAATTGTAGTGGGGCTGCTGCGGCTGGACGAGGGCGATGTACAGATTCACGGCCACAGCGTCACGAAGAATTATGAGGACGCCATGGCCTGCGTGGGAGGCATCGTGGAAAACCCGGAGCTTTACAAGTATATGACCGGCCGGGAGAACCTCCGGCAGTACGCCCGGATGCGCAAGGGCGTGGACGAAGCCCGCATTGATGAGGTGGTCAAGCTGGTGGGCCTTTCCAACCGAATTGACGATAAGGTGAGCAAGTACTCCCTGGGCATGCGGCAGCGTCTGGGCGTGGCGCAGGCATTGCTCCACCATCCCAAGCTGCTGATTCTGGATGAGCCCACCAACGGGCTGGATCCGGCAGGCATCAAGGAGCTCCGTGACATTCTGAAAAACCTGGCCCACAAGGAGAACATTGCGGTGCTGGTATCCAGCCATCTGATGTCGGAAATGGAAATGATGTGCGACCGGGTGGGCGTGATTGTGGGCGGCAAAATGCTGGATGTGCGCACCACGGCAGAGATGATTTCCGCAGCCCAGGATACCAGCATCCGGTATACCGTCAAGGTCAGCGATCCTGCCCGGGCGGCGGAGCTGCTGACCCAGCTGCCGGAGAATGCCAAGCAGACAGAAGGGGATGAGCTGGTGCTGCGGATTGAAACAGACAAGGCGGATGAAATCATCAGCGGCATCATCGAAACGCTGGTTTCCAACCAGATCCGGGTGATGACCTGTATTCCGGAGCAGACCAAGCGTCTGGAGGATGTCTTTATTGCCATGACACAGGAGAACGGGGGTGCACAAATTGGGTAAGTTTTTCAGACTGATACAAAACGAGTATATTAAAATATTGAAAAAGATAAGTACCTGGATCATGCTGGTGCTGATCCTGGTGGTGTGTGTAGGATATTTCGGCATTTCCAAGATTGCAGAATATGAGATCAACAACAGCATGTATGCCATGACGGATGAGGATTATGCGGAGCAGCTCCAGAGTGACCTTGCCTATGCCAAGGAGACTAAATATGAGGGCTGGGAAGCGGACGCCGGAGAGTACCAGTTCTGTCTGGATCATGAGATTTACCGGTACGACTGGCGCAGACAGGCAGTCAACGCCGCATTCCATGACGTAACGGATGCTGATGCTGCTGAGTCCCTGAAAAAAGCAGCAATAGACGGGGACTGGAAGACTTATTTCCAGTACAATCTGGATGCCCTGCCGGATGGGTCCCAGGAGGATGAAAGCGCCTGGCTGATGCAGTACTGCATAGACCATGACATTGCGCCGGACGAGAATGATAAGACCTATCAGCTGGCGGAGAAGCTGAGCAGCGCCAAAGCAGAGCTTGCAGGCTATGAACGGCAGAAGGAAAACGGCGCCAGCGTGGATGCCGCCAAGTATCAGGACGCCAAGGATCACGTGCAGCTGTATACCTACCGGCTGGAGCATAATATCCTGCTGGATGTTTCAGAAAACCAGGACTGGTTCAACACCGGCGTGCTGAATTTCTGGACAGTGTTCGGCAGCTCCTACCGGGTGCTGACCTTCGTGGGGATCCTGATGATTATGATCTGCGGCGCCATCGTTTCCTCTGAGTTTTCCCAGGGCACCATCAAATTCCTGCTCATCAATCCGGTGAAGCGCTGGAAAATCCTTGCCGCAAAGTATCTGACTGCCATCAGTTTCGGCTACGGTATGCTGCTGCTCACCTATCTGATTTCAGCATTGGGTTCCATGCTGCTCTATGGTACGGGACAGCTGGATGCACAGTATCTGTACGTTTCTGCCGGCGCAGTCAAGAGTATGTCCGGCTTTGTATACATTCTGCGCAACTATATGCTCAGCAGTGTGAATATTCTGGTCATGTCCACCCTGGCCTTTGCCATCTCCTCTCTGGTGCGGAACACGGCGCTGTCCGTGGGCATCGGTATGGGCGCTATGCTTGGAGGCAACCTGGTGGTGACCATTCTCAGTGCCTTCCGTCTGGACTGGGCACGGTTCCTGATTTTCTCCAATACGGATCTGGTTGCCATCGCCCAGGGAGATTCTCCGTTTATGGGACACACCGTGGGCTTTGCCCTCTGTATACTGGGTATTCACTTGTTTATCTTCCTGCTGACCGCATGGGATGGCTTTGTACGCCGGGAGGTGTAATCCATGACCGGCAGTTTGCTGATGATCCTGGTGGCAGCCCTTCTGATCGGCAGCGCCCTGACCATTGTCTGCTGCGGACTGTTTACCGACCGCAGCAAGGAGCAGGACAGTGACTGTAACAGGGAATGCGGCAGCTGTCCTGACCGGGATGGCTGCGTGATGCAGGAGCCCTGTAAGGAACACCATTCCGACCATCCGGTACCCTGACCGGATCGTCATATCAAGCCCACTTCTCAAAACCTTTTTTCTCATAGCAGCAGCCCGGCGGGATTTCCTGCCGGGCTGCTACATTTATATGTACTTGTAGAAGAAATGCTAGTCCCACAGCAGCACAGGTGTCTTGTCGGAATTGCTGCCCGTGGACACATACACGCCGGTATCATTCACCGTCAGGGTCCGGCTTGGATCCAGTAAGCTGTTCGGATCCGACGGAATTGCCCCCTCCGGCACGTCGGGCAGGAACTGGTCCGTTTCCATATCATAAATCCGTCCCCGGGTAATCAGGTATCTGCCGATGGCGTAGTTGTTGGAAATGGAGGCACTGGCGGAATTGTTCAGCTCCACGTTCAGGGCGTGCCACTCCCCGGCGTCCAGATCATACCAGTACCCCTTCTTCTGCTTATATTCATCCACACAGGTGACATACAGCTTGTTTTGATATACCCCGTCAACCAGAAGGGGCTGGATGGGCTCATTATAGTAAAAGAACCCGAATGCACCATCCTTCGGCGGCGGCAGGGCGGTTTTTTCTCCGGTGTACGGATCGATCAGATAAAAATAGTGCATCCGGTCGTAAGCGTCCCTGGTTTTATATTCGTGGGTCAGGATGCAGCCGTTGCCGCAGACGGTGATGAAATCATCGGAAAACAGCATTGCATTTTCGGCGGGCTTAGAATACCATGAATAGAATTCAGGCAGCGTATACGTTTGCAGATGGTCGCCGGATGGATCGTAGATTTCGAGAAGATGCTCAGTACCCACGTATTTTTTGTAACTGAGCTGGTCATACAAGTAAAACCTTCCGTTACAGAAATACATGCTGTAGATCGCAAATAATGAGTCATATGGGCGGATGTCGGTCCATCTTTTCAGGATTTTCCCCTGATTGTTCTGATCCACGGAAAAGAAGATATATTCGTAGGTGTCCTCCGAGATGGTTCTTTTCTTAAATCCATACGCCGTTCCCTGATAGGTTATGATACCAAGCTTTTTTAAGGAGGTTACCCCGCCAAAGGTTTTGATTTCCTCGTTCAGAGCCTGCCGCCAGTCAATGGGTTCCGGTTCCGTCGTGCTGGGTTGCGTGGTGGTGGAATCGCCCTTGGGCCTGCCGTTGATTTTTGAGACCACATAATGATAGGTCTGAATGGCCGGAGCGGCAGTTGATGATACAGCCGGGGCAGTAGAAGCCGGCGCATCCGTTGCGGCAGCAGCCGGTGGGGTCGTTGTCACTGCCGGTGCCGTGCCTGCTGATGCATCTGTTGGAGCGGTGCCGGATGCACCGGTGGTCTGCTGCACCTCTGCATGGGTCTGTTCCGATCCATTCTGCCCACAGCCCCAGGCGGAACACAGCAGAGCAAGGGCTGTTGCTCCGGATAGAATCTGCTTTCGGTTCATGCCCTCAGTCCTTTCTGTTATCATAAGCCCATTATAGCATGTGATGCGTAAAAAAGCAACTCAGGCTCCTCAAAAAACCGGGCAGCTTTCTGGGAAAGCCGCCCGGTTGTACAGGGTATGCAATTATGCAACTGTCAGTGCCTGCCGCAGCAGTGCAAGATCCGCTCCGGTGAGCATGCCGTCCCCGGTGAGATCCGCTGCCTGCCAGTCCGCAAGCGTTACAATGGGCGCTCTGGTGAGCCACATCTGTACCAGCATAAGGTCAGCCATGGACAGGCTGCCGTCCTGGTTCACATCCCCCCGGACGGGCTTTGCTTCCGTATGGAGCAGCCAGCGCTGGCAGCTGCTGGAGGTGGGTTCCCACTGCTGCACATTAGCGCCGTTCTCCTTGGAGGCATACCCGGTTTCCACCAGGCACTTTTCTCCGGAGGCATGGGTCAGGATGCTGTAGGAGCCGTTGAGGTTCCTGACAAACCGGAACAGCTGGGCGTCATTTCCCTGTGCAAAGGGCGCAATGCTCAGATTGCCGCCGTTTTCACTGCCTTCCGCCCGGAGGGCAAAGCTGTCGTCCTGGGCGGAGCGGATGTAGTAAAGATTCCCTGTGCCATAAGGGGTCAGCACCCACTTCTGGCTGTCCAGCCCGTTGGAGGGATACTGCTGTACATTAGTGCCCTCCTGCATGACTGCACCGGCAATCTCCAGCATCTGTCCGGAGTTCTCGTTCTCAAAGCCGTAGATCAGGCTGACGTCCATGCTGCAGCCCGGGTCGATGGCCTCCTCCAGAATCCAGTTCTGACAGGAGGCGCCGTTGATCTGCCACTGCTGTACATTGGCGCCGGAGACGGTTTCCGCATTGGCAATTTCCACTGAGGAGGCGTCGCCGCTGATTCTTGTCCGGATTTTATAGCTGCCGTCGCCGTTGGAAGTGAACTTGAACTGCTGGTTGGTTCCCCCGTTGTACTGATAGATGTCCAGGTTGGTGCCGTTGTCGGCCTTCTTGCCTTCCACATCCAGCACAAAGGTTGCACCGTCCCCCACAGCGGAGACAAGGTAATAATACCCGTCTCCGGCGCTGTACAGCTTCCACACGTCGTGGGCGGAGGTACCGTCGGTGCCCCACTGCTGCACATTTGCGCCGTTTTCAGCGGCAGCATCTGCCACCTGCATATACAGCCCGGAGTTTACGTTCTTGATGCGGTATGCAGTCCCCTCCGGGAAGGAGGCTGCGGTGGGTGCGCTGGGTGCTTCCGTGTAGCCGGCGCTGGGAATGCCCTTGGTGCCGTAGCGCAGGTACATCATATTGCTTCTGGAGGTCTGGCAGCCGGTGTAGCTTTCGCAGTAGGTCTTTGCCTGGTCTGCGGACAGGGAAACATAGGTATAATTCTTGTTGGGCCGCCAGGTGCAGTTCTGTGCCTGCCCCTCGATGGTGGTGCGCTTGCAGTTTAAGAATTTGGAGCCGGATTCAGCATAGGAGCCCGGGTAGGTGACCGAGTTCCAGTCACAGATTACGTTGCCCTTGATGGAGCCTCCGTCGTAGTAGCAGTTTTCCGCAAAGATCTTGCAGGCGGTGTGCACCGTGTACGCCATGCTGAAGGTGTTGACGTAGTTGTTCATGGAGTGGAAATAGCCGTACCGCATCAGTCCGGGTCCCCGGGTGATGGTGTTGGTGAACCGGTTGTTCAGAATGGACATACGGGGGAAGTTGTTGTAGTTGTTGTAGGAGCTTTCATCGTCCGCCGGGTACCCCAGAATCAGTCCGTATTCATGCAGGCCGAAGGAGGTGTCGGAGACAGTGCAGTAATCTGCGTCATAGCAGCAGGCAAGGAATTTGTCCCAGTCCTCCAGGCCGGTGGAGGCGGTATTTACGGCTGCGTGTCCGGTGAAGGTGCAGTGATCCACCCACAGGTTCTGACCGGAGCCGAAATAGGCCACAATGGAGTCGTTGCCGTTGGATTCTGCGTCATGCTGCAGATCAAAATTCTTGATGATGATATTGTTGCCGACGCCGTTCTTGGTGGCGGTGCAGAACTGTACATTGTACAGGGTATGGGCGCTGTAGCTGCCGATGATGGTTTTATTGCTGTGTACATAGATTCTTCCCTCCGGACAGTAGTACCGGCCGGAGGAGTCTTTCTGCAGATTGGTGACCTTCATGTCCGCCGTGACAATAATGGTATACGGTTCATCAGCAGTAGCGTATTTTTTCAGATCCGCAAAGGTGGATACCTCCACCACCTCTCCGAACAGGCCGCCGATGTCCGCTGCCTTTACATTGCCGGTATTGTCATCGGCACAGTAGCCTGCAAAGCCCTGGAGGCCGTCTGCGTTCAGCAGAAACAGCTGGCTGTCCACCCCGGTGTAGGTTTCCAGGCTCATGCCGGAAGCGCCACGGGTCAGCGCCAGGGTCGGGTCGGAGTAGTTGACGATCTTGTAGTAAAGATCATTGCCCAGCCGGTCGGTCTGCACCGGAATCACATACCAGTGCTGGCACTGGGCGGATTCGCTGCCGTACAGGATGACGCTGGTGCCGGCAGTGACCTTGTAGCCCGCCGGAGTCAGCAGTCTGCCGGCAGCGGCGTTCACCAGCTTGAAGAAGGTGCCGGTGGAGTTCTTGCCCACCCGGTCAAACCGCCAGGAGGGGGTCAGATCCTTGCCCAGTGCCTGGGCGGTTACCGCTGCGCCGTCCGCCGTGCCGCCGGCAGTCAGCACGGTACTGTTGTCTTTTGCGGCAATGTTCATGAGCTGTGCCGGATAATCCACGGATACCGCTGCCGCAGGAAGCCCCGTTTCCCCGAACAGGGGCATAAGCCAGGCAGCAAGCAGGGTGAGGGACAGAAGCAAGCCCCGTCCCATGCGCTTGAAAGGGTTCATTACAATTCCTCCTTGGATTTGATCTGTCTATATTTAGCCAACACAATTATAACATATCCGGCCACCTGTGGCAATGCAGGATTGTGCTCAAAGAATTACCGAACGGGCTTTTTGCCTTGAGAAAAATCTGCAATACGGCTTGCAATTAGCGGTTATGTATGTTATAATAACTGTATTCGTATGAAAAAACGTACTGACAACAGGCAAACTGTATATACAGGAGGATAAACACAATGGCAGAAGAAGAAAAGAAGACCCCGGAAGCGCAGCCCGGACCGGACGCACAGCCTGCTCGCCCTGCCCCGATCACCAATCCCAAGCTGCTGGAGGCAATTGCCCAGTTTAAACGTGAGACCAACCGTGTCAACGAAATCAAGTTCCTCCAGGAGATGCTCAATGCCCGTTATCTGGTGCCCGTCATTATGGAAACCCCGCCGGATGCCAATATGCAGCCCGGTCAGAGAGTATCCACCCGTGTGGCATTCCAGATGCTGACCAACGACAAGAACGAAAAGTTCATTCCTGCCTTTACCGACCAGGAGGAGCTGATGAAAAACACCATGCAGCCCCGGCACCAGGTTGCCGTGCTGACTGTGCGTGATTTTGCCATGGTCTTCTCCCAGAACCCCATCTGCAAGGGCTTTGTCATCAATCCCTTCGGGGACAATATGTGCCTGACCCGGGAGCAGCTGGACAATCTGTTCCTGCATGCCAAGCAGGTTCCCAAGCAGCAGGGTCAGCCGGAGGGCAAGATGCTGGTAGGGGGCGCACCCAGCCTGTCTACCCAGGTGGATATGGCTATGCAGAACCTGAAGAAAGAAAAGGAAATGGAAGCCTATATTCGTGCAGCCAGAGAGTCCGAGGCTCAGCAGGATGCTGAGGCGGAGGACAGCGACAAGCCCAAAATCCAGCAGACGGTCAATCCGGTTTCTGCGGCGGAAAAGCCCCAGGAGCTGATTGATGCACTGACCCGGTATCTGAAGAAGCAGAAGGGGGTCAAGCGCGCCTACCTGCAGCTGATGCTGGGTGACCAGCCCCATTATCTGATCGCTGCCGAGTGTGAGGATGACCGGGCGGCAGTCTTTGCTGCCATCAAGGCAGAGGCAGGACTGTACACTGACCTTGCAGTCAAGGTGGTGGATGTGGTCTCCGATTCCGCAAAGGATCTGGTCAGCGGCGAAAAGCCCTTCTATGAAAAGAAGCGGTTCGGTCTGTTCAGCTGATTGCACAAAAGCATAGAAACAACGCCCGGAAGGTGCATTGCCTTCCGGGCGTTTTGTGTCTGTATCAGCGGTCAAAGGGCCTGTTGAAGGAACCGATTTCAATGAGATTTCCCTCCGGATCCGCAATATAGCAGGTCCGCTGCCCCCAGGGCTCTGTTTCCGGTTCCAGTACCGGCGTCGCCCCCAGCTCCACCACCCGGCGGAACTGATCGTCCACCTCCTGAAAGGTGTCCACATACAGGGCGATTTCCGAATGCCCGTTCAGCCCCTTGAGGTATTCGTAGCGCCGATGGGTCATTTTCTCGAAATCCTCTCTGCCGTACAGCAAAAACAGGGTGCCGTCCTTGACAAGGTATACGTTGCTGGTATCCTCATCCTCCCGGATCTCAAAGCCCAGCACATCCCGGTAAAACCGGATCATCCGCCCCATATCCTGTACAAACAGTCCGAATCCGTCCAGCCGCATAAGTCCCTCCTTATGCATCCAGCAGCCGGTGGACCGCCTCATAGATCCGCCGTGCCACATAGGGCTTGTTCATGGTATAAAGGTGGATGCCGTCCACTCCCTGGGTAATCAGATCCACGATCTGGTCAATGGCATAGGCAATGCCCGCATCCTGCAGCGCTTCCGGCTGGTGCTCGTACCGGTTCATGATCTTCATGAACTTATCCGGAAGCTGGACGCCGCACAGCTGCACCATCCGCTCAATTTGCTTTTTGTTTGTGACGGGCATAATCCCTGCTTCGATGGGTACATGAATGCCCACCAGCTCTGCCTTTTCCCGGAATGCGTAGAAATGCTGGTTGTCCAGGAACAGCTGGGTCACCAGCTGATTGGCGCCGGCGTCCACCTTGCCCTTGAGATTCCGCAGATCCGTCACCATATCCGGGCTTTCAATATGCCCCTCCGGATAGCAGGCAGCCAGAATGTTGAAGTCACTCTGCTCCCGGATAAAGGAGATCAGCTCGTCTGCGTGGCGGAATTCGCCCCTGGGCTGGGTGTCCGGCAGCACATCTCCCCGCAGGGCAAGAATATTTTCGATACCCTGCTGCTGCATGGCCTCCAGCATGGAGCGCACCTCTGCCCGGGTGAGATTGATGCCCGGCAGGTGTGCCACGCTTTCGATGCCGTACTGATGCTTCACCGCAGAGGCAATCTCCAGGGATTTCTGATTATTGGCTCCGCCCCCTGCGCCGAAGGTGACGCTGATAAAGTCCGGGTGCAGATCCCGCAGCCCGTCCAGCGTCCGGTAAATGGTATCCTCCGGAGAGGTGGGCTTCGGCGGGAAAATCTCAAAGGACAGCACCGTATGCTTTTGGAACATTTCGCAGGTTTTCATGGAAAGACACTCCTTTGTATGTGCTGTGTGCCCGGTGGGCGCAGATTATTTGTGATAGCCTGTGACGGTGACTGCCGCTACCTGGGTGCCCAGGTCGTCTGTCACATCCACCCGGTAGTAGCAGGTGGTACGGCCGTCCTTGACCATGTGGGCTTCGGCGATGAGCCGGCTGCCCTTTGCTCCTCCCAGATAGGTGATATTGGTGCTGAGGGATACGGTGCCGGGCTTCTGCCAGTTGGAGGCTACGGCGAAGGTGAAATCCGCCAGGGTGAAGGTTGCCCCTCCCATAACTGCACCCAGGGCATTCTTGTGCCGGTCATCCAGCTCCATTTCGCATCTGGCGTAATGGTCACCGATTTCCGTAATCCGTGCCCCGTTCAGGGTGGCGAACCGGTCATTCTCAAACATTTCCTGTACTTGCGCAAGTGTTTTTTCTTCCATCAGAATTCTCCTTATACATTAAAGCGGAACAGCACAATATCCCCGTCCTGCATCACATATTCCTTGCCCTCAAGCCGGACAAGTCCCTTTTCCTTTGCCGCAGCCATAGAGCCGCAAGCCATCAGATCCTCAAAGGAAACCACTTCTGCACGGATGAAGCCCTTTTCAAAATCCGTGTGGATCTTGCCGGCTGCCTGGGGCGCCTTGGTGCCCTTTTTGATGGTCCATGCCCGCACCTCCGGCTGACCGGCGGTGAGATAGGAGATCAGGCCAAGCAGGGAATAGCCCTCTTTGATGATTCGTCCCAGGCCGGAAACCTCCAGCCCCAGCTCGGAAAGGAACAGCTTTTTGTCCTCGTCCCCCATATCGGAAATCTCCGCCTCCATCTGGGCGCAGATGGGCAGCACTGCGGAATGCTCCGCTGCAGCAATCTCACAGACCTTCTTATAATGGGGGTTCGTATCGATATTATGCATAAAGTCTGCTTCGGAAAGATTTGCCGCATAGATTACCGGCTTTGCAGACAGCAGGGGGGTGGACTTGAGCATTTCCAGCTCATCCTCGGTGAAATCAAAGGCACGGGCGGAATGCCCCTCCTCCATAAACGCCTTCAGCCGTTCCAGGAAGTCCACCTCTGCCAGGTACTTCTTGTCCCCCTTGGAGGCCTTTTTCGCCCGGTCAATGCGCCGCTCCAGCATTTCAATGTCCGAAAAGATCAGCTCCAGATTGATGGTTTCAATATCCCGGGCAGGGTTGATTTCCCCGTCCACATGGATGATGTCCATATTTTCAAAGCACCGCACCACATGGACAATGGCGTCCACCTCCCGGATGTCCGCCAGGAACTTGTTGCCCAGACCCTCCCCCTTGGAGGCGCCCTTCACCAGCCCGGCAATATCTACGAATTCCAGGGTGGCAGGGGTGAACTTTTCCGGGTGATACATTTCCGCCAGCTTATCCAGCCGCTCGTCCGGCACGGAAACGATGCCCACGTTTTTTTCAATGGTACAGAAGGGATAGTTTGCGGATTCTGCGCCCGCATTGGTCAGTGCGTTGAACAATGTGCTTTTTCCTACGTTGGGAAGACCAACCATTCCTAATTTCATGGATTATCTGCTCCTTTATTTGATTCTCTGCATCAGCTGGCGCACCAGCACCTCGTCTGCAATCCACTCGCTGAAGGCAGTGGCGCTGCCGGCGGCAATACCGGTACGGAAGGCTTCGTAATAGTCGCCGCACTGCAGAAAGCCTGCCAGAAAGCCTGCCACCATGGAATCCCCGGCGCCCACGGAATTGACGGTTTCCCCATAGGGAGCATAGAGCCTATGTATCTCTCCCTGCTCGGTGACCAGCAGTCCGCCCCGTTCAGCCAGGGAAAGCAGTACGTTCCGTGCGCCCTGGGCTTGCAGCTCCTTTGCACAGGCCACCAGCTCGTCATCTGACTGAGGCGTCCGGCAGCAAAGCTCTGCAAGCTCCTGTTCGTTGGGCTTGATGAGGAAGGGGTGGTATTTGAGCACCCGCAGCAGCAGCTCCCCTGTGGCGTCCACCGCAACGGAAATGCTCCTGCCGTACAGCCGGGCCAGGATCCGTTCATACATATCTGACGGCAGTGTTTTGGGAATGCTGCCCCCCAGCACCAGCACGTCTCCGATTTTCAGCTTGTCGAGCTTTTCGTACAGTGCTTCTATGGCGCTGTCCGGGATATGGGGCCCCTGTCCGTTGACCTCGGTTTCCTGGCCGGATTTCAGCTTCACGTTGATCCGGCTCATGCCCTTGGGCAGGGTGATGAAGTCTGTCCGGCAGCCCTTTTCCTGCAAAAACCGGACAATGGTATCACCGGTGCTGCCGGCAATAAAGCCAAGGGCCATGCTTTCTACGCCCAGATTCCGGAGCATAAGGGATACGTTAATGCCCTTTCCTCCCGGGTAAAGCTCTTCCCGGACTGCCCGGTTGACAATGCCTTCGGTAAAGCCGGGAACATGTACCACATAATCCAGGGACGGGTTGAATGTAACGGTATAAATCAAAAGGTAACACCTCCAGAGCTGACCGGCGTGCACGCCGGTGAACCGTCCGACGGGACGGCTCGGTTTATGCTGTGTTTCATTATAGCACAGGGGCTGCCTGTGCGCAAGACGCTATTCCATTCTGGCGTTGGACAGCATCAGCTTGATCCGGTTTTCCTGGTTGACTCTTGTTGCCCCCGGATCATAGTCGATGGCCACAATATTGGCGTCCGGATGCTTCTGCTTGATGGCACGGGACATGCCCTTTGCCACGATATGGTTCGGCAGACAGCCGAAGGGCTGGGCGCAGATGATATTTTTCGTGCCGGATTCCGCCAGCATGGCCATTTCCGCCGGGATCAGCCAGCCTTCACCCATGGAAACCCCCTGGCTGATGTATTCGTCCGCTGTCCGGCGCACCTCTTCAAAGTCGTGGGGCGGTTCAAATACACCATGCTGCTTGACGATCCGGATCTGCTGCTTGAGCCGGCTGTAAATCAGCTTGTAGCCCAGCCGGTACAGCCGGGTCATATTGGTGGTGTGATCGTACAGCTTGGCGTCCACCACCGTGCCCACCGCACAGTACATGACGAACTCCAGCAGTGCCGGCACCACCGGCTCGCAGCCCTCGGACAGCAGGAATTTTTCCAGTCCGTTGTTGGCGAGAGGGGAGTATTTCACATAAATCTCTCCCACGATGCCCACCCGGATTTTCTTGACCTTGCTGCGCTCCAGCTTTGCAAAGTCATCCAGAATGGCCTTGTAATTGCGGCCGGTGTGCAGATAGTCCCCGTTGGCAAAGGACTGCTCCAGCTTTTTCTGCCACTTGGCAAGGCAGCGGTCCGTGGCGTCCCGCTCCAGCTCATAGGGCTTGCACTGGTTGTACAGGGACATGAGCAGATCCCCGTATAGCACGCCGTACAGCAGCTTCAGGAACATGGGGGGCGTGATGCGGAATGCGGAGTCCTTTTCCAGTCCGCTGAAATTCAGGGAAATCACCGGCACCTGGGGAAATTCCCGTTCCACCGCCTTGCGCAGCAGGTGGATGTAGTTGGAGGCACGGCAGCCGCCGCCGGTCTGGGTAATCAGCAGCGCCACCCGGTTCACGTCGTATCTGCCGCTTTTGAGCGCCTCCAGAAACTGACCGATGACCAGCAGCGCCGGATAACAGGTATCATTGTGGACGTTCTTGAGCCCCTCATCCACCACTGCCCGGCTGGTGGTTTCCAGCAGCTCCATATGATAGCCGTACTGCTCGAACATGCTGATAAACAGCTTGAAGTGTACCGGCAGCATATTGGGCACCAGAATGGTGTGGGTCTTTTTCATTTCTTCTGTGAATTTTGCATGCTCTGCCATAATCAGGACTTCCTCCTACTGTTCCGCCCCGTGTTCCATTGCCGCAACCAGACTGCGCAGGCGGATTTTTGCTGCGCCCAGGTTGTTGATTTCATCAATTTTCAGCTGGGTATAGAATTTGCCCTTGCGCTCCAGAATGGCGCGTACCTCGTCCGTGGTAATGGCGTCAATGCCGCAGCCGAAGGACACCAGCTGCACCAGCTGCATATCCGGCTGGGTGGTGACATATTCCGCCGCCCGGTACAGCCGGGCATGGTATGTCCACTGGTTGAGAATCTGTAAATCATGTACATGTCCCAGATGGGCCACGCAGTCCTCGGTGACCACCGCCATGCCCAGGGAGGTAATCAGCTTGTGGATGCCGTGGTTGATTTCCGGGTCAATGTGATAGGGTCTGCCCGCCAGCACGATGATCGGCTTCCCCTCTGCCCGTGCCTGGGCAATGACCTGCTGCCCCTGGGCAATGACCTGTTCCCGGTATTGCTTCTGGGCGGCAAAGGCAGCTTCCGTTGCCGCTTTGGTCTGCTTCCGGGTGATGCCGTAGTCCGCCAGGGCTTCCTGCATAACCCTTGCCACATTTTTCGGCTGGTTCAGATCCATGTACGGGAACCGGAAATTCTGCTTGTTGAGCCGGGGATTGTTTGCCTTCAGCAGCTCCGGATAGTATGCCACCACCGGACAGTTGTAGTGGTTGTCGTTCTCCCCTTCGTCAATGTTATAGCTCATGCAGGGGTAGAAAATGAAGTCCACATTCTGCTCCAGCAGGCTTTCGATATGGCCGTGGGTCAGCTTTGCGGGATAGCAGATGGTATCCGACGCAATGGTATGCTGCCCCTTGTAGTATACGCTCCGGTCGCTTTCCTCCGACCGGACGGTTGCAAAGCCCAGGGTGGTGAAGAAGGTGTGCCAGAAGGGCATCTGCTCATAGAAGGACAGAGCCATAGGCAGTCCCACACTTGCCTTGGGGTGCTCCGGCTGGGTATCGTTGGTGTGGAGGATGATGTCATATTTGTTCGCCATCATGCTGGGCAGGGAGGAGGTCTTTGCCTTGCCTGCGCCCTTTTCACACCGGTTGCCGGAAATATGGGTATGCCCGTCGGAGAACCGGACGATGCTCAGACTGCAGTGGGCGGTACAGCCCTTGCAGGTTGCCGCTCTGGTGGTATAGCTGAAATCTGCCAGAGCCTCCGGGGAGATCAGGGTGGATTCCGCCTTCTGGTGCTCCATGGCATACAGGGCGGCGCCGAATGCGCCCATCAGCCCGGAAATGGCGGGGCGGATTACGTTCCGGCCCAGCTCCTGTTCAAAGGAGCGGAGTACTGCGTCGTTCAGGAAGGTACCTCCCTGTACCACGATGTTCTGTCCCAGCTCCTCCACGGATTTTGCCCGGATGACCTTATAGATGGCGTTCTTGATGATGGATGCGGACAGACCGGCGGAAATATCCTCCACCGTTGCCCCGTCCTTCTGTGCCTGCTTGACGCTGCTGTTCATGAACACAGTGCACCGGGACCCCAGATCCACCGGATTCCGTGCGAACAGCCCCAACTGGGAGAATTCCGCAATATCATAGCCCATGGCCTGGGCAAAGCTCTGGATAAAGGAGCCGCAGCCCGAAGAGCAGGCCTCGTTGAGCATAATGCTGTCAATGGTGTGGTTCTTGATCTTGAAGCATTTGATGTCCTGCCCGCCGATGTCGATAATAAAGTCCACATCCGGGCAGAAATAGGAGGCAGCACGGTAGTGGGCAACGGTTTCCACGATGCCGAAATCCATCCCCAGCCCGTCCTTCATCAATTCCTCTCCGTAGCCGGTAACGGCGGATGCCCGGATTCTCAGCCCCGGGTTCTTTTCCCGGTAAATCTCCCGGAGCTTTTCCGCAATCTTGTCTAGGGGTTGCCCCTGGTTGGAGGCATAGTGGGAATACAGCAGCTCTCCCTTGCCGGTGATAAGCACCAGCTTTGTGGTGGTGGAGCCTGCGTCCACCCCCAGGTATGCATCTCCGGTATAGGTATGCAGATCCGCATACTTCAGGTCGTGCTGCTTGTGTCGCTGGATGAATGCCTCATACTCCGACCGGTCCTCAAACAGCCGCCGGCCGGTCATGCGCTGCTCGCCGCCCCGGGCTTTTTTCAGCTTTTCCAGACAGTCGGACAGGCGCATGGGGGTGCCCCCCTCCCGGGCGAACAGGGCGCAGCCGTATGCCACGAATACCGGCGCCGTATCCGGGAATACCGCATGGGCATCGTCCAGCCCCAGGGTCTGCACAAATGCCTTGCGGAGCCCCTTCTGGAAGGACAGGGGCCCCCCCAGGAACAGCACCTTGCCCTGGATCTGTCTGCCCTGGGCAAGGCCGGATACGGTCTGATCCACCACTGCCTGAAAGATGCTGGCGGAAATATCCTCCCGCCGGGCGCCCTGGTTCAGCAGGGGCTGAATATCGGACTTGGCAAATACGCCGCAGCGGGAGGCAATGGGATAGACCTGCTCCGCCTGCAAAGCAAGCCGGTCCAGCTCATCCGCCGTAACCCCCAGCAGGGTTGCCATCTGGTCGATAAACGCCCCGGTGCCTCCGGCGCAGGAGCCGTTCATCCGCTGCTCCACCCCTCCGGTCAGGAAGATGATCTTGGCATCCTCGCCCCCAAGCTCAATGACCACGTCCGTATCCGGATAGGCCTGCTTCACGGCAATAAACGCCGCATGCACCTCCTGGACAAAGGGCAGATCTGCATGGTTGGCAAGCCCCAGGCCGGCAGAGCCGGTGATGCACAGGGTAAACAGACTGTCCGGGTATTCTTCGGCAATCTGCTCCAGCTGTTCGGAAACGGTTTCCTTGATCCGGGAATAATGCCGCTGATATCTGGAACGGATGATCTGCTTTGCGTCATCGATGACCACTGTTTTGACCGTGGTGGAGCCCACGTCGATTCCCAATGAATATTGTGTTTGCATAAATTACCTCACCTGGTACGCTCTCCAACGCGTCCGATTCATTTTTGGTTTCTTCCTGTCTGCGAAGAAACAATATAATACTATTATACTACGGAATTCGCAAAAAAGAAAGCCCGATTTGAAAAAAACCGACATAATATTTTGTGGAATATATTTTGCATCCCCCGAACCGTCTGCTTTGTGGCTGCCTGCCCTTGCAATCTGCCGGATAGAATGGTATAATAATAAGATAATAAGCGGCATTTGCCGCAGAAAAGGAGAAGATCCCTGCCCGGCAGCGGATTTACATAGCGCGATGAAGAAATGGAACATTACCCGGCCGGATGAAGAAGCCATAGGGGCGCTGACAAGGGGCAGCGATCTGGAATCCCTCTGTGCAGCGGTGCTGGCCTCCCGGGGAATCCGCACGGTTCAGGCGGCAGCCGAATTTCTGGGCACGGAGGAGCTGTCCGATCCGTTTCTCATCCGGGATATGCAGGAGGCGGTGGAGGTGATCAACCAGGCGGTGGAATCCGGCAGCCCCATCTGCGTGTACGGGGACTATGACTGTGACGGGGTAACCGCCACGGTGATGCTGTATTCCTATCTGGAATGTCTGGGGGCGGATGTGCGGTTCTACATTCCGGAGCGCAGCGAGGGCTACGGCATGAATGAGGCCTCCATCCGCCGGCTGGCAGAGGAGGGGGTATCCCTCATTGTCACCGTGGACAACGGCATTGCCGCCCTGGCAGAGGCGGAGCTGATCGCCCGGCTGGGCATGACCCTGGTGGTTACCGACCATCACCAGCCCGGGGAACAGCTGCCGGAGGCTGCCGCTGTCATCAATCCCCACCGGGCGGACTGCCCCAGCCCCTACAAAAACCTGTGCGGTGCAGGGGTTGCCCTGAAGCTGATTGCCGCACTGGACGGCGGCGGCTATGACATGGCGCTGGAGCAGTTCGGGGATCTGGCTGCCATCGGCACCGTGGCGGATATTGTCCCCCTGGACGGGGAAAACCGGTTCCTGGTGCGCCGGGGACTGGAATATCTGCAGAATACCGAGCGGGAGGGCCTGCTGGCGCTGATTGAAGCTGCCGGCCTTTCGGAAAAGCCCCTGGATGCCCACAGCATCGGCTTTATGCTGGCGCCCCGGCTCAATGCCGCCGGCCGGTTCGGCTCTCCCTCCCTGGCGGTGCGGCTGCTGCTGAGCGATGATCCCCGGGAGGCGGCGGAGCTGGCAGCCGAGCTGGACCGGCTCAATACGGAGCGGAAGACCACGGAAAACGCCATTATGCAGCAGATCGGACAGCAGCTGCGGGAGAATCCGGCGCTGCTACATGCCCGGGTGCTGGTGCTGGCAGGGGAGGGGTGGCATCCCGGGGTCATCGGCATCCTTGCCGCCCGGCTGGTGGAACGGTTCGGGAAGCCCTGTTTCCTGCTTTCCATAGAGGGGGACACCGCCCGGGGTTCTGCCCGGTCCTTCGGGGACTTTTCCGTGTATCAGTGCCTGCATGCCGCCTCCGGGGTGCTGACCCACTGGGGTGGACACAAGGGAGCCGGGGGCATGACCCTGGGGGTAAAGGATCTGCCGGAATTTGACCGGCTGGTGCAGCAGTATGCCAAAGCGCAGTTTCCGGGGGTGCTCGTGCCGGAGCTTTCCGCCCTGCTGCTGCCTCCGGCACTGTATACGCCAAAGCAGGCGGCAGGGCTTGGGGTGCTTGCCCCCTTTGGAGCGGAGAATCCGGAGCCGCTGTTTGCAGTGGTGGGGGCATCCGTTACCGCAGTGGCGCCCACAAAAAACGGCCAGCACAGCCGGATTACCCTGCGGTACGGGGGCGTCGCCATCAGCGCCTTCTGGTTCTTCTGCAAGCCGGAGGGGCTTCCCTTCCGGCAGGGGGATACCTGCGATGTACTGCTGACTTTACAGGCGGACAGCTGGAACGGAAAGCCCTGCATCCGGGCACAGATCCGGGACGGCCGCTTATCCGGCACAAAGCAGAGCGCGTATTTTGCGGCACGGGCAAGCTATGAGGCATATCTGCGGCAGGAGGCGCTGCCGGTCCCATACTACGGCAGGATGCTTCCCACCCGGCAGGAGCTGGTCCGGGTTTATACCGCCATCGGCCAGGAGGATATGTCTCTGGAACAGCTGTATGCCAGCTGTGCCGGGGAGGATATGAACTACTGTAAATTCCGCATCTGCTGTGATATTTTCGCAGAGCGGGGGCTGATTGCCCTGGACACCGTGGAAGGAACTCTGCGGCGGCTGCCGGTGACAGCAAAGGTGCAGATCACCGAATCCCAGGTGTACGTGAAGCTGCACAGGCTTGCAAACAACAATTCTAACTGATTGGGGGAGCTATCATGCCGGACGAAATATGTACCATAGATATGCTGATTCAGAAAATTCTCACGGAGGACAAGCAGTATGATCTGAGCAAGATCATCTCTTCCTATGAATTTGCGGCAAGGGCCCATGAGGGACAGACCCGTTCCTCCGGCCAGCCCTATATCATCCATCCGCTGTCGGTTTCCTACATTCTGCTGGAGCTGGGCATGGACACGGACACAATTTGTGCGGCCATGCTCCACGACGTGGTGGAGGATACGCCGGTTACCCTGGAGGAGGTCAAGAAGCGCTTCGGCCAGGATGTTGCCATGCTGGTGGACGGGGTTACAAAGCTCAACAAGATTCCCATTTTCAGTCCGGAGGAGCAGCAGGCGGAGAATGTGCGGAAAATGCTGCTGGCCATGTCCCAGGATATCCGGGTCATCATCATCAAGCTGTGCGACCGGCTGCACAATATGCGTACCCTCCGGTACCGTCCCTCCAACAAGCAGCGGAAAACAGCCCTGGAGACCATGAATATCTATGCGCCCATCGCACACCGGCTGGGGATCCGGGCTGTGAAGGAGGAGCTGGAGGATCTGGCGTTCCACTATCTGGACCCCTACGCCTATGCGGAAATTGAGCATATTCTGGAGATCAAGAAGGAGGAGCGGGAGGCTTTCATCGAAAGCATCAAGCAGCGGATTGCAGACCGGTTCAAGGATGTGGAATTTTCCGCTCCTCCCCAGATTGACGGCAGAGTCAAGAGCATTTACGGCATATACAAGAAGATCTTCGTCAACCATAAGAGCATCGAGGAGGTCTATGATAAATATGCGGTGCGGATTATCGTCAACACCGTAGGGGAGTGCTACAATGTACTGGGTCTGATCCACGATATGTTCCGGCCCATCCCCAACCGGTTCAAGGACTATATTTCCACCCCCAAGGCAAATATGTACCAGTCCCTGCACACCACCGTGCTGGGCAGGGAGGGCATTCCCTTTGAGGTGCAGATCCGCACCTGGGAGATGCATGCCACGGCAGAATACGGCATTGCCGCCCACTGGAAATACAAGGAGGGGGTTCAGGGCAAGGACAAGATGGAGGAGCGCCTTGCCTGGATCCGGCAGGTTATCGAAGCCCAGCAGGCATCGGATGACGCCGAGGAAATCGTCCGGATCATCAAGAACGACATCGCTCCGGAGGAGATCATGGTGATGACCCCCCGGGGGGATTCCATCGCCCTGCCCATCCACTCCACCATCATTGACTTTGCCTACCGGATCCACTCCGAAATCGGCAACAAGACCATCGGCGCCAAGGTGGACGGGAAGATCGTGCCCCTGGACTATCAGCTCCAGACCGGTCAGATCTGTGAAATCATCACCAGCAAGGACCCGAAAAAGGGCCCCAGCCGTTCCTGGCTGGACATTGCCAAGACCAATGAGGCAAAATCCAAGATCCGGTCTTGGTTCAAGAAGGAGTGCCGGGGCGAGAATATCGAAACCGGGAAAAATGCCCTGGAACGGGAATTCCGCCGGTATCAGATCCATGTGCCGGAGGAGCAGCTGGAGGAATTTCTGGCGGACGATCTCAAGCGGCACAACTGCTCCACCCTGGATGATTTTTATGCATCCATCGGCTACGGGGGCATCCTGCTTTCCAAGATTATGGCCCGGCTCCGGGAAAAATATGTGAAGCAGTATAAGGCGGAGGAATCCGCCGCCCCGGGAGAGGCGGAGAATCCCGGTGTCCGTGCCCGGAATACCGGCAGCATCATCCTGGATGACATCGACAGCTGCGTGGTGAAATACGCCCAGTGCTGCAATCCTCTGCCCGGGGACGATATCGTGGGCTTTATTACCCGGGGTCACGGCATTTCCATTCACAACAAGAACTGTGTCAACTACCGGGCGGCCATGAAGCGGAATGATCCCGCCGAGGCGGAGCGCTGGGTGAATGTACAGTGGGCGGCAGCGCCCCAGGCCGCTATGCAGACCGGTATCGAGGTCATTGCCACCGACCGGGTGGGACTGGTGTACGATATTACCGGGGTGCTGATGGAGTCCAGGATCCCCATTATTCACTCCGCCTCCCGGAATCTCAAGAACGGCAACGCCCTGTTCGAGGCGGCAATCACCATTGCCGGCACCGAGCAGCTCCGGAACCTGATGGACAAAATCCGTCATGTGAAGGGCGTCATCAGCGTGGAGCGTGCCGCAGCCAGAACGGAAAAGAGCAGAACCGAAAAGAACGGATTCGAAAAGAACGGTTAACAGAAAGGAGCGCTTGCCTTGAAGGTGCATATGCTTTCTCTCGGCCCTCTGGGCGCAAACTGCTATATACTTGAAACGGATCATAAAAACGCCGTTGCCGTGGACATCGGAGGCGACCCGGAGATTCTTCTGCGTCTGCTCCGGCAGCAGGGGCTGCAGTTGGACAGAATTTTGCTGACCCACGGGCACTATGACCATATGGGAGGGGTTGCCCGGGTGCAGCAGGAAACCGGCGCACCGGTGTATATCCACGGGGACGACCTGGGTATGCTGACAGACCCGGTTCAGAGTCTGGCTACGCCTATGGGGATGCAGGGCTTTGAACCGGTGCCGGATGGGAAGCTTCTCACCGACGGCGCAAAAATCCGGCTGGATGATCTGGAGCTGACTGTGCTGCATACCCCCGGGCACACCCCCGGCAGTGTCTGCTACCTGGGGAACGGGCTGCTGTTCAGCGGCGACACCCTGTTCCGCCAGTCCATCGGCAGGACGGATTTTCCCGGCGGGAGCATGCCCCAGATGCGCAAATCCCTGACCCGGCTGAATGGGCTTTCCGGGGATCTGCTGATCTATCCGGGACACAACGGCGCTTCTACCCTGGAGTATGAAAAGGAGCATAACCCGTATCTGCGGGACTATATCTGATATGATTATTTTTCTGATCGGACATGACTTCAAATATGAAACGGAGGCCACGGTCAAGCTGTTTTTCCCCGCCATGCGCTTTACCTTCTGTACGGAGGATGCTCCCCGGCAGGAGGATTATATCCGCACAAGCCTTGCCGGGGAAACCATCCTTGCGGAAAGCAGCTTGTCCGGCGTATTCCGCCGCAGCGAAGCGCAGCTCCCCCAGCACGCCGACAAGCGTACCGCAGAGCATGCGCTTTGCACGCTTTTGTACGAGCATCTCACCGAAGCTACCGGCATCACTCCTCCCTGGGGGATGATGACCGGCATCCGGCCGGTCCGTATGCTGACCGCCGCAGTGGAGCAGGGGAGTACTCTAGAGGATGCGGTGCAGGCTATGGGGCAGACCTACCGGGTATCGGAACAAAAGCTGGCGCTGGCAAAGGAAACTGCCCGGGTGCAGCTGCCCCTGCTGGGACGGCTCGGGCCGGATGTGGTGAGCCTGTATATTTCCATTCCCTTCTGCCCCAGCCGGTGCAGCTACTGCTCCTTTGTGTCCCACTCCATTGCAGAGGCAGGCAAGCTGATTCCTGCTTATGTGGACTGCCTTTGCCGGGAGCTTTCCATCTGGGGCGAGCTGATCCGCCGGCTGGAGCTGAAGCTGGACACGGTGTACATCGGGGGCGGTACGCCTACTGCCATTTCCGCAGAGCAGCTGGGACAGATTATGGACGCTGTCCGAGCAAATATGCACATGGATCCGGTTCGGGAATATACTGTAGAAGCAGGCCGGCCGGATACCATCACCCCGGAAAAGCTGGAGGTGATCCGCAGCCATGGCGCCACCCGGATCACCATCAATCCCCAGACCCTGAACGATAAGGTGCTCCGTGCCATCGGCAGGAAGCATACGGCACAGCAGGCGGTGGATGCATTCCGGCTGGCTCGTTCCCTGGGCTTTGCCAATATCAATATGGATCTGATTGCCGGACTGCCGGAGGATACCCCGGACAGCTTCCGGGATACCCTGGACCGGGTGATTGCCCTGGATCCGGAAAGCATTACGGTGCATACCCTGACGCTGAAGCGGTCTGCTGCACTGTATGCCCAGGGGGGGAGCCAGATTGCCAACCCGGCTGCCGCCATGGTGGATTACAGCGTGCGCCGGCTGCCGGAGGCAGGCTACCGGCCTTATTATCTTTACCGGCAGAAGAATACTCTGGAGAATCTGGAAAACGTGGGCTATGCAAAGCCCGGCTTTGAAAGCCTCTATAATATCCTAATTATGGATGAAACCCAGACCATTCTGGGGGCTGGCTGTGCTGCCTCCACCAAGCTGGTGACGCCGGATGGTCAGATCACCCGGATTCATAATCACAAATTCCCCTATGAGTATATCGGGCGGTTTGACAGCCTGATGGAGAAGAAGCAGCAGATAGATCAGATACTGGGAGGAAACAGTCATGGAGCGTGACACCTGGAGCGATATACGCAGAATGTTCGATTCCGCAGCGGCAAAAACCGGCGACGCCATCGCCTGTTCCCGGCTGCGGCTGGAGCGGGCCAGGTGCCTGAACCGGCTGAGCGCGCTGTATGAGGAACTGGGCAGAGCCAGCTATTTTGCAGCTGTCCGCAGTGAGGAGCCCTGTACGGCGGAGCTGGTGGAGCGGATCACCACAAAGCGCCGGGAGCTGGAGCAGCTTTGCACAGGGCTGGGGGAAGCGGGCACAGTGATTTGCCCCTTCTGCGCCGGTCAGAATCCCACGGGCAGCGCCTGCTGCGGAGACTGCGGGGCGCCGCTGTCATGAGAAAGAAAAATGAAATTGTGCCGCTGACCATTACCGGCATGACAGCGGATGGAAACGGCGTTGGCAGAATTGACGGGGAGACAGTGTTCGTTCCCCGCACGGCCATCGGGGACAGGCTGCAGTGCCGGATCGTCAAGGCGCTGCCCACCTATGCCTTTGGCATCATCGAAAGCCTGGAGGAGCCTTCGCCGGACCGTGCGGAGCCGGATTGCCCGGTGTATGCAGCCTGCGGAGGCTGTGCCTTCCGGCATATTACCTACGGGGCGGAATGCGCCGTCAAGCAGCAGGTGGTGGAGGATGCCTTTGTCCGCATCGGTGGACTGAAGCCGGAATTTCTGCCCATTCTGGGCTGCGATACCCCGGCAGGATACCGGAACAAGGCCCAGTACCCGGTGGGCAGCCAGAACGGACAGGCTGTATGCGGCTTTTATGCCAAGCGCAGCCACCGGATTGTACCCTACATGAACTGCCCCCTGCAGCCGTCCCTGTTCGGCGAGCTCCTGGAGGCGGCGATGCGCCTGATCCAGGACATGGGCATTGCCCCCTATGAGGAGCAGCAGGGGACAGGCCTGCTGCGGCATCTGTACCTGCGGCAGGGGTATCATTCCGGTGAGCTTATGCTGTGCTTTGTGGTGACCCGTCCCGCCCGGAAGCAGCTGATGCTCCTGTGTGAAGCGCTGAAAGCCCGGTTCCCCCAGCTCACCTCCCTGTGTATGAATGTAAATCCTGCACGGACCAACGTGATCCTGGGCAAGCATACGGAAACCCTGCTGGGAGCGGATGTGATCCGGGATACCATGTGCGGCATCCGGCTCCAGCTGTCCCCCCACGCCTTTTATCAGGTGAACACTGCACAGGCGGAGCGGCTTTACGGTATTGCTGCAGAGTTTGCACAGCTGACCGGGAACGAAACCCTGCTGGATCTCTACTGCGGTGCGGGGACAATCGGGCTTTCCATGGCTCATCGTGTCAAAAAGCTCATCGGCGTTGAGATTATTCCCCAGGCAGTGGAAAACGCCCGAAAGAACGCCGCTGCTAATGGTATTGCTAACGCAGATTTTTTCTGCGGGGATGCTGGAAAAATCGCACAACGGCTTGCGGAGCGGGGAGAGTCCCCGGATGTGATCGTGGTTGATCCGCCCCGGAAGGGCTGTGACCAGGCAACGATTAACGCAGTGGTGCAGATGGCGCCCCGGCGCATTGTGATGATCTCCTGTAATCCTGCCACCGCCGCCCGGGATTGTGCGTTGCTGGACAAGCTGGGCTACCGGACAAATCAGGTCC
>JALELB010000049.1 GCA_022768805.1 Ruminococcus sp.
ACATTGAAGCTCTTGTTCCGGTTGCAGACGCTGGAGTAGATGGTCTTTTTCTCGTAGGTGCCGTAGGCAGTGCCTGCGTTTTCATTGGTTGCACCGCTGGGCTCGCTGTTGACCACCTTTGCGCTGACCTGAGCCATATACTCCTCCGGTGTCACCTGGGGAGTCGGCGGCTCAACAACGGGGAAGGCCTTGATTTTGCCAAGCAGATACTGCTGAATCAGCAGTGCATCCGCAATGGTGTTTTCACCGTCCCGGTTTACGTCTGCAGCATCCGCTGCAAATACACTGGCGAAGCCGCCCTGGGTAAAGCCCTGTTTTGCCAGCATCAGGTCAAAGATATTGATTATGCCGTCAAAGTTGATGTCGCCGGGGATAATGGTATCCGGAATCTCTACAGCAGCCGGACCCTCAATCACAACCCCGGCCTTTGCGCCGATGGCTTCGTCGATATAGAAATTGTCCGTTCCGCTTTCGGTTTCTACATAGAGGATAAAGTCCTTGCCGTCCGCCGGCATGGTGTAGTTGGTGTTGGCCAGATGGCAGTACTGACCCTTGATCGCACCTGCGGAAGCAATGTTTGCGTACTTGGTCTCACCGTTGGCATCCGTATACTGCAGGGACAGCTTGAACTTCTGGGAGTTCCCACCGTCCAGGTATGCTGCACATACGCTGAAGCTGTAGGTTTCGCCAGCCTTGAAGACCTTGGTGCTCAGCACCTTCTGTGCGCCGTTCCATGCTTTTTCCCGGTTCTGTGTCAGCAGTGCTTCCCCGTCCTTGTAGGGGCTGCGTCCGCTGAGGGTCACATCGGCAGAGCCTCTGCCCTCCCAGCCGCACACATCACCCTCAAAGGTGTCGTGGAAGTAATAGCCGTTTTCGTCCGGTTCAATGATGACCGGGCCCCCGTTGAGGGTTACCACAAAGGTGGAGACACTCTTGGCAGGGAGCTGTGCGTTGAAGGTGCCGCCGCTGTAGCTCATATTCAGCGTTGCTGCAAGGTTTTCGCTGGCAGAGGTTCTGTAGCGGTCAACATCGGTAATGTTCTGTCCCAGATCAAATACCTGGTTGTACTCGGAATCGCTCTTGTTGATGGCAACAATCGCAACCTGGTTTTCATCGTTTTTATATGCGGAAATGTATACGTTGCTTGCGGGCTGTTCTGTTGCGGCAATCCGGATATCACCGGGGCGCACAAACTTGCTGTACTGTGCCATGCAGTAGCCCCGCTTGCTCAGGGTGCCGTTTTCCTTCATGGGGCCGTAGCTCCGGCGGATATACCACCATACATAGGCGTTCATATTGCCCACTACCAGGCCGTTGTGGATATTCTCGGAAACGTCCAGCGCCATGGGCCATACATCAGCGTCGTTCTTACTGTCGGTATAAACCTCGGTCATGAAAATTTCACGACGGTCGCTTTCCAGCTTCGGGTAGTCCATATTCTGGCGGCTGGTGCCGTAGAAGTGGGTGCCCCAGATGTCCACATTTGCATTTGCCTGGCTGTTGGCAAGAATCTTGTCGTAATAGCTCTTTCTGTAGCTGAAGGATTCCGGGGACATAACCGGGAACTGCAGCTGGCCGCCGTAATTGGCAAGGAAGTCAACGCACTCGTCCTCCGTCCACCAGGTCCAGTCAAAGCCCCAGTCAGGCTCGTTCTGGATGGAGATGGAATAAAGGTTTACGCCGTTGCTCTTCATGTAATTGTAGAAATCGTTCAGATGCTGCGCATAGGCGCCATAGGAGCTTTTCTTCAGCCGCTTGGCGTCGGAGTCGTTTGATTTTGAAAAGGTTTCACACATGCTGTCCGGCGGATTCCAGGGGGATGCAAACACAATGGCTCCCTGTGACTGGGCATACTTTGCAGTTGCCAGCGCCCGGTACCACTGGTTCTTGTCCTCGTTGATGAATACCCGGCATACCGTCAGACCCAGCTCGTTGCTGCCGTTTCCGAATGCCGTCTTTCTCTGTGCATCGGTCAGGTCGCCTATCCACTCCGGGTGATTCATGCCGCCAAATCCCTTGATTACCTGGTACTCGGTATCCACGTTGATTTCACAGACGGATGCTGCCAGAGCAGTGTCCTCCGCCGGTACATCGGACGCAAAGGGAAATGCCCCGGTGAATACGCCCAGCGCCATGACACCTGACAGGACAGATGCACATATTTGCTTGAACTTCATATTACCCTCCTCCAATAATCCATGATTCCTTCAAGAATCGTTCATACTGCATTTATATTCTATCTGTTTTCTCTGCACAAATCAACTCACAAAACAACGAAAGGGTGGACAAAAAAAGAAGTTTCACAGATTTCACCCGGATTTATCTATAAAGGCAACAGACACACCGGAGCCGGGTCAGCGGAGCGCCCACAGAGGCCGGACTTCTGCCCCCTATACACGCCGGAAAATTTTCCGGCATTTCTTGCGGAGCCCAGGGGAATGTGGTATAATAATCTGTCGGAAACTGAAGGGGAAGGATGAATGAAAAAATGGGAACACAAAAGCGAACCTGGCTGAGCCACAGCCTGTTTTCCGCCGGGTGCCTTTGTAAATGGACGCTGCTGGGTCTGGCCATGGGGGGGCTGGTGGGCCTGGTGGGCACCGCCTTTTCCTGGGCGGTGGAAACGGTCACTGCCCTGCGACAGTCCCAGGGCTGGCTGCTGTATCTGCTGCCGTTGGCGGGGCTGCTGATTGTGGGGCTTTATCACCTGCTGGGCATCCGGGAGGACAAGGGCACAAACCTGGTGCTGCTGGCAGTGCGGGAAAACGGCAGAATGGATCTGCGGAATATGATCTGTATCTTCATCGCCTCCGTCATGACCCACCTTTGCGGCGGCTCCAGCGGCAGGGAGGGCGCCGCTCTCCAGATCGGGGGCAGCATGGGCGCCACCTTTGCCAAGGCGCTGAAGCTGGACGAAGCGGACAGCCGGATTCTGGTCATGTCCGGCATGAGCGCCTGCTTTGCCGCCCTGTTCGGCACCCCGGTGTCCGCCGCCTTTTTCGCCATGGAGGTCATCAGCATCGGGGTGCTCCATTACTCCGCCCTGCTGCCCTGTATGACCGCAGCCATTGCCGGTACCGGAGTTGCCCGGCTCTTCGGCATGGGTCCCATGCAGCTGCAGGTGCTGGTGCCGGCTGCCGGCTGGCTGTCCTTCGGGAAAACCGCCGCAGTGGCTCTGGCCTGCGGTCTGCTGAGCTTTGTGTTCTGCTCCGCCATCCGCTGGGCGGCAAAGGGCTATCAGCGGTTCCTGAAAAATCCCTATCTGCGGGCAGCCGTGGGCGGCGGACTGGTGGTGCTGTGCAGCCTTTTGCTGGGCACCCGGCAGTATAACGGCGCCGGTACGGAAACCATCCTTGCCGCCTTCAGCCAGCAGCAGGCCTGGTATGTGTTCCTGCTGAAGCTGCTGCTGACGGCGCTGACCCTGGGGGCAGGCTTCAAGGGGGGCGAAATCGTTCCCGTATTCTTCGTTGGCTCCACCTGCGGCAGCGCCCTGTCCGGTCTTTTTGGGCTGGATCCTTCCTTTGCCGCCGCAGTGGGCATGATTTCCCTGTTCTGCGGCGTCACCAACTGCCCTCTGACCACCCTGTTCCTCAGCGTGGAGCTGTTCGGCGGAGAGGGTGCGGCATTCTATGGGGCAGCGGTTGCAGTGGCGTATATTTCCTCCGGCTATGCAGGGCTGTACAGCGAGCAGAAGATTCTGTATTCCAAGTTCAAGCCCCAGTTCATTGACAAAAAAGTGGGCTGATGCAGCATTGTGCATAAAAAATTCACAAAATGGTGCGGAAATTGACACATACCTGCGGTATACTATAAATAAAGAAAAACCACTTCCATGATTCAAGACAACACCGTACAGAGTGCATGCGGTGTTGCCGCATTTTCCTGTCCCCCGAAACAATGTAAAGCCGAAAGCGCTCCGCTGTATTTCTGCAGCGGAGCGCTTTCATGTAACATATAGGAGAAGATTTTGGATTCTGTGCGGATGGGGAACCGTACAGAATACATTTGGGGGTCTCCCGGCGGCGGAACGGTCGGGGTAAACCAATTCCGCCGGAGGCAAGCAGCTGCGGTTTGGGGGCGCCGCCGTTGTTCGTATCTCTTCCGGGAACAATTACAGTATAAAAGCCCAATGTGAAAAACAGGTGACAGTTCCATGAATTGCGGGGGAAAACCCGGCGATGGTTTTCAGAACGTCATGGTAATGACCGTGCCCTTGTCCAGCTCGCTTTCCAGCGACAGGGTTGCCCCGTGGTATGCGGCGCCGTGCTTCACGATGGACAGCCCCAGTCCGGTGCCGCCGATTTCCTTGGAGTGGCTCTTGTCCACCCGGTAAAACCGCTCGAACACCCGTTCCCGGTCGCTCTGGGGGATGCCGATGCCCGTATCGGCCACGGACAGGAACACTGCCCCCCGGGGATCCCGGCTGACGGTAATGTCCACCCTGCCCCCTTCTACATTATATTTGATGGCATTGTCGCACAGGTTCAGCACCATTTCCTCCAGAATCTGATGCACACCGCTGACGGTTTCCCGGCTGCCGTGTACCGCCATAGTAATATGCTTTTTCGCCGCTGCCTGGGACAACCGTTCACAGGCAAAATCCGCAATCTCCCGCAAATCCACCGGCTCCTTCTCCACGGGAATGGAGTTTTCGTCCATCTGGGACAGCTTGATGATATCCCCCACCAGGGTAATGAGCCGCTGTGCCTCTGCGTAGATATTGGTGGCAAAGTGGGTAATATCCTCCGGCCTGGCAAGTCCGCTCATGATGATCTCCGCAAAGCCGGAAATGGAGGTCAGGGGGGTTTTCAGCTCGTGGGATACATTTGCCGTAAACTCCCGGCGCTGGTTCTCCCGCTGATCCTTTTCCGTTACGTCCAGGATAATCAGCACGGCGCCGATGATCCCGTCCTCCTGGTGCACCGGGTTGGCGATCAGCTGGTAGTAACGGCCGTCGTGGTGCATGGTGCGCTGGTAATGCTCCCCGGCGATGGAACGCTCCACCGCATCCCGGAAGCTGCTGCCGGAGTTGAGCCCCAGCACGCTCTGCCCCAGCACCGCATCGTCCGCCCCCAGCAGCCGCAGGGCACTGGTGTTGTAGGACAGCAGATTGGTGTCCCGGTCCAGGATCAGAAAGCCCTCCTGCATATTTTCGGTGATGGCTGCAAATTCCTGCTGCTTCCGGCGCAGCTCCCGGATCTGCTCGTCGATCTGGCCGCTCTGGGAGGACAGCCTGTCCAGCAAGGGGGAAAGCTCCGGATAGATCTCCGCCTTGTCCGGATGCTCCGGATCCAGCTGATTGATGGGCCGCACAATGCTCCGGGTCAGCTTCAAAGCAAGGAACAGGGACAGCAGCACAACGATAACCGCAATCAGCAGCAGGGGCTTTGCCAGACTGCGCAGCACCTCCGGCAGGGTAAAGTCCGCTGCGGATACCCGCAGCACCCGGCCGTCCTCCAGCCGCAGGGCGTAATTATAGGTGCGCTCCCCCATGGTGGCGGAATACCGGCTGCTTTCTCCGGTGCCGGAGGCAAGAGCCTGCTGCACCTCCTGCCGCCCACTGTGGTTTTCCATATCCTGCGTGCCGGTGGAATCATACAGCACGGTGCCGTCAGCCCCGATCAGGGTAATCCGGCCGGAGCCGGCGGGAAGCGCCGCCAAAAAGGCGGTGCCGCCGGTTTCCAGGCCGGCAGCCGCATAGGCTGCCTCGTCCCGGAGCTGCTGCCGGTACCGCTGGGTATAGGCGGACTGGAGCATGCCCAGAATCAGCAGCATAGCCGCCAGCAGCGACACGCCGGCGGCGGTCATGATGGACAGAAAAACCCGCCGGGTCATCGTCCGCCCTCCGGCTCGCTGAGCTTATAGCCCACTCCCCGGACGGTTTCGATCACGTCCGCATAATCCCCCAGCTTCTGCCGCAGCGAGCGGATATGTACGTCCACCGTCCGGCTCTCCCCGTCAAAGGCATAGCCCCACACCTTGTTGAGCAGCTGATCCCGGGTCAGCACCACGTTCCGGTTTTCTAAAAATACGCACAGCATCTCGAACTCCTTGAGGGTCAGGGAAACCGGCTCCCCGTCCACGGTGACGATATGCTTTGCCGGGCACACATACAGCCCCCGGATGGTATGCTCCGGCTGGGGATCCCTTGGCTCCGCCCGGCGCAGCAGCGCCTTTACCCGGGCGATGAGCTCCATCATGCCGAAGGGCTTGGGCACATAATCGTCCGCCCCGCAGTCCAGCCCGATGACCTTGTCGTACTCGCTGCCCTTGGCGGTGAGCATCAGGATGGGCAGCTTCCGGGTGGGGGGATTGCTCCGGAGCTTTCTGAGAATCGAAAGCCCGTCCTCCTCCGGCAGCATAATATCCAGCAGCACCAGATCCGGCTGCTCCTGCTCCATGCCCCGCCAGAAATCCGAGGGCTTTTCAAAGCCCTTTGTTTCCAGCCCGGAGTTGTTCAGGGAGTAGGTCACAAGCTCCCGGATGCTGTTGTCGTCCTCCAGCAAATAAATCATAGCGGTCCTCCGTAATCAGCGTTTGAGAATCTTTTTTGCAGTGGTGATGATCGCCTCATAGTTGAGAGCAAGGATCAGCCCCGTGCCGCACACCAGATACAGCACATACCGGGAGGGCTGCCGGATCACAGCGGCGCTCATGCCCAGCAGAATCAGGTTGTTGATGATGAACAGCAGGTGATTGACCCGGAAGGGCACATACCGCCGGGCGTCCGCAATCCGGACGATATAGCACAGCAGATAGCTGATGTAGGTGGCGGCAATGGCGCCGTACACTCCCCACCGGGGAATCATCAGCAGATTCAGGGGCAGATTCGCCCCCGCCGCCACCAGGCTGGTCCAGAAGGAATTCCGGGTATGCTGGGTGGCGGTGTAGACGCTGCTTAAAAACTGGTTGAAGCACATGAGCAGCACGGACACCACCAGCACCGGAGTGTACCGGAAGGCCTCTCCGTAGGCGGCATCCAGCTTGTCGCTGATGAGCAGTGCGGACAAGGGCTGCACCAGGGCGATGAGAAAGGCGGCGGCGATATAGAGAATGGACTGGTACGCCCCGAAAACCCGCTGGTAGAACTTATTCCTGCCGGCGGAGTCGTTTTCCGTAATGGCGGAGATATTCCAGGCCTGGAAAAAGATCGTGGAAACCATGGAGATCAGGTTGGGGATCTTGGATGCCGCCCCGTATACCCCGGCGGCACTTTTGCCCACCAGCCCCTCCGGCCCATCCATGATGCCGATGAAGAACCGGTCCGCAAAGCCGGTGAAAATCCACAGCACCGCCGTGGGAATCAGGGGGATGGAGAACCTCAGCATCCGGCGCAGCAGCGTTTTGTCCACATACCGGAAGGAAAAGAACCGGGGGATGCCGGAAACGATGCACAGGAACACGCCGCTGCAGAAATCCGAGCAGATCACCGACAGCATAAAGCCCCGGACCCCCATGCCCAGCACGGAAATGAACAGCACATTGAACAGATACAGGGTCAGGGCGGTGAGGATTCCGTCCACGGAATAGAGCTTCAGCAGACCCCTTGCCCGGACAAACTGGGCACACAGCTGCCGGAATGAGGAGGTGCAGATATAGATAATCAGCAGCGCCAGAAACCCTTTCGTAAAGGAGAACAGCCCGATCAGGGGGGTGCACAGCAGCAGCAGCACCAGCCCGCCCAGCTCCGTCACCACCGCATTGGAAAAGACACGCCGCTTGTCATAGGCCCGGTCGATGCCGTAGCGGATCACCGCCTCCGCAATGGAGAAGGTGAACACCGGAATCAGGAAGTTGGCAGTAATCTCCAGCAGCTCCTTGGTGTTCAGATTGTCCGAAATGATATTGCCCGTATACAGCCGGGTGAGGAAAAACAGCAGGATCTTGGATCCGAAGCTGCCTATGGCAAAGATGACGGTATTCAGGGCAAGGGTTTTGTATTTGTTCATCGCATTCTTCCTTTTCGTGTTGCCGATACTCATACAAAGCTTATTATAACAAACTTCCGGCAAAAAGAAAAGCCCATACCGGAATTTTTCCCAAAGCCGCAAAAAGCGGGGCATCCGCCGATACCCCGCCTGCTTTATTCCGTTACAAGGGAAAAGTCAATATTGCCGCTGTTCACGTCCGCCTTGTCACAGCGTACCCGGACAGCCTGTCCCACGGTGTACACCGTGTTGGAGCGCTGCTCCGTCAGGTGGATCACCCCGTCACAGGTATACTCCCCCTCCGGCAGGGAGCCCACATGCACCAGTCCCTGCACGGTGGAGGGCAGCTCCACATAGAAGCCGAAATCCGTTACGCTGGAAATCACTGCGTCAAATTCCTCCCCGATATGTGCCAGCATATACTCCGCCTTGTAGCAGTCCTCACAGTCCCGCTCCGCCGTCATGGCACGGAGCTCTGCGGCGCTGGAGCGCTCGGAGGCATGCTGCACGAAGGCTGCATACCGCTTGTCAAACCAGTCCTTGTCGTAGCCCAGCACCACATCGGACAGAATCCGGTGGATGGCAAGATCCGGGTACCGGCGGATGGGAGAGGTGAAATGGGTATAGTCCGCCAGGGCAAGGCCGAAGTGGCCGATGGGAGTGGGGGCGTACTTTGCCTTTGCCATGGAACGGAGCAGCAGATTGTTCAGTGCCGGCAGCAGGGGGCTGTCCTTGGCGTTTTTCAGAATCTGGGCAAAGTGACAGGGGCGCACATCCTCCAGCACAGGGTGCTCCACATTCATCCGGGTCAGGGTTTCCTCCAGCCGTTCCAGCTTTTCCAAAGAGGGATTTTCGTGCACCCGGTACACAAAGGGGATGGCCTTTTCCCGTGCCACCCGGGCGGCAGCCTCGTTGGCCAGCAGCATGAATTCCTCGATAAGCAGCTCGCTGCGTCCCCGGGTCCGGGGCTGTACATCCACACAGACTCCGTCCTCGTTCAGGATCAGCTTGCTTTCCGGCGCATCCAGGGAGGGGGCGCCCCGGCGCTCCCGGTCCGCCAGCCGCTTTTCCGCCAGCTCGTTCATGATCTCCAGGGACTCGGTGACCTCTGCATACTTTTCTGCAATCTCCGGGGTCTGGGTGCCTGCCAGAATGGTGTTGATCTCCTTGTAGACCCCCTTGACCCGGGAACGGATCACGGACTTGTGGAAGGAATAGGAACGAAGCCCCCCGTCCTTGTCCAGATCCATAATGGCGGAAAAGGTGAGCCGGTCCTCCCCGGGATTCAACGAGCAGATGCCGTTGGACAGGCACTTGGGCAGCATGGGAATCACCTTGTCCGCATAATACACGCTGGTGCCCCGGTTCAGCGCCTCCATATCCAGAGGGGTATTCCCCCGGACGTAGTGGGATACATCCGCAATGTGCACCCCAAGCCGGTAGCCCTCCCCCCGGCGCTGGATGGATACCGCATCGTCCAGATCCTTGGATTCCGCAGAGTCGATGGTGAAGATACACTCCTCCCGCAGATCCAGCCGGTGTACCAGATCCGCCGGCTGCACCCCTGCAAGCGCCAGCTTTTCCGCCTGGGTGATAACCTCCTCCGGAAATTCCGTGGGGATGCCGCTGACGGCGATCACCGCCTCTGCACAGCTTGCCGCCTGCTGGGCGCAGCCGTAGCTGAACAGAATCCGGGCACGGTGCTCCGCATGCCGGGCGCCCCGGTGGGAAATCTGCGCCAGCACCTTATCCCCGGGGGCAAAGGCACAGTTGCCCGTGCGGGAAATCCCGATCCGGCTTTTGGACATGGTGTCCGGCAGCAGATAGCAGTGCTTGTCCTCCTCCACGATCATGCCGGTAAGCTGGGCGGCGCTTTCCTCCAGAATGGTGACGACCTCCCCCTCCGGCTCCCCGGTGCGGGAGGGGATGGGACGCATCAGCACCTGGTCTCCGGGCATGGCCCCCATCAGGAACTTGCCCGGCACGAAAAATTCGGTTTCATCCTCCAGCCGCTTGCAAAAGCCGAAGGTACGGCTGAGCCGGGTAACCTCCGCCCGGAAGTAGCCCCCCTCTGCCGCACCGATATAGGTGTGCTTCCGCTCCACAATCTCACCGGAGGCAAGCAGCGCCGCCAGGGCAGCGGCATAGGCGTCGCTGGCGCCCCGCTGGCTCCGGCATTTCGCCGCCAGCTCCTTTGCGCCGATGGGCTTTTTCCCGCTGCGTGCCAGGGCGCTGCGGATTTTTTCCGTATAATAGGCGGCGTCGTATTTTTCCTTCCCCGTATTCTGCTTGCCGCCATGGGGCTTCGGTGCGCTCCCCTTGCCCCGGCCGTGCTTTTCCTGCTTGTATTCACGCTTTTTCATCATTTTGCAATTCTCCTTACAACAAAAGCCCTGCAACCCACCCTGCCGCAAGAACGGCAGCCGGATCACAGGGCGTCAGCATCCTGTCAGATCAGAATTTAATATAAATCGGAAGAATGTTTACCAGTAGTGTGGCAACAAAGAAGACGATCAGCAAAATCCAGGTGAATCTGGAGAGGATGGCCTCCTTGGTGCGGCCGGCATTCTTGCCGTAAAAGGAATCGTTGCTGGCGCCGGTGATGGCAGAGGTCATGTTCTGATCCCGGTTCTGGTCCTGCATCATGCAGAGAATCGTTGCAAGCACAACGGTAATCAGCAGCAGAACGCCGCCGACAATCTCAATAATATTCATTTTTGTTTCTCCTCCTGTATAAGATCGGGTGGGGCCCTGTTCCTGTGGGCATCCGAATTTCCCAATAAGTATACCACATCCGGCGAAAAAATGCAAGGCTTTCTTTGCTTTTTTTGCTTATTTCATGGCGCCGGGCTCATTTTGCGCATAGCACACAAAAACTATTCCAAAATTTGAAGCACATTGTATATATTGACAAACAGCAGATTCCGTGCTATACTATAAGTAGTTAATTCGCAGACAATCGGCTGATGGGGGTGTTGGTATGATGAGCATTCGCAGAGGACTTGCAGCATGCTGTGCACTGCTGCTGCTGACAGCTGCCGGCTGCGGCGCTATGGAGGACAGTGCCCAGACTGCCCGGGTATCGCCGCCGGTTACCGTGGCACAGGCACGGGCTGAGGGCACCAGGGTCTACCGCACTCCGGCAGTTTCTGCAACAACGGCGCCGGAAACTACGGCTCCGGTGACAACGGCTCCCCCGGTACAGACCACCGCTCCTGCCCGGATCACCACCACATGCACCACCACTGCGCCCCCGGCGGAAATCACAGATTTGCCGGTGCAGGAAACCACTGTGCCCCCTCCGGCAAAAACGGCGCCCCCTTCCACCGCCCGGCGTGAGCCTGTCCGGACCACTGCCGTCCCGGAAACGAAGCCTGCTCCCGCAACCAGTCCGGCAACAAAGCCTGCCCCTGCGCCGGAGACAACGCCGGAGACCAAGCCCACAGTCTCTGCGCCGGCCTATGCCACAGAGATTCTGGCGCTGGTGAACCAGACACGGGCGGAATATGGTCTGCCTGCCCTGAAGCTGAACCAGGAGCTGCTCCGGGCGGCGAATATCCGTGTCGGAGAAATTGCCCAGTCCTTCAGTCATACCCGGCCGGACGGCACGCCCTGCTTTACCGTGCTGGAGGACTGTGAGCTTTCCTTCCTGACCGCAGGAGAAAATATTGCCCAGGGCTATGCCACCGCCCAGGAGGTTATGGCGGGCTGGATGCAGTCCGAGGGGCACCGGGTGAACATCCTCAACGGGGGCTTTTCCATGCTGGGGGTGGGCTATGACGCTGCCACCGACAGCTGGGTACAGATCTTCGCCGGATAGCCGGATATACAACCATATATGACCCCATCGCTGAACACAGGGGAGGTTTTCCAACGGAAAGCCTCCTTTTTCGTGTTTATGCCAAGAAAATGCCCGGTACAAGCCGTTATTTTATTCACAATCGTGAAAGAATTGTATTGACTTTTGGCATAAAACGCGCTATAATGATTATATGTTATGTACTGTGGGCGGTCATGCGTGCGCCATGGGCGGACAGTGACCCCATCAAATTTAACGGAGGTTATCTACAATGAGCAGAGTTTACAATTTCAGCGCAGGTCCGGCGACCCTTCCTGAGGAGGTTCTCAAGCGCGCAGCGGATGAGCTGCTTGAATACGGTGACAGCGGCCAGTCCGTAATGGAAATGTCCCACCGCTCCAAGGAATACCAGGCAATCATCGACGACTGCGAGGCAAGACTGCGCAAGGTGATGTCCATTCCCGACAACTACAAGGTTCTGTTCCTCCAGGGCGGCGCTTCCTCTCAGTTTGCCATGATCCCCCTGAACCTGATGAACAAGACCGGCAAGGCTGACTTTGTCATCACCGGCCAGTGGGCAAACAAGGCATACTCCGAGGCTGCAAAGCTCTGCGGCGCAGAGAACTGCAATATCGTTGCATCCTCCAAGGATAAGACCTTCTCCTATATCCCGGAGCTTGACAAGTCCAAGTTCAACCCCACCGCAGACTACTTCCACATCTGCCAGAACAACACCATCTACGGCACCCGCTTTGCAGAGCTGCCGGATACCGGCAATGTGCCCCTGGTGGCTGACCTGTCCTCCTGCATCCTGTCCGAGCCGGTTGACGTCAGCAAGTACGGCATGATCTACGCAGGCGCACAGAAGAACATGGGCCCTGCAGGCCTGACCGTTGTCATCATCCGTGAGGATCTGATCGGCAATGCCAAGGAAGGCACACCCACCATGTTCGACTACAAGACCCATGCAGAGAACGGCTCCATGTACAACACTCCCCCCACCTACGGCATCTACATTCTGAAGCTGGTGCTGGAGTGGGTTGAGAAGATGGGCGGCCTTACCGCAATGAAGGAGCACAACGAGAAGAAGGCAGCCATTCTGTACAGCTTCCTGGACAGCTCCAAGCTCTTCAAGCCCACCGTACAGGGCAAGGACCGTTCCCTGATGAACGTACCCTTTGTTACCGGAGACGCTGATCTGGACGCAAAGTTTGTAGCAGAGGCAAAGAAGAACGGCTTTATCAACATCAAGGGTCACCGGAGCGTAGGCGGCATGCGTGCTTCCATCTACAACGCAATGCCCATCGAGGGTGTGGAAAAGCTGGTTGCATTCATGAAGCAGTTCGAGGCTGAGAACGCCTGAGTATACATACAGGAGGGTTTTGTCATGTTTCAGATTCAGACACTCAATAAGATTTCCAAGGTAGGCACCTGCCGCCTGGATGCTGCAAAATACACCGTAGCAGACGCACCGGAGAATCCGGATGCGATTATGGTCCGCTCTGCTGCTATGCACGATATGGAATTCGGCAGCAATCTGCTTGCCATCGCCCGTGCCGGCGCCGGCGTCAACAACATTCCCGTTGACAAGTGCGCAGAGCAGGGCATCGTAGTATTCAACACCCCCGGCGCAAACGCAAACGCTGTAAAGGAGCTGGTAGTCGCAGGACTGCTGCTGTCCTCCCGGAAGATCTCCGAGGCTATGGCCTGGGTTCCCTCTCTGAAGGATGAGGGAGACAACGTGGGCAAGCTGGTGGAGAAAGGCAAGAGCCAGTTTGCAGGCCCGGAGATCAAGGGCAAGACCCTGGGTATCATCGGTCTGGGCGCAATCGGCGCACTGGTTGCAAACGTTGCCATCGACCTGGGCATGAAGGTCATCGGCACCGACCCGTTCCTGTCCGTGGGCGCAGCGCTCCGCCTGTCCCCGGCAGTACAGGTTGCAAAGTCCGCTGACGAGGTTCTGGCTGCTGCGGATTACCTGACCATCCACGTTCCCTACAACGCAGACACCAAGGGCTTCATCAACGCCGAGGCTATTGCCAAGATGAAGGACGGGGCAAGAGTGCTGAACTTCGCAAGAGGCGAGCTGGTGAACGATGCTGACATGATCGCTGCCCTGGAAAGCGGCAAGATCGCTTGCTA
The DNA here is from genome assembly GCA_022768805.1 of Ruminococcus sp. GTDB lineage: Bacteria > Bacillota > Clostridia > Oscillospirales > Ruminococcaceae > Ruminococcus_F. The sequence goes on from JALELB010000049.1 coordinate 13,870, forward strand.
TGTCACCGACTTCCCCAACGCCAATACCATCGGCGTGAAGAATATCATTGCGATCCCCCACCTGGGTGCATCCACCCCGGAGAGCGAGGACAACTGCGCAATGATGGCGGCTGACGAGCTGGTTGCTTACCTGGAGCAGGGCAACATCATCAACTCCGTGAACTTCCCCAATGCGGAAATGCATGCAAACGGCACCAAGCTGTGCGTGCTGCACAAGAATGTGCCCACCATCATCGCACAGATCACCGCTGCACTGGGCGACGCAGGCAAGAACATCGACAATATGGTCAATGCAAGCAAGAAGGACAACGCCTACACCATGATCGACGTTGCCGGCGACGTTGCCGACAGCATTGTAGACGCTGTCAAGGCTATCGAAGGCGTCATCCGTGTCCGTGTAATCGCATAAATCCATACAAACAGCAGCGCCCGTTCCCACAGCAGGGAACGGGCGCTTTTTGCATATCCCGGGGTATCAGGGATTGATCCGCACACTCTTGCGGCCACCCTGGGTGGAGACGCTGCCGCAGCGGGTGCCCACGTCGATAACGCTGGCCGCCAGCATGGTCATATCCAGCTCCGCATCCTTCAGCAGAATGGAGCCTGCCCCCTTGGGGTCTCCGATGCCGGCAATCTCCGACCCTTCGCAGTTCAGGGCAATATTGGCGTTGTCCACCACCGTGTTGATGGTGCCGTCGATGGTGCCGATGGCGGAGCAGAACCGGGCGTTGATGGCCATGCTCACGGAGGAATCCCGGATGTCGATGGTGCCGGTACCCTTTTCCAGGGTACCGATGCCCACGGATTTGTTGCCGGTTCCCCGGAAATCCACCCGGGCATTCACGGCAATATCCACGCTGCCCTTAAAGGAACCGATGCCCACGGAGCTTGCCGCATCCGCCGTCAGCGCCAGCTCACAGTCGGACACCTCCACCCGGGCATTGCCCTCCCGGCTGCCCACACAAATGCCGGCAATGCCGGAGGTGGTAACGCTGATTCCCCCGGACAGCAGCCGGATCCGGGCGCCGGAGTCGTTAAGCCCGCCGCCGATACCCACGCACTGCTCCCCGTTGGTGTTGAGACACACCTTTCCCCCGGTGGCAAGGGTAATGTTTCCATAGGCGTGCTCCATATCATTGCCGATGCCGAAGCTGTTGGCCCGGTCCGTGCTGACGGTCAGATCCCCGTCCCCCACAATGGTAATGGAGGAGCCCTCCGGCACGCAGATGCCCATATGCTCCAGACGGTTGACCCCCTCCAGCACCAGGGTCAGGCTGCACATGTCTCCCAGCTGGATGCAGGGACTCCCCACGCCCCGCAGGTTCACATCCCGCAGGGTCAGGGTGCAGTCCAGCCCGTCCTCCAGCTTCAGCACCATATTGGAGGTATGGGCAGCCTCCCCCACGATGGTGAGGCACTGCTCCCGGATGAGAATATCCGTGTAATGCTCCAGGGCAAGCCGGATAAGATCCACGCTTTCGTCACTTTTGGCGGTATAGCTGCGGCTGGCAAAGATGCGGTTTTCCAGATTAAAGCTGATGATCTCGTTCTGGACGGTTTTGGAAATCTGCCGCACCAACACCGGCTTGGGCCGGGAGGTGTAGAACCCCTGGATAAGATCCGCCCCCAGCTGGATTACCGTCCGCAGCTCCTGCCGGGTCTCCACGCATTCCGCAATGACGGAAATGCCGTTTTCGTGGGCAAAGCTGATAATATCCGACACAAGGCGCCGCTTTTTGGCGTCGTTTTCAATGCCGCTGATGAGGGCACGGTCAATCTTCACATAATCCGGCATCATCATCAGCAGCCCGGAGGTGTTGGAGTAGCCTGCCCCGTAGTCGTCAATGGCGAAGCTGCAGCCCAGGGTGGTGCACCGTGCCTTGAGGGTATCCACCAGGTCGCTGTTCACATCGCTCTGCTCCGTCACTTCAATGACGATATTTTCTAAAAGCTCCCCATAGGTGGTCTGGAGCAGGTCAAAGTCCGTTTCCGTGAGAAGATGATCGGAAATGGCGTTGATGAACAGCTTTTTGTCCGCAAGAGCCTCCTGGTGCTCGCTGAAAACCTGCATGGCGTTGAACATGGTGGCATGCTCCACCGCATACAGCCGCTTGTTCTGCTCCGCAATCCGGAGAATCTGGGTGGCGGTGAGGGGCAGCTCCCCTGCCCGCATGAGAATTTCAAAGGCAAAAATCTCTCCGGTCTTGGCGCTGACAATGGGCTGAAAATGATAGGTAAAGGCATTTTCGCTGACCAGCCGGCGGAACAGCTGCAGCTCCCGGAACTGGGTCTTGTCCGCCTCGTACCGGGTCTTGTTGAAGGCGCAGATGTCCTTCCGCTCGTTGATGGCCTCAAACACGGAGAAGTTGGCGTGGTTGATGAGGGTATCCAGATCATAGCTGCCGGCGGTGCGGACCGAGTACCCCAGGCTGATGGTCAGGGCGTTGCTGGCGTCAATCTTCAGCACCTCGCCGAAATCATCGGTAATGACGCAGCCGGAAATCGCCTCCCGCATGCGCTGGAAGATGGTTCCCACCTGCTCGGCGGCGCTTCCCCCCACATAGACCATGAATTCCTTATAGGAGCGCATGCCGATGATGACCTGGGGAGAGGAAAAGCTCCGCAGCGCCTGGCTGATGGCAATTACACACCGGTCATTCTGGCTGTAGCCGTACTGCTGGGCAATCTGCTCGATGCCGTTGACGTGCAGAATGGCAAAATAGCCCGCTCCCGGATAGCTGCGCATACACTGCTCCGTGTGGCGGATAAAGGCGCTCCGGTGGTACAGGTGGGTCAGGGCGTCGTATTCCCCCGCATCCTGGAACACCGGACAAAAGGCGTCGTTGTAGTGAGTAATATCCTGAACAAAGCCCATCCAGCTCTGGGCGTCCCGCTCCACAAAGCTCAGCCGCAGCTGGAGCTGCTCCTCCCCAAGGCTGTACTGATAGACCTGGTTCTGCCGGGCAACCGGATTCCGGGTAATGTCCTGCATCACCTGGGTGAACTGGTCGTGGGACAAAAGCCCGTTGGGATGTTCCTTCTTGATATGCAGGATCCGGAAGGTATTGTCATCCAGATAAGCCTCCCGGGTGGTGTGGATGTATAAAAAAGCGCCCATATAGGGAAACAGCTTCTGAAAGATTTCCCAGTCATGATCCGTGGGACTGGCAGCGTGTTCGGAAAGGTTGAAAATCATGGCGCACCTCGTTTCTGCATGGGCATGCGATATTTCACTTATTATACTACGACCCGGCGGATTTGTCAATGCTCCCAGTTTTCATGGATTCTTCCGGCAGAATTCAGACAAGGCGCACAAATCCAGCCGGGAAATTCATATAGTTTGTACATGGACAGCCTCCGCAGCCCCATGCTATAATGAGCTGACTGCAAACAGAAGGAACGGAGTGTTGGAGATGAAGGAACAGAACAGGCCCTGTACCGGCGAGGAAATGGCGGCACGGATGCACATCGGCTGGAATCTGGGCAACAGCCTGGACTGCTTTGCCCCGGGCAAGGGGCTGGAGGCGGAAACCGCCTGGTTCAACCCGCCGGTGACCCGCCGGGTGCTGGAAACCGTAACGGAGGCGGGCTTTGACGTGCTGCGCATCCCCGTGACCTGGGCGGGGCATTTCGGCAAGGGGCCGGAGTACCGGCTGGACGAGGCATGGCTCTGCCGGGTGGAGGAGATTATCAGCTGGGGGCTGGAGCTGGGCGCCTATGTGATTGTCAACCTGCACCACGACGGCTCCGCCATGAACGATCCCCATACCTGGCTGGTGCCGGATGGGGCGCACATCGAAAGCGTGCTGCCGGTTTTCACCGCCCTGTGGACCCAGCTGGCGGCCCGGTTCGGCGGATACGGGGAAAAGCTCATCTTCGAGTCCATGAACGAGCCCCACTGCGGAAATGACTGGGTGGGAAATCCGGAGCGGTATGCTGCGGTAAACCGGCTTAACGAAGCCTTTGTCCGGATTATCCGTTCCTCCGGAGAGCAAAACCGCACCCGGAAGCTGCTGCTGCCCACCTATGCGGCGTCCCCCAAGGAGGCCGCCATTAAGGGGCTGGTGCTGCCGGAGGATCCGTACCTGATGGCCTCGGTACACGCCTACACCCCCACGGAATTCTGCTTCCCCTCCCGGGAGGTGAACTGGGCGGAGCCCCGGATCCGGTGGGGCAGCCCGGCGGACCGCACCCAGCTGACGGAGCAGCTTGATCGGCTGGAGAACCGGTTTGTACGCCGGGGAATTCCCCTGCTGATCGGGGAATTTGCCGCCGTGTGCAAGCCCGACGATGCACAGCGGCTGGCCTGGGCGGAATACTACGTCCGGGAGGCTGCACGCCGGGGAATCCGGTGCCTGTGGTGGGATACCTGCACCGGAAAGGAAAGCATGGGGCTGCTGGATCGGCACAGCTGCCGCTGGCTGTATCCGGAGCTGGTACAGACCCTGATCCGGGCAGCATACTGAATAAGAAGCCGGTGCATGAACCCCATGCACCGTTCTTTTTATGCTCCGGAAAGAAAAAGGACTATGTACGCGGACACGCACATAGCCGGAAAACAAAGCAAACGATCAAATGGGGGGAATTGGGGATTTTTCAATCCATGAGTAAGTATAGGGCATAAGGCTTAAAATAATCTTAAAAACCATGAAGCGCAAAAAAATTGCCGTGCACTGCACGGCGAGGAGAAATCAGGGTTCAGAGGGGGGTGAGAGGGATGTTCACATCCAGCTGTATTATACCCCGGCTTCCTGAAAATAATCTGAAAAAATCAGCCGTTGTTCATCCCCATATACAGCAGGGCAGCGCCGATGTGGATAAGGGCGGTGAGCACCAGGGGCCAGGCGCCGATGGCAATCCTGCCGCAGCGCAGGCTCTGCCGGGGGGTATTGTCCGGCAGCCGCTCCATAATCAGGGTGTAAATAAACAGTACCGCCCCGCCCACCAGGATGATGACGGCGGTAAGGCCGGAAAACATATTGGCAAGCTCCTCGTTATAGCTGTCCAGCAGGGAGCAGAGCATGCTGTAGGAGTTGATGGTGAAATGCACCAGGATGCAGGGGATGATGGAGTCATGCTTGGTGGCGATGTAGCCCAGCAGAACGCCCACCAGGAAGGTGAGGATGCCCTGGGCGATGTTTTCGTGGGCAAGGGAAAAGAACAGAGCGCTCATAAAAATGCCGAACCGCTGGCTCACCCGGGACATCACCTTGAGGAAAAAGCCCCGGTATAAAAGCTCCTCAGTAATGGGCGCCACCAGGCAGGTGCTGAGCACCATGGCGGCAAGCTGCAGCTTGCTTCCGGACAGGCTGAAGTCCGGGGTATAGGTGCCGTAGCCCCCCTTCACCAGCAGATCGTCCACAAAGGTGGCAAGCAGGGCGGAAACCATCTGCAAAAACAGCCCCAGCCCCATATACCGGAGCATGGTGGGCACGGTGAGCTTCTTGGTCTGGAACAGGGAGCCCACGGGAATCTTCGCCCATTTGCACCCCAGCAGGAAGATTCCCGTATTGCACAGCAGGAACACAAAGGCGTTCAGTGCCATGGACAGGGAGGAATTGCTGATGTAATTGCTGACGATGGTGTCATAATTGTCCGGCAGTGCGCCGGCGCTCCGCCTGTCCGCCACGGACAGCACCAGGGGGAAGACGGCGTATAAGACGGTGGCAATAATGTTGGTTGCCACCAGGTGCAGCAGCAGCATACCGCCCCCCAGATTATAGAACCGGCGGATGTTGTGCTGCTCCAGCTTGGCGGGCAGCACCGGCATAGTATACCCCGGAGCGGTCACGGGAGGGAGAATATCGGAGTAATCCAGGTTATAGTCCCGGTTCTCCGTGGGATTGTCAAAGGGGTTCCGGGGGTCGATGGTTCCGGCGGTTTCGGTTTGTTGTTCCTGCATAATAGCCTCCGTGAAATGTAATGGCAGCACCGCACGGAAATCACGCGCCGCTGCCCTGTCTTACTTAGTAGTATATACCCTTTTTCGGCATTCGTCAAGGCGTGGCGCAAAAAAGCCGGACAGCTTTCCGCTGTCCGGTCAGGGTCAGAGTATAAAGCAGATGAGTCCGCCGCAGCCCTCGTTTATGACCCGCTCCAGGGTCTCCTGCAGCTTCATCCGGGCCTCCACCGGCATTTTGTACAGCTTGTTGTGGAGTCCCTCGTTCACCAGCTCGTGGAGGGATTTGCCGAAGATGTTGGATTCCCAGATCTTTGTGGGATTCTCCTCAAACTCCTGCAGAAGATACTTGACCAGCTCCTCGCTCTGCTTTTCCGTGCCCACGATGGGGCTGACGGTGGTATTGATGTTCGCCCGCATAAGATGCAGGGAGGGGGCGGAGGCCTTGAGCCGCACCCCGTATTTGCCCCCCTGCCTGATGATCTGGGGCTCCTCCAGGGACAGCTCCGTAATATCCGGCATCACGATGCCGTAGCCGGTTGCCTCCACCTCAGAAAGGGCAGCCTCCAGCCGGCCGTATGCCTTCTTGATGCGGCTCAGCTCCAGCAGCACCGGCAGCAGATCACTTTCCGAGCCGATTTCCAGCCCGGTGGCCTCTCCCAGAATCTGATAGAACAGTCCCGGATCCAGGCTGACCGCCACGGTGACCGCACCGCAGCCCAGATCAATATCCCGGACCCGGGCGTCGGTGATCTGGGGGCAGCTGATGCTTCCGCACAGGCTCCTTGCGTCCCTGACGGTGACCAGCTCCGCTGCGGCAGAGCGGATGGCGCCGAATACGGATTCCCGGAGCCAGTGATCCGGGGCAAGCTCCGTGATCCAGCCGGGCATCTCCACCCGGATCTCCCTGACCGGAAAGGCGTAGAGAATCTGGGTGATGATGCTGCGGATGTCGGTTTCCGTCAGCTCCAGGCAGCTTACCGGAATGACCGGCGCCCCGTATGCCCGGCGCATCTCCTCGCACAGGGCAAGGGCCTCCTCCCCCTCCGGCTCCGTGCAGTTGAGAATCACCACAAAGGGCTTCCCCAGATCCTGCAGCTCCCGGATTACCCGCTGCTCGCACTCGGCGTATTCGCTCCGGGGAATATCCGAAATGGAGCCGTCGGTGGTAACCACCAGCCCGATGGTGGAATGCTCGGAAATCACCTTCCGGGTGCCCACCTCCGCCGCCATGCTGAAGGGCACCTCCTCCTCAAACCAGGGGGTTGCCACCATCCGGGGGGCTTCGTTCTCGATATACCCCAGGCTGCTGGGCACGATGTACCCCACACAGTCAATGAGCCGCACCCGGAGCCGTGCTCCCTCCTCCGGACTGATCTCCACCGCCTCCTCCGGAATGAACTTGGGCTCGGTGGTCATAATGGTCTTTCCGGCAGCGGACTGGGGCAGCTCATCCATGGCCCGCTCCCGCTTGAAGTCCCCCTCAATATTGGGAATCACCAGGGTTTCCATGAACCGCTTGATAAAGGTGGATTTTCCGGTACGCACCGGTCCCACCACGCCGATGTAGATGTCGCCGCCGGTGCGCCCGGCGATGTCGCTGTAAATATCCTGTGCCATTCGGTTACCTCCTGTCCGCCAAGGGAATGAGGAGCATGCCGTTTTCGGTCAGCCGCTCCTGGGTCAGATTGTTTTCCTCCACAATGGCCCCGATGGAGGTGCAGTACTTTTTCGCAATATCCCAGACCGCCTCGCCTGCGGTGCCGTAATACAGCAGCAGTGCGCAGCCGTCCTTGGGGGCGATGCGTTCCTCTTCGTTGATCTGCACCTCCGTCAGCAGGGGCATGGTCCGCTGCACCCGGGTATCCGCCAGAATCCGCAGCTCCGGCTGAAGCACCACCGTATCCGGCCCCGTCAGGGTATAGGAGCAGGCGGGAATCTGCACCTGTACCTGGGCGGCGGTGCAGTCCTCCGGGGCAGGCAGCATCCGGGTAAAGGGAAACTCCTGCTCCAGCATCACCGGAGCGGCGCCGTCACTCTGGGCAAGCACGCTGCAGGCCAGCATGCCGCTGACCTCGATGCTCCCGGCTTCCGGCAGCACCCGTGCCCCCATGTTCCGGGGGGTACACCATACGTCATAGACCCGGCGCAGCTCCCCCTCCTTGCTCACCAGGGTGCAGCGCTCCGCTCCGCTGTCGGATACGGGAGCGCCGCAGCCGGAAAGCCGCACGGGCGCTGTGGTATAGGTGCAGGGATGCCGGGTGGAAAAGGCGTCCGTCACCAGCTCCGTTACCGAGGTTCTCACCGCTGTGCACACCAGCCGGATGCTCAGCTCGCACTGGAAGCTCCGTGCCTCCCCGTCATTCTTCGCCGCCGGGGTGATCTCACAGTCTGCAAGCTCCGGCCGGACGGTACAGGAAAAGGTGTCGTCCACCCCCTCCAGATCCACGATCTGGCTGTAGGGCAGGGTGAACTGCATGGACTCCATGCCCCCCTGGCAGCTGTACAGCAGCCGCACCACAGCGTCCCCCTTTGCCGCCAGCTTTCCGGCGATGATCCGGGTGTCCCCGCCCAGCAGCTGCACATCCGTCCGGAGCACCTGCAGCGCCGCCGGCTTTGCCTCCCCCAGCTCCGCCTGCTCGCTGAGGGTAAAGGTGCGCACCCCGTGGAGCCGCCGGGAGGTATAGGTCACCGGCTCCTTCCGGGTCTGGGCGCAGAGCCCGAAGATGTCCCCGATTACCTCCTGCTGGGTGACGCAGGTGGCACGGATCCGGATGGATACCGCCCCCCGCAGATCAATGCGCCGCTGATTCACCGCCCGGCAGTTCACATAGTCCGGCTTTGCATTAAGCTCCGGGGCGATGCCCTCGCACTGTCTGCCCAGCTCCGCCGTTCTGGTGTAGCACAGCTTCTGGCGCACGCAGTGTACGTCGGCGCTGTCCTGGGCGCAGTACAGCACGCAGATTTCCACGCACAGTTCATAGGTCAGCACGCCCTCGCTGATCGTATAGCCGGTGATCCGGGGCTCCATCCGGGCCTGGATAATCCGGAAAATCTCCGGGAAGTAGTCCGGCAGAATATAATCAAGCTCCGTGCTCTGCTCCTGCACGCCGCTGTACAGCTCCTCGCAGACCGAAATGACTTCCCTGTTCACCTTCAATTCCATCTGGGTACCTCCTTTGGTTTTCTCGCTTACGGAATATACATATTCGGACGGGTCTGCGCTTATGTCACCCGGCGGGAAATCTTCGGGACAGTGAAGCAAAACCGCAGCAAAGGTGACATTCGGTCATAGATTTTCCCCCTCCCATCCGTTGACACCTGCCGGGAATTATGCTACAATGATAAGCGAAACGGCATGGGCTTCTGCCTGCCGGGAAAGAAATATACCACGCTGTCTGCTCCGCCGTGCCGGCAGCGTGTTCAGGCCGGTTTTTCCGTGCGCAGGAGACTCCGGCGCCTCCTCTCAGTCTGACGGCGGAGAAACGGAGTATTTCTATGAAATTTTCTGACGGATTCTGGCTTAACCAGAGGGGCTATGAGGTGGATTATGCAGTACAGGCTTATGCTGTCACCACCACGGAGCACGCCATCACCGTGCTGGCCACCTCCCAGACCATCTACAACCGTGCCATGACCCTGGGGGGCGTCACTCTGGAGATCACCTATTCCTCCACCCAGGAGAATGTCATCCGGGTTTCCATCCGGCATTTTAAGGGAACCCTGCAGAACGAGCCCAAATTCGAGCTGCATGCGGACCAGGGCTATACCCCGAAGATCACCAACGAAAAGGACTATGCCGAGCTGGTTTCCGGGGACACCGTACTGCGGATCGGCAAGGGCCAGAGCTGGGATGTTTCCTTCTCCTACAAGGGGAAGCGGCTTACCGGGGGCGCATGGCGCTCCACCTCCTACATCCAGGAAAACCAGTTCCGGGCGGAAAACCGCAGATACGCCCAGTGCGACGATACCTTCTGGAGCGAGCCTGCGGATCCCCGCAGCACCTACATCCGTGAGCAGCTGACCCTGAGCGTGGGAGAATGCATCTACGGCTTCGGGGAAAAGTTCACCACCTTTGTGAAGAACGGCCAGACCGTGGATATCTGGAATGCGGACGGGGGCACCTGCAGCCAGCAGAGCTACAAATCCATCCCCTTCTACATTTCCTCCCGGGGCTACGGCGTCTTCGTCAACAGCCCGGACCGGATCAGCTATGAGGTTGCCTCCGACACAGTGTCCAAGGTGTCCATCACCAAGCCCGGGGAATTTCTGGAGTATTTCCTCATCGGCGGAGAGAATCTGCAGGAGGTGCTGTCCAACTACACCACCCTTACCGGCAAGCCCGCCCTGCCCCCGGCAAACACCTTCGGCCTGTGGCTGTCCACCTCCTTTACCACCACCTACGACGAGGAAACCGTCACCTCCTTCATTGACGGCATGGCCCAGCGGGACATCCCCTTGCAGATGTTCCACTTTGACTGCTTCTGGATGAAGGAATACGAGTGGACCAGCTTCCAGTGGGACAAAAGCCAGTTCCCGGATCCCCCTGCCATGATTAAGCGGCTCCGGGACAAGGGCCTTGGCATCTGCGTGTGGATCAACCCCTATATCGCCCAGCGCTCCTGCCTGTTTGACGAGGGCGTGGAAAAGGGCTACTTCATCAAAAACCCGGACGGCAGCGTGTTCCAGACGGATATGTGGCAGCCGGGCATGGCCATTGTGGACTTTACCAACCCTGCCGCATGCGAATGGTTCGCTGCCGGTGTGCGGAGTCTGTGCGAAATGGGCGTCACCGCCATCAAGACCGACTTCGGCGAGCGGATTCCCACCAACGTGCAGTATTACGACGGCTCCGCCCCCATCCCCATGCACAATTACTACACCTATCTTTACAACAAGACCGTGTTCAATGTGCTGAAGGACTACTACGGGGAAAACAAAGCGTGCCTGTTCGCAAGAAGCGCCACCGCCGGCGGACAGCAGTTCCCGGTTCACTGGGGCGGCGACTGCTCCGCAGAGTATTCCTCCATGGCGGAGACCATCCGGGGCGGCTTGTCCCTGTGCGCCTCCGGCTTCGGCTTCTTCAGCCACGATATCGGCGGCTTTGAGGCTACCGCCTCCCCGGATGTGTACAAGCGCTGGTGCGCCTTCGGCCTTATGTCCACCCACAGCCGGCTCCACGGCTCCACCTCCTACCGGGTGCCCTGGCTCTTTGACGAGGAATCCGTGGACGTGCTCCGGTTCTTCACCAAGCTGAAGGGTCGGCTCATGCCCTATCTCTACGCCCAGGCAGTGAAAACCGCCACTGTGGGCGTGCCCATGATGCGTGCCATGGTCATCGACTACGCAGAGGATCCCGCCTGCCTGTATCTTGACCGGCAGTATATGCTGGGTGACAATCTGCTGTGTGCACCGGTGCTCAGCGAGGACGGCACGGTGGAATTCTACCTGCCTCAGGGCGTCTGGACGGATATCATCACCGGAGAGGAAATCCAGGGCGGCAGATACGTCCGCCGGACCTGCTCCTATCTGGAGATGCCGGTGCTGGCAAAGCCCAATTCCATCATCACCTACGGCGCATTTGCATCCGATTTTGAATACGACTATCTCACCGGCGCCACCGTCACCATCTACCAGCTTTCCGACGGGGCTTCGGCACAGACCTCCGTGTATGACAAGGAGGCAAACAAGCTGATGGAGCTCACTGCACACCGTGCAGGGAATACCATCACTGTCACATATACCAAGACAAACCGGACATTTACAGTTGCTGTTGCCGGCACGGACAAGTGCGTGACCGCTGACGGCTCCGGCAGTCTGACGATCAGCCTCTGATCCCGTCTGCCCCAGCAGAATGTCCCACGCAGCAAAGGAGCTTTACTGATGGCAAAAGAAGAAATCCAGTATGTCTGGAGCGACAAGAAGCGGACCCTGTTCGGTCTGCCCCTGTCCTTCACCCGTTATTTTCTGACGGAAACCAAGTTCATTACCCGGCGGGGTCTGCTCAGCCTGGAGGAGGATGAGCTGGAGCTGTACAAGGTAGTGGACAAGAAGATGCAGCTGTCCTTCTGGCAGCGGATCTTCGGCTGCGGCACCATTGTGCTGTACGTAAAGGATACGGATACCCCCGTGAAGGAGGTTCTGTCCGTGAAGGCGCCCCGCCGGGTTGCCCAGCTGATCGACAAGTATGTGGATCAGCAGCGGGACCGGTACCATATCCGGGGACGGGATATGATGGGGGCCACCCACCAGGATTATTACGATGAAAACGATGATGATATGATGGAAGATGATGCAGACTATGACGACGCAGAATAACGGACAGCCGGAAGCAGTGCTTCCCTTTATTCAGGAAACCCGCAGCAGCTGGGACAAGCTGAAGGAAGAACAGCGGCCTATCTTTATCTACGGCATGGGGGACGGGGCAATCAAGATCATGACCGCCATGAAGTCCTACGGCATTCCCCTTGCCGGAATCTTTGCCAGCGATGAATTCGTCCGGGGTCACTCCTTCGAGGGCTACCGGGTGCATAAGCTCTCCGAGGTGGAGGAGGCGGTGGAGGATTTCGTCATCGTCCTTGCCTTTGCCGCCGGATTCCAGTCCCTGGTGGACAAGATCGTAGCCCTTTCCCAGAAGCATACCCTGATTGTACCGGACGTACCGGTAACCGGCGGAGGGCTCTTTACTTACGAATACTGCCTGGAGCATGCGGAGGAATTGCAGCAGGTTTACGATCTTTTGGCGGACGATTTCTCCAGAAAGGTGTACGCCGGGATTCTCAATTTCAAGATCAGCGGCAATATCGAGTATCTGACCCCTGCCACCACCCCCAAGGCGGAAATCTACAAGGAGCTGATCCGCCCCACCACCAACGAGATTTTCGTGGATCTGGGTGCCTACAACGGGGATTCCATCCGGGAGCTTCTGGAGTTTTCCCGGGGGAAGTTCAACCGGATCATCGCCTTTGAGCCGGACAAGAAGAACTTCAAGAAGCTCACCAAATTCATCGGCCACACCCCTGCCATTGACGCCTACAACTGCGTGGCCTGGTGCGTGGATACGGAGCTGCCCTTTGCCACAAAGGCAGGCCGCCAGTCCGCCATCTCCAGCGACGGCACCATGACCCAGGCAAGGAGCGTGGACAGCATCCTGGACGGAGAGCGTGCCACCATCATCAAGATGGACGTGGAGGGCGCCGAGCGGGAAGCCATCTGGGGCGCAAGCCGCACCATTTCCCGGTATTCTCCCCGGCTGATGGTGTCCCTCTATCACCGGAACGAGGATATTTTCGAGCTGCCCCTGCTGATCCAGCGCATCAACCCCAAATACAAGCTCTACATCCGGCACCAGCTTTACATCCCTGCCTGGGAGACCAATCTTTACGCCACCGTGGAGTAATTCTGTCGCATCTGCGTGAAAACGCAGGTGCGATTTCTTTTGAAATTGCCCCAAAGCACTGGACATTTTCACAAAACTGTGCTATACTGAATACAGTTTTTCTGTACCTTCGGCGTGCAGACAAATTTTCATGGAAAGGACGTCTGATATGCTGCATGAGAAATCCTGTGGCGCCATTGTTTACCGCAAGTCCCACGGCAACATTGAAATCCTGCTGATCAAGCACGTGAACAGCGGTCACTGGTCGTTCCCCAAGGGTCATGTGGAAGGGGACGAAACCGAGGTGGAAACAGCGGAGCGTGAAATCCGGGAGGAAACAGGCATCGAGGTCAATATTGACCCCACCTTCCGGGAAACGGTCTCCTATTCCCCCAAGCGGGACACCCAGAAGGTTGTGGTTTACTTCCTTGCCAAGGCAAAGACCTTCAACTTTGTCCCCCAGGAGGAGGAAATCGCAGAGATCCGCTGGGTGGATATCGTTCACGCCGGCCATGTGCTGACCTATGAGAACGACAAGACCATCGTCACCAAGGCAAGAGCCGCAATCAAAGAAACCGGGTAAGGCAAATCCGGCGGTGTGTGGATTCCATACGCCGCCGGATTCGTTTTTTTGTCGAATATACCCCGGTGCTCTTTGTATGCTATGTGGAATTTTCGGCAAAAGCATTGACACAGCACACCGTTTCTGCTATGATGGAGGCATCATATAGGAAAGGGGTTTCCCACATGAAAAACAAAACAACAGCAATTCTTCTCTCTATTTTCCTTGGGTCCTTTGGGGTGGACCGTTTTTACCTTGGCTATACCGGCCTGGGCATCCTGAAGCTGTTGACTATTGGGGGCTTCGGCATCTGGTACTGGATCGACCTGATTATGATCTGCACCGGATCCCTGAAGGCAGCGGACGGTTCCGAGCTTCAGTAAGTCCAAGACAAAAAAGCGCATGCGGATTGCTCCGCATGCGCTTTTCTTATTGGAATTATGCCTCCTGCTGGGTCAGAGTCAGCGAACTGCCGTCGTAATCCACCACTGCCACACCGGAGGTGCGCAGCTGATCGCCGATAATGGCACGGGCAATCAGGGTCTCCAGCTTCTGCTGGATGAACCGCTTCAGAGGACGGGCACCGTACAGGGGGTCATAGCCGCATTCGATGATGTGATCCTTTGCCCGGTCGGTGACACGCAGGGTAATCTGCTTGTCCGACAGACGCTTCTCCAGATCCTGCAGCATCAGATCCACGATAGCGCCGATTTCCGCCTTTGCCAGAGGCTTGTAGAAGACAATCTCGTCCAGACGGTTGAGAAACTCCGGCCGGAACTGCCGCTTCAGCAGAGCCTCCACCTGTTCCCGTGCCTCCGGGGAAATCTCATTGTCGGCGGTAATGCCGCTGAGGATTGCGTCCGACCCCAGGTTGGAGGTCAGGATGATGATGGTATTCTTGAAGTCCACGGTTCTGCCCTGGCTGTCCGTGATTCTGCCATCGTCCAGCACCTGCAGAAGAATGTTGAACACATCCGGGTGAGCCTTTTCGATTTCATCGAACAGCACAACGGAATAGGGCTTCCGGCGGACTGCCTCGGTAAGCTGGCCCCCCTCGTCATAGCCCACATATCCGGGAGGCGCACCGATCAGACGGGACACGCTGTACTTCTCCATATATTCGCTCATGTCGATCCGCACAATGTTCCGCTCGTCGTCGAACAGGGCCTCCGCCAGAGCCTTTGCCAGCTCCGTCTTGCCCACGCCGGTGGGACCCAGGAACAGGAAGGAGCCGATGGGCCGGTCCGGATCCTGAATGCCTGCCCGGGAACGGAGGATGGCTTCGCTGACCTTTTCCACTGCCTCGTCCTGTCCCACCACTCTCCGGTGCAGGATGGACTCCATCCCCAGCAGCTTCTGGCGCTCCCCCTCCATGAGCTTTGCCACCGGGATGCCCGTCCACCGGCAGATGATCCGGGCGATTTCCTGCTCGGTGACCTTGTCCCGCAGCAGGCTGGATTCCTTCCGTTCCGCCGCCAGCTTTTCTTCCTCCTCCAGCTCCTTTTGCAGCTGGGGCAGCTTTGCGTATTGCAGCTCCGCCGCCTTGTTGTAATCCGCATTCCGGGTTGCCTGCTCGATTTCCCCCTTAACGGATTCCACCTCCGCCCGCAGGCTCTGCACCTTGGTGATGGCGTTCTTCTCGTTCTGCCACTTTGCCTTCATTTCGTCAAACCGGGAGCGCATTTCCGCCAGTTCCTTCTGAATCTGCTCCAGATGCTCCCGGGACAGATTGTCCGTCTCCTTTTTCAGGGCGGTTTCCTCGATTTCGTGCTGCATGATCCGGCGGGACAGCTCGTCCATCTCGCTGGGCATGGACTCCATCTCGGTCTTAATCATGGCGCAGGCCTCGTCCACCAGGTCAATAGCCTTATCCGGCAAAAACCGGTCGGTAATATACCGGTTGGACAGGGTTGCCGCTGCAATCAGCGCCTGATCCTGAATCTTGACCCCGTGGAATACCTCGTACCGCTCCTTCAGACCACGGAGAATGGAGATGGTATCCTCCACATTGGGCTCGTTCACCGTAACCGGCTGGAACCGGCGTTCCAGGGCGGCGTCCTTTTCAATATACTGCCGGTATTCGTTCAGGGTGGTGGCGCCGATGCAGTGCAGCTCTCCCCTTGCCAGCATGGGCTTCAGAATATTGCCTGCATCCATGGCCCCGTCGGTCTTGCCGGCACCCACAATCAGATGCAGCTCGTCGATAAACAGGATGGTTTTGCCCTCGGTCTTGCGGATCTCCTGCAATACCGCCTTCAGCCGTTCCTCGAATTCCCCCCGGTACTTGGCGCCGGCAACCAGCGCACCCATATCCAGGCTGAAAATCCGGTGATCCTTCAAAGAGCCGGGCACATCCCCCCGGACGATCCGCAGGGCAAGCCCCTCCGCAATGGCGGTTTTGCCTACGCCGGGCTCACCGATCAGCACCGGGTTGTTCTTGGTCTTCCGGGAAAGAATCCGGATCACGTTCCGGATCTCATCGTCCCTGCCGATCACCGGGTCCAGCTTGTTGTTCCGTGCCAGCTCCACCAGATCCTGGCCGTATTTTTTCAGCACGTTGTAGGTGCCCTCCGGGTTGTCGCTGGTAACCTTTGTGCTGCCCCGGACGGTCTGCAGCACCGCAAGCAGCTTCTGCTCCGTGAGATCGTGGCTGTTCAGCAGCTGGGCCAGCTTGCCCTCGGCGGTCTGGATCAGTCCCAAGAACAAATGTTCGACAGATACGTATTCGTCCTGCATCCGCTGGGCCGCCTTTTCCGCTGCGGTCAATGCCTTGTCCGTGCCGGAGGTCACATACACCTTGTCCGGCTCTCTGCCGCTGCCGGATACCTTGGGCAGCTGATCCACCAGCCGCTCCGTTTCCTGCCGGAGCATCTGCAGATCCGCCCCCATCTGGGGAATGATCTGGGGAATCAGGCCATCCTGCTGGGACAGCAGCGCCAGGAACAGATGCGCCTGGTCGATCTGCTGATTGCCGTATTCCACAGCCAGACTGCTGGCACTGCGGATTGCCTCCATGGATTTCTGGGTGAGTTTCTCTGTATTCATAAAGCCATCTTCCTTTCTGTACTGGGTTTACGGGTAACGGCACCCCGGCTAGATATACACGAAGTGGGTGGGAATCAGCTGCTGATAGGCTGCGGTGGCTGCCTCTACGGCGGCATCCTCCCCCTGGGGCAGGGCTGCAAAGTATACCTTTAGAATGTGATCGAACATCCGGATATATGCAGCGATGCGCTCCCCGATCTGCTGATTAGAAAGCTCCTGCTGATCCGGAGGCAGCCGGAAGGTCCGGATAAACCTGCCGTCCTCGATCTGATAATGGATCCCCTCCGGCATCCCCGGCAGCAGGAACTGCTGCTCCAGCGCCGCCCATAGCCGGTAAAAGCCGGTGAGCTCCGACAGCAGCTTTGCGGACTGGGTCCGAAAGGACACCTTCAGCGCCCCCAGGGTCCGCCCCGGAGACCGGTAAAGCTCCAGACTGTAGCGGATGGTGGGCTTGTACTTGTATTTCAGTGCCGAGCGGATGGACAGCATGGCCTCCGAGGGCTGGGTCTGCACCTGAAAGCAGTCGTCCGCAATCCGGTCGGAAACGGTGCTGAAAATGTCGTTCATCCGCATCTGGGGGGTGATGCAGCAGACCCGTTCCGCCAGAATCTGGTTAATCAGGTTGGAACGGCTTGTATTCTGCTGATAGGCCAGCCGGTCGATGGCCTCCACTACCTCGTCCATCAGCACCAGGCTGTATACATGCTTGCTCATGCTCTGCTCCCCTCCTTTCCATGGTTTTATTTTAACACTGTTCTGATAACTTGTCAAGCGGATTATATAATATTACGCACAAATTATATAAGTTTGTATAAAAAGTCCCGTATCCGAAGCATACGGGACATGTAGTTGTGCAATTTTCACAAAATCTCCCTGGACCGGGGCACCCGTACCCGGAGCAGAAAGAAGCTGAGGCACAGCAGGAACATGGAAACCGGCAGAATCTGAATGGCAGTGCCGAAGCCCAGCCAGTCGATGAGTCTGCCGAAGCAGGCGTTGAACGCCACGTCAAACAGGGTGGCAAAGCCGGTGATGAAGCCGGTGGCGGTGCCTGCAAGCCCCGGGTCGTAGTATCTGCCGATCAGCAGCACGATGGTGGGCCAGAGGATGGAAAACCCCAGGCCGGAGCCGCACAGCAGCAGCATGCCCCGGCGCTCCAGCAGCATGCCGGCAATGTACAGCACACCGGCGGCGGTGACGAATACCCGCATGCTGCGCATGATGCCCCATTTCTGCACCAGCGGGGCAAACAGCAGCCGCCCTGCCATGATGCCCCCGAAGAAAAAGGACAGATACCGGGCAGCCTGGGGCACGGTGTAGCCCAGACAGTCGCTGCCGTAGGTCACCAGCCAGTTCTGGAGCCCGTGCTCGGTGATGCAGTAAAAGCCGCACAGCAGGAACAGGTACTTGCAGGCCGGGTTCCGGATCACCGCCCCATACCCGCCGGCGGATCCGGCAGAGGGCTTGGGCTGGGGCAGCTTCACAAACCACAGCAGGATGAGCCCCACACAGCCGCAGAGCAGCAGAATCAGATTTGCCCCCTTCCAGGCGGACAGGGAGGAGGCGAACCTGCCTCCCACGTTCTGGGCGGTGCTGATGCCGGCGCCCTGGAGAAAGTTGAAGAAGTTCACGAAGAAGGCCGGGGCGGCGTACAGCATGGGGGTGATGAGATTCACCGTGGTGGACAGCATGGTGGACGCCCCCAGGCTGAAGATCATGAACACCAGCAGGGCGTAGTAATTGGCGGTAAGCAGATAGGCGGTCAATGCCCCCATCCACAGGAGCATCACCCCGAACAGGAATTTTTTCCGGCTGATCCGGTCAACCAGCCTGCCCCCGATGCACAGAAACAACAAATTGCCGATGTAGCTGCACATAATGATGGCGGAGGACTGGGAGGGTGAGAGGGAGAAGCTGTCCCGGAACACCGGCAGGAACACGCCCCGCAGGGCATCGCTGGCGCCCAGCACGAACATCATCAGCACACAGTACACGGTGACGATGCATTTCTGTAATCTGGATTCGGTCATAACAAGCCTCCGGCGGCACAGCCCCCCTGCATACCGCCTGCGTAAGCGGCTGCGTTTTTTCTGTCCGGGCGGACTCTGCCGAATAAGATCGCATGGATTACCATAGCACAAAACCGGCGGAATGTCAAGGGCGCCGGCACCCGGTTTGACAAGACACCGCCTGTGTAGTATAATATGGCTGAATCTTACGGCAATCCCCCGGCGCCGCCAGGCGTGCTTTGCGGGAGCTGCCTGAAACGGAAAGGGGTGGGCTTATGCCCGTATTCTATCGCTGTATCTGGATTGCCGCAGGGCTTTTGGGGCTGTTTCTGCTGCTGTGGCTGGGAAACCGGTTTTCCAAGCGCCGGGGCAGAAAAGGCGAACGGCTGGTGGCGGCACAGCTGCGCCGGTTTGCCCGGAAGCATGGAGGGCGGGTATGCAGCAATGTGTACCTGCCCCTGTACAAGGACACCTGTGAAATCGACCACCTGCTGTTCGGCAGCTTCGGGGTGCTGGTGGTGGAAACCAAGCATGTGGGAGGAGAAATCTCCGGAAACGGCAGGGAGCTCCGGCAGGTTATGGGCACCAGAACCCACCGGCTGTACAATCCCCAGCTGCAAAACAAGACCCATGTGGACAATGTGCGGCATCATCTGCGGAAAGCCGGCCTGGAGGGGATGCCGGTGCAGGGGCTTGTGGTTTTCTCCAACCCCCGGGCGGTGCTGCATACGGATGCAGGCATCCCCCTGTCCCGGCTGCCGGAGGTGCTGAACCGGCTGCCGGACAGCCGCCAGCCCTGGGAATCCGCCTATGCAGCCCTCCGGCGGGTGCAGGTACGCAATCCCCTGCGGCAGCTGTGGCATGACTGGAAGCCCCACCGAAACAAACAGTAACAGAAAACGGATCCGGAATACTCCGGATCCGTTTTTATTTTATTTCGCCTTTACCTTGCGCTTTGCACGGCGCTTGGTGAGGAATGCCTCCCGTGCCTGCTGATGCTCTGCGATGGCAGCCAGCATAGCCTTGTTGTGCTTCCGGTCATAGCAGCCCAGTCCGATGGTTGCGGCGATGCCCAGCAGCATCAGCCCAAAGCCCTGGACAAAGCCGTTGGGCAAAAAGCTCATTTCCACTTGGTGGGTGCCCGGAGACAGGGGCACGCCGATCATGGCGTTGAATAGCACAACCGGCTCCACCTTCTTGCCGTCCACCTTCACGGTCCAGCCCGGCTCGTAGGGGATGGAGGTCATCATGATCTGGTTTTCACCGGCGGTGATGGTGCCCTCCAGCCGGCGCTCGCTGTAGTCGGTGAGCTCCCACTGCTGCTGCTTCAGCTTGGCAATGTCCGCCTCGAACTGCGCCTGGTTGAAGTGATAGAAGAATGCGTTCTGGAAGATGGTATACTCCTTGGTGACCGTCACCCGGATGGTGAACTCCTGACCTGCGGGCAGGGACCCCAGGCTGACAATCCGGTAATCGTCCCCCTCAAAGTAGTAGGTGAGGAACTCTCCGTCCAGGAACTCCCCGTCCTTGTTCCAGAAGGGGCTGTACCACAGGTTCACCTGCCGCTGGTTCTCGGTCTTGAAGAAGAAGTAGATCGGATCGTCACTCAGCGCCTTGAATTTCAGGTCGATGGTGTGATCCCCTTCCCCGCTGACGTCATAGCAGGTCTGTACCCCGTAGGGACGGGCGGTGAGATTGTTGAGGATGGGCTCTCCCTCCTGGGGAACGGGGTAGAAATACTCGGTATTGCCGGTGATGGCGCCGGTGGTGGGGTCAAAGGTGGTGCTGCCGCAGATGGTGCTCATCATCACGTTCTGGCTGTTGAAGGGGTTGTCGTTGCCAAGACCGGTGATCCGGCGGGCGGTGTTGCTGGCCATATAGCCGATGGACAAAGCGTTGGGGTTTTCGTAAACCGTTACCAGCTGCTCCTTGAGGTCCTGCTTCTTGCACATTTGGCTGAATACTTCCTGATAGCTTTCATCCACGCTGTCGGACTGATCCATCACGTACTTGATGCCCAGCAGACTGTCGGACAGGGGGGTTGCCCCGTTGTACTTGGTGTAGTAGCTGTGGCAGGTATAGCCCATGGCCTCGATGAACTTGATGATCCGGGTGTTCATGACGGAGCTGGAGTGGGTGATGCCCCGCAGGCCGAAGGCAAGATCGTCATTGACGGTCCGGTGGTAGGTCTTGTCCGCACGGTAGAAGGAGCTGTCGTATTCCTTCAGCCGTTGGGTAATGTCCCGGCCGCTCTGGATGTAGGCGATATAGGTGCGGCGCTCGGAGTATGCCACCTCCTTGTCGGTGGCTTTCATGGTATCCAGGGCATTGTAGGTGAGCTCGCCGCCGATGAGCAGCATCATAAGGATGGGCAGCACCTTTTTGCTGTTGCTTTTCTGCTGGATAAACAGCAGCAGTGCATACACCGCAAACAGCGCCACGGAAACCCAGATTGCGCCCTTGGTGTCCAGGTAGTCAAACTCCCCGTGCTTGTTCTTTTCGTACAGCACCAGCATCAGGAACATAAACCAGATAAAGAAGCTGCCGTAAATGGCGGCGGGCTTGATGTCCTTCAGGTTCCGGAAGGCCATAGCCGCCATGGTGAGAATCACAAAGGAGAAAATGAAGGAGTACCGGAAGGGCAGCCAGTTGGGCATCTGTCCCCCGTGCCACATCATATCCACCGGCCGGATATACATGCTGGTGAACAGCGCCGCCGCCAGCAGTCCCATACCGATCTTCTTGCGCAGCTCGATTTTGCTGTTCAGGAAGAACAGGGGCAGCAGCAGGGCGGTGATAAGGCCGCAGTAAATCTCCGGCATACCCTGCACATTGACGGAGTTGTACTGCGCCACAGAGGCGATCTGGGCGAAGAAGTCAATGGGGGTGAACTGGAGGGCGAAGGAGTAATCCGGGTTGGCGGTAAAGTCGAATTTACCCAGCGCCAGAGCGTTGTATACCGGCAGCATCAGTACTGCCGCACACATCAGCGCCACCACGGTACACATGAACATCCGCAGGATGCTGTACCCGTAGGCCTTCAGATCCTTGCTCTTCATGTGGAAATGCTTCAGCTTGTCGGAGCCGGCAAACAGGTAGTAAGCAAAGTACAGGGCGGTGAAGATGCAGATCATGAAGCCGATATAGAAGTTTGCAAAGCACATCAGCGCCAGGGGGATGATGTAGTTGATCTTCCTGCCGTCGTCGATGAGATACTCCACCCCAAGGCAGATGAGGGGCAGGAACACCAGACCGTCCAGCCACATGGGGTCGATGAGCTGGGTGATGGCGTAGGCCATCATGGCATACATCATGGAGAACAGCAAAGCGTGCAGGGGCTTCAGCTTCCGGGATTTCTGCAGGAAGTAGCAGAAGGTCACCGCCGCCGTACCCAGCTTGCAAAGCTGCATGATGAGCAGGCTGCCCAGAATCATGGTCCGGGGCAGGAGAATGACGATCAGGGTAAATGGACTTGCCAGGTAGTAGCCGATGATGCCGAAGAATTCACCGGACAGGTTCCGGGACCAGTTGTAGAAGATGCTCCCGTCCCCCCAGAAGGCGTCCCGGATGGCCTCGAAGTAGTACACATACTGACCGTTCAGGTCCAGACAGAGCACGGATTCCGGGCCGAAGGGGTACATGCCGAACAGGGCGTAGGCCAGATAGGTCAGCGCCACGGGGATGAAGAACGCCAGAATATAGATGTAGTTCCGGGCGCACCAGCACTGGAGCCGCTCAAAGGGCGTGATTTTTCCCAGGGGCGGCAGCTTTGCTTCGGTTTTGGCTGCTGCCTTTCCGGGCTTTTCCGCCGGCGCCTGCTCCGGCAGAGGTGCCGCAGCAGCAGCCTGTGCCTGGGGCTCCGGCCTGGAGGCAGCCTGCTTTGCAGCCATCTGCTTGCGCTTTGCCTTGGATGGTTTGGATGCCATGATGATCCTCCTTCTTTTGTGAATGGGCGCAAAGGTCCGCACCCGAATTTCCATATACCATTCTATTATACACGATAGGTATATTTTTTTCAACCCTTCCCGGAAATTTTCCGCCGCAGTATGCTAAAGCCCCCGCAGGCAGGCCGGCAGCAGACCCGGTTTCGGGAGGGAATCCCCCATTGACAAGCAACCCGGGCTATAGTATAATAAAATATAAGTGTAGGCTAGCGCATCAAACCCGCAGACGCCTATGGAAGTGTGTCCGGCGGACGGCTGTTTCCCCGCAGCAGCAGGTCAGCAGCCCCCCGGCAGAGAAAGGCGGCATCCCATGAACCAGCAGAATGAAAATATGATGAATCTCAAGCCCCTGTGCGACAAGCTGATCGCCGGCTCCCGGATTGAGCCCCAGCTGTACGACAGGTTCCATGTAAAGCGGGGGCTGCGGCGCAGCGACGGCACCGGCGTCATTGCCGGCATCACCAAGATCTGCAACGTACACGGCTATGTGGTCAACGAGGGGGAAATCGACCCCATCCCCGGAGAGCTCATCTACCGGGGGTATCAGATCAACGACCTGATTTCCCACACGGAGCAGGAAAACCGCTTCGGCTTTGAGGAAACCGTCTATCTGCTGCTGCTGGGGGAGCTGCCCAACCGGCAGGAGCTGGATGCCTTTACCCGGCACCTGTCCGCCTGCCGGCCCTTGCCGGATAATTTCGTGGTGGATATGATCCTCAAGGCGCCCTCCAACAACATCATGAACAAAATGGCCCGGTCCGTGCTGGCGCTGTACTCCTATGACCCGGAGTGCGAAAGCCGGAGCATCGAAAACGAGCTGCGCACCGCCATCAGCCTGATTGCCAAGCTGCCGGTGATCATGGCTGCCGCATACCAGGTAAAGCGCAGCCACTTTGACGGGGAAAGCATGATTATGCACCCCCTCCGGCCGGAGGAAAACTCCGCCCAGACCGTACTGTCCCTGCTGCGGAACGACCGGCAGTATACCGAGGAGGAAGCCCATCTGCTGGATACCCTCATGACCCTGCATGCGGAGCACGGCGGCGGCAACAACTCCACCTTTACCTGCCGGGTGCTCACCTCCTCCGGAACCGATGCCTATTCCGCCTATGCGGCAGCCATCGGGGCGCTGAAGGGTCCCCGGCACGGCGGCGCCAACATCAAGGTAATGCAGATGCTGGAATCCTTCAAGGAAAACGTGAAGAACTGGGAGGATGAGGGCCAGGTGGCGGACCATATGCGGAAAATCCTCCGGAAGGAAGCGGGAGACGGCTCCGGCCTGATTTACGGCATGGGACATGCGGTATACACCCTGTCCGACCCCAGGGAGGTCATCCTCAAGCGCAAGGCCATGGAGCTTGCCCGGGGCAGGGAAATCGAGGCGGAATTCAAGCTGCTGGACACCATCGAGCGGCTCACCCCGGAGATCTTCCGGGACTTCAAGGGAAGCGACAAGGCCATCTGTGCCAATGTGGACATGTACTCGGGGCTGGTATACAAAATGCTGGGGATCCCCCAGGATCTGTACACCCCCATGTTCGCCATCTCCCGGATTGCCGGGTGGGCTGCCCACCGGATGGAGGAAACCATCACCGGCAAGCGGATTATCCGGCCGGCCTACAAGGCAATCGCAAAGGAACGCCCGTATGTGCCCCTGGCGGACCGGGACTGACCCGGAGGCAGGGTGATGAAAGCAAGGCTGCTGGGAGCGGTGACGGCGGCGGTGATGCTGCTGTCCGGCTGTACCTTCAGCACCAGCATTGACGGGCTGCTGTCCCCCCCGAAGCTCAGCCTGGAGCAGGAGCAGATCTATGACGCCCTCCGGCGGGCGGCAGGCAGCAGCATCAGCCTGAAATACCCGAAAACCGGGGGTTACCTTTCCGCCTTCATCGTCAGCGATATTGACGGGGACGGAGAGGACGAGGCGCTGGTGTTTTACGAAAAGAACCTGCTCCGGAACGAGGAAAATGCCCTGCGGCTCAATGTGCTGGACCAGATAGAGGGCAGCTGGCGCTCCGTATACGATCTGGCGGCAGGGGGCGCCGAGGTGGAGGAGGTTATGATCTCCCGGCTGGGCAGCAACAGCCGCACCAACATCATCGTGGGCTACAGCATGGTAAACCAGGGAGAGCGGGTGCTCAGCGTTTACGACTACCGGCAGGGAGAGCTGACGGAAACCCTGAACAGCAGCTACTCCCTGGCGGATGTGTGCGATCTGGACCGGAACGGGGAAAACGAGCTGCTCATCGTCTGCGGCCAGGCCCTGTCCCAGTCCGCCCGTGCCATGACCTATGTGCTGTCCCAGGACGGCAGCTATTACGAATCCCGGGTGGAGCTGAACGAGGCCTTTACGGACTTTGCCAACCTGCTGTACGGGAATACGGCGGAGGGCATCCCCTGCGTGTGGCTGGACGGCATCACCGGCCCCTCCACTGTCCAGACCCAGGTGCTGACTTTGGAAAACGGGGTGCTGACGCTGTTGTATTCCGACAAGGACTCCGGCATCCGCACCGTCCGGCAAAGCGGCTATCTCACCTGTGACCTGGACGGGGACGGGGTTGCGGAAATCCCCGTCAACACCCTGTTCCCGGGGTATACGGACGCCACGGAAAGCGAACAGATCCCCATGACCAGCTGGTATGAATGCCGGGGAGGCAGGCTGATGCGCAAGTGCTCCGGCTATTACAGCCCCGCCCGGCAGTTTGCCTTTGTTCTGCCCCGGCGGTGGGAACGGAAGGTTACCCTCAAGCAGGACGCCCTGGCGGAGGAGCTGGTGTTTTACCGGCTGGGCAGGAGTCTGGAGGACAGCACCGTGCCGCTGCTGAGGCTGTGCGTCACGGATAACGCAGATACCGCCCAGGACCGGCTGGACAACGGCTATATCCTGCTTTGCTCCAAAAACGGCCTCCGGTATCTGGCCCAGCTGCCGGATACCGGGGATGAGCTGGCGCTGACCGTCAGCGAAGCAATTCTGCTGTTTCATGCATGAGGAAAGGAAGGTAGCGGAACTTGAAACGAATTCTTGTATGCGAGGATGAGGATGTGATCCGGGATTTCGTGGTCATCAACCTCAAGCGTGCCGGTTACGATGTAACCGACGTGAACTGCGGCGAGGAAGCGCTGAAAACCTTTGACGCGGAGCACGGCAACTTTGACATTGTGCTGCTGGACATTATGATGCCCGGCATCGACGGCTTCACCGTCTGCAAGAAGCTGCGGGAGCGCAGCTCCACCCTGGGCATCATCATGCTCACCGCAAAGGCACAGGAAATGGACAAGGTCAGCGGCCTGATGATCGGGGCGGATGATTACATCACCAAGCCCTTCTCCCCTTCGGAGCTCACCGCCCGGGTGGACGCCATTTACCGCCGGGTATGCATGAGCTTCATCAAGAACGAAAACAACCCGGTAATCGAATCCGGCCCCTTCCTGCTGAACCTGAAGAGCCGCACCGTGTCCAAGAACGGCAAGCCGGTGGATCTGACCCAGGTGGAGTACCAGATTCTGGAGTACTTCATGAACAACAAGAACACCGCCCTGGACCGTTCCAGCATCCTGAGCCACATCTGGGGGGACAGCTACTTCGGGGACGACAAGATCGTGGACGTGAATATCCGGCGGATCCGCATGAAGATCGAGGACGAGCCCTCCAACCCCCAGTACATCATCACCATCTGGGGCTACGGCTATAAGTGGAATGACGCCTGAGGGCGTGTCCGGGGGAATGTGATATGGCAAGGCAAACCATCACCAAGCGGTGGATTCTCAATAATCTGTGCGTGGTGCTGCTGGTGCTGCTGACGGTGGAGCTGGGCTTTATCTACGCCATCCAGAAATATTACTACGGAGGCGCCCAGCAGTATCTGCTGTCGAAAATGAACGCAGTGGCCGGGGTGCTGAGCCGCTATGCGGAGGACAGCCCCGCCAGCTTTTCCGCAGAAATCCGCAATACCCTGGAAAACTTCAGCGACAAGGACAAGATCGAGCTGATGGCCATTGACGCCCGGGGGCATGTGGTGCTCACTTCCTCCGGCTTTTCCCCGGACGAGCGGGTCAGTATGCCGGACTACGATATGGCTATGGAGGGGGACAGAAACGCCTACAGCTACACGGTGGGCAGGCTCCGCAGCGGCGAGCATGTGATGGCGGTGACCTATCCCATCGAGGATCTGTCGGACGAATACACCGCCGTGCGGATGGTGGTTTCCCTGACGGAGGTGGACGCCAATATCCTGACCTTCTCCGTGGCCATGACCCTGCTGTGCATCGGGGTATTCCTGCTGCTGGCGCTGTCGGGCATGTACTTTATCCGTTCCATCGTGTTCCCCATCCGGCAGATCAGCACCACGGCGGAAAAATTCGCAAAGGGGGATTTCTCCGTGCGGATCGCCGCCTCCGGCAAGGACGAAATCGGGGATCTTTGTACCGCCATCAACCATATGGCGGACGAGCTTTCCGCTGCGGAGACCATGAAAAACGAGTTCATCTCCTCCGTGTCCCACGAGCTGCGGACGCCGCTCACCGCCATCAAGGGCTGGGCGGAGACCCTGAACGCCGGGGGAGATATGGAAACCATGCACAAGGGCATCCGGGTCATCACCAACGAAACCGAACGGCTTTCCCGGATGGTGGAGGAGCTTCTGGACTTTTCCCGGATGCAGAGCGGCCATTTCACCATGCAGATGGACAAAATGGACGTGCTGGCAGAGCTGGGAGAAGCGGTGCTTATCTACACCGAGCGGGCAAAGCGGGATCATATCGAAATCCTCTACGATGAGCCGGAGTTCCTGCCCATCGTATACGGGGACAAGAACCGGATCCGGCAGGTGTTTATCAATATCATCGACAATGCCATCAAATACTCCAACCCGGGGGGGCGGGTGCAGATTACCGCCACCCAGAAGGACGACGGAAACACGGTGTGCATTGTGGTGGAGGATCAGGGCGTGGGGATCAAGGCCTCGGATCTTCCCAAGATCAAAACCAAATTCTACAAAGCCAACCACAGCCGCCGGGGCTCCGGCATCGGGCTGGGTGTGGCGGACGAGATCATCCGGCAGCACGGGGGCAGGCTGGAGATCGCCAGCGGTGAGGGCGTGGGCACCACGGTGACCATCGACATTCCCGCCGCCGGGCATGGAAAAGCGTAAAAGGAGCAGCTATGGCAGAAGAAACAAAGGCGCAGAAAGCGCTGCACAAAAGCAAGATCGGCGGACAGGCGCTGATCGAGGGCGTGATGATGAAGGGCCCCCTGAAGGGAGCCATGGCCTGCCGGCTTCCCAGCGGCGAAATCGAGGTGGAGGTCTGGGAGGAGAAAAACGGCAAGAATCCCCCCTGGTACCGGCGTGTGCCCCTGATCCGGGGCTGCGTCAATTTCGTGCTGTCCATGAAGGACGGGTACCGGTGTATGATGAAATCCGCCGAAAAGCAGGTGGAGGAGGACGAGGAGGAAGAGGAGCTGAGCCGGTTCGAGCAGTGGCTGACGGATCATCTGGGTGAAAAATTCATGCAGATCCTGATGGTATTCAGCGTCCTGCTCAGCACCGCAGCGGCATTTCTGCTGTTTTTGTATCTGCCCAAATGGGTGGTGGGGCTGATCGAGCCCCTGACGGGCAACCACATCATCCGGAGCATCGCCGAGGGTATTGTGAAAATTGCGGTGTTTGTGGCGTATATGGCCATTACCGCCTGCATGAAGGACATCCGGCGTACATACGAGTACCACGGTGCGGAGCATAAGACCATCGCCTGTCACGAGGCACACCTTCCCCTGACGGTGGAGAACGTGAAGAAGCAGACCCGGTTCCACCCCCGCTGCGGCACCAGCTTCATCTTTATCGTGCTGATTGTGGGCATCTTTGCCGCATGCTTCATTCCCGCCCGCTTCGTGGTGTGGCAGCGTGTGCTGTGCAGCCTGGGGATGCTGCCCCTGGTGGTGGGTGTCTCCTATGAGTT
Organism: Ruminococcus sp.; assembly: GCA_022768805.1. Classification (GTDB taxonomy): domain Bacteria; phylum Bacillota; class Clostridia; order Oscillospirales; family Ruminococcaceae; genus Ruminococcus_F. The sequence goes on from JALELB010000049.1 coordinate 42,662, forward strand.
CATCCGGCTGGCAGGCAGATATACCAACCCCTTTACCAGAACCCTGTCCGCACCGGGACTGCTGCTCCAGCGGATCACCACCCGGGAGCCGGACGACAAGCAGATTGAAGTGGCCATTGCCGCCATCACTCCCTGCATCCCCCAGGATCTGGCGGACGATCAGTGGTGACCCGCCGGGAGGCCTTTGCTGCTTTGCGGCAGCAGCTCCGGGCAGGAGGGCTGGAAAGCCCGGAGTTTGAGGCAGGGTGTCTTGCAGAGCAGCTGTTCGGCACAGCCTGGCGACTCATGACCCCCCAGCAGCTGGCGCAGCCCCTGACCCCGGAAGAGGATGCCGCGCTGCATACCCTGGCACGGCGGCGGCTTGCCGGAGAGCCCTTGCAGTATCTGCTGGGAGAGTGGGAGTTTTACGGGCTGCCCTTTGCGGTGGGCCCCGGGGTGCTGATTCCCCGGCAGGACACGGAAACCCTGGTGGAGTGCGCATTGCAGGCGACAGAGGGCATTCTTGCCCCCAGCATTCTGGATCTTTGCGCCGGCAGCGGCTGCATCGGCATCGCCCTGGCCCACTGTCTGCCGGATGCCCGGGTCACGGCGGTGGAGCGTTCACAGGATGCCCTTGCCTATCTGCACCGGAACATCGAAAAAAACGCCGTGCAGGTTGCGGTGATTGCCGGGGACGTGCTGGAGCCGGAGCTTGCAGCAAGCATCCGGGGGGCGGACATCATCGTCAGCAATCCCCCCTATCTTTCCGCAGCGGATCTTGCCGCACTGCAAAAGGAAGTACAGGCCGAGCCCAGAGCCGCCCTGGATGGCGGAGAGGACGGGCTGCTGTTTTACCGGCAAATGCCGGCACTGTGGCTGGAGAGCCTGAAGCCGGGAGGCCGGCTGCTGTTTGAAATCGGCATGGGACAGGAGGAAGCGGTCAGCGGCTTTCTTGCCCGTGCGGGCTATACAAATATAGAGATTTTCCCCGATCTTGCAGGCATCAGCCGTGTGGTAAGCGGCAGGCGTCCTGCCGGGGAACGGAGGTAATACCATGGCAAAAGCGGAACTGAAAAAGAAGTCTGCGGCGGCGCCGGTGAAGCTCACCACCGCCGAGGAAAAGAAAAAGGCACTGGCAAGCGCCATCGCCCACATTGAAAAGGTGTACGGCGCCGGGGCGGTAATGAAGCTGGGGCAGACCAAGGCGCTGAATGTGGACGCCATCCCCACCGGCTCCATGACATTGGACATGGCGCTGGGCATCGGTGGCGTTCCCCGGGGCAGAATCGTGGAGCTGTACGGGCCGGAAAGCTCCGGCAAGACCACGGTGGCACTGCACATCATCGCCGAAGCCCAGAAGCTGGGGGGCGAGGTTGCCTTCATCGACGTGGAGCATGCCCTGGATCCGGTGTATGCGGAAAAGCTGGGGGTTAACATCAACAACCTGCTGGTTTCCCAGCCGGACAGCGGCGAGCAGGCGCTGGAAATTGCCGAGGCGCTGGTGCGCTCCGGCGCCATTGACGTCATCGTGCTGGACTCGGTGGCGGCGATGACCACCAAGGCGGAGATCGACGGAGAAATGGGGGACAACCATGTGGGGCAGCTTGCCCGGCTCATGTCCCAGGCCATGCGGAAGCTCACCTCCGTCATTGCAAAGTCCAACTGCGTGGCAATCTTCATCAACCAGGTCCGGGAGAAGATCGGCGTGCTGTACGGCAATCCGGAAACCACCCCCGGCGGACGGGCACTGAAGTTCTACGCCTCCGTGCGGATGGAGGTACGGAAGGGAGAGCCCATCAAGAACGGCTCCCAGATCATCGGCAACCGTACCCGGGTGAAAATCGTCAAGAACAAGGTGGCGCCCCCCTTCAAGGAATGCGAGTTCGACATCATGTTCGGCCAAGGCATCTCCCGGGTGGGCGAGGTGCTGGATCTGGCGGTGGATCTGGACATCGTCAAGAAGGGCGGCTCCTGGTTCTCCTACAACGATCAGAAGCTGGGACAGGGCCGTGACAACGTGAAGGAGATCCTGGCGAATAATCCGGAGCTCATGAAGGAAATCGAAGGGAAGATCCTGGAGCAGAAGGATAAGCTGCTGCTGGTATCCAAAAAATCCAAGAAATCTGCCGATCTGAAAAAGGCGGCGGACGAGGCTCTGGCGGACACAGAGGAAATTCCGGAGGAGACCCCGGCGGATGCGGCGGAAAGCTACGGTGCGGACATCAGCCCCATTGTAAACGCTGAGGATGACTTTGAAGAATTCACCCCGGCTGAATAAGCAAAATGAAAATTACCGATATTCAACCATATAAGGGCAGTATCCTGCAGGTAGACCTGGAGGATGCGGACCCCCTGTTCCTCCACCGGGATATTGCGGCGGAGTTTCACTTAAAGCCCGGGCTGGAGCTGCCGGAGGGGGCGCTGGAGGAAATCCGCACCGCCTCCCAGCGACGCCGTGCCTATGAGCGTGCCCTGTATCTGCTGGATGTGCGGGCATACGGCTTTGCGGAGCTGTTTGAAAAGCTGGAGCAGAATTACGAGGAGGACGTGTGCTACTGGGTGCTGGGGCGGCTGGTAAAGCTGGGGATGAT
>JALELB010000050.1 GCA_022768805.1 Ruminococcus sp.
TCCTGCGCAACCCGGTGTACTGTGGTTATGAGGTGTTTAATGGGCATTTTAAGCCTGTTAAAACGCCAGTTATAATCCAGCCGGAGGACTTTGATGAGGTGCAGCAGCTGATGGCTTTCAAGAATGCCTATTGCGGGAGAAAGCGCAGAAAAACTACAATTCGTATAAATGAAATAGGCGAATAATCCGGGCTGAGTATGCAGCATTCCGGGGATTATTCGCCTATTTTTTTGAATTTTTTTGCGTTTTGCGTGTCGTTTTTTTGCGTTTTGCGTTTCCGGCGACAGCGCATTTTCTTGCCCGTGCACAGTCGCCTCCCAGTAGATGCAGGGGGTGTAGTCGCTGCAGTCTATGGATTCCTCCACCGACAACATATCTACCCCATGCCGCAGCCGGAATGCGTCCTGCTTGCCCCGGTGCTGGTTGATGTAGATATCATATCCGTCCCGCAGCAGCTCGCCGCCCCAGCGGTTCACAAAGCTGTTTTCAGCCCCCAGCAGCGCAGAGGTGTCGCTGAAAACCAGCCTGCCGGATCCGCTGAGCCAGTTGTATACGGTGCTGAGGTCTTCGTTGTAAAGAATACGCAGGGTTACGGTGATGCTGTATGCATCCCTCTGCGGGTAGATACGCAGCAGGGGAGATGCCCTGCCTGGAATGGTCAGGGTCTCGGCTTGCTGCCCTGCTCTTGATGGGATATCAATGTCAACCAGTTCAGCACCAACCTCTATATTTGTGATCCCATTATATGTGATGTGCATTACTGCCCCCTTCCTGCATCGTTCCTGGACTCACTAATAGTGAATTCATCACTGTTGTTCAATCTGCGGTAGAGTGTCGCTAAGTTGACACCAGTGCCACTTGCCACCTGGGCTGTCGAATACCCTTTTTCGACAAACTTCCCTTTTAGCAGATTTACATTTACCATATTTACCACCTCCTTTAGTCGCATAAATGCGATTTCTACAAATTTATGATAGCACACTTCATTTCGCTTGTCAATAGCATTTTCTCATTTTATGCGAATTTTTTTGAAATCGTCAAAAAGCTATTGCATTTTTGCGAAATGTATTGTATAATGGACTAATAGTAAGAGGTGATTCTATGACAATTGGTGAGCGTATAAAAGCAAGAAGGCTGGAGTTGGGGCTTAGTGTGGATGAACTTGCCGAAAAGATAGGAAAAAACAGAGCGACGATTTACCGTTATGAAAGCAGCGAAATAGAAAAACTTCCGACTACAGTTCTAGAGCCACTAGCCAATGCGCTTGGCGTTTCCCCTGGTTACTTGATGGGGTGGGAAAGGCTTGGTGATATAGGCGCACTGCTCGACAACTACGACAACATCCACCCCATCCAGCTTAAAAAATTCCCTTTACTTGGTGACATCGCATGTGGTGAACCGATCTTTGCCCAGGAAGATAAGGAAAGCTTCATCATGGCTGATATGGACATACTGGCGGACTTCTGTCTTAGGGCAAAAGGGGACAGCATGATAAATGCCAGGATCAAGGACGGAGACATTGTTTTCATCCGGAAGATGCCAATGGTGGATAATGGGGATATTGCTGCGGTAATCATTGACAACGAAGCAACGCTGAAACGTGTGTACTACTACAAGAATAAGAATAAGCTGGTTCTTTCTCCAGAAAATCCGGAGTACGAGCCGTTTATATATTCTGGTGAGGAGCTTAACGAAATACGTATTTTGGGTAAAGCGGTTTATTTCATGAGTGCTCTGTAAAATCAGCTCCCATTTTCAGAAAAACAAAATAATATTATGAATTTTGCAAAAATAATTGCTGAAAACTATTGACATTTTCAAATTCCTGGTGTAAATAAAGCAACAACCGCCCACACTTTTGACAGGGTGGGCGGAAGTGTAAAGGAGGAAATATGCAGAATTATTGTATCTATCTACGGAAGTCTCGTGCAGATGCTGAAGCGGAAGCACGTGGCGAGGGTGAGACTTTAGCTAGACATGAAAAGCTACTACTGGAAGTTGCAAAACGTAGCGGATACAATATCTCAAAGATTTACCGAGAGGTGGTGTCCGGCGAAACGATTGCAGCACGTCCACAGATGCAACAGCTTCTCCAGGAAGTTGAGCGTGGTGTATGGGACGGTGTTCTTGTTGTGGAAGTAGAACGGTTGGCACGTGGCGACACCATCGATCAAGGCATTATGGCGCAGGCTTTCAAGTACTCGAACACAAAAATTATAACACCAACAAAGGTATATGACCCAAACAACGAATTTGACGAGGAATACTTTGAATTCGGATTATTCATGTCAAGACGGGAGTACAAGACTATTAACCGAAGACTACAACGTGGTCGCCTGGCGTCCGCAAAAGAAGGTAAATACGTGGGGAGTATCCCACCTTATGGGTATAAAAAAATCCCTGTTACCGGGGGGAGTGGATTCACCCTGTACCCTATCGAGGAGCAAGCTGATGTTGTTCGATTGATTTACGAATTATATGTAAACGGAGAGCATCTATCGGACGGTACGTGCCGTAAACTAGGTACAACACTGATTGCTAGAAAGCTGAACGACATGCACATTCATCCACAAAACGGTGGGAACTGGACTACAAACAATGTTCGTGGCGTTCTGATAAACCCCATTTATACCGGGAAAATACGCTGGAATTATCGCAAGCAAATCAAACATACGGAAAACGGTGAAATCATGCAGCACCGCCCGTTAGCGAAACAGGGTGATTATGTTTTAGTTGAAGGCATGCACCCAGCCATTGTGTCCGATGATCTATTCTATCAAGCACAAGAACGTTTGCGGTCAGGAGCAAATGCTCCAGTTGTACCTACTAAAAAGATACAGAATCCACTGTCCGGTATTGTGTTCTGCGCCATCTGTGGACGAGCTATGGTGCGTAGACCGTATGGGAAACGGAACAGGCCTGACGCATTGATTTGTAACACATTTGGTTGTCATAATGTAAGCTCCGACTTACACCTTGTTGAAGAACGTGTGTTAAAAGGATTGGGTGACTGGCTACATGACTATAGATTGAAGTGGGAAAACACAGAAAACGAACCAAAACCAGATGTTCAGCTTAGTATACGTGAAAATACACTGAAATCCCTGGAAGAAACATTGTCCACACTAATGGAACAGCTGAACAAAACATACGATCTTTTGGAGCAAGGCGTGTACGATACAAACACATTTTTGATGCGGTCACAATCTGTAACACAGCGCATTCAAGAAACCGAAAAAGAGGTAGAGCACGCACGTCTTGAACTGGAAACAGCAAAGCGCCGTAAAGACAGCATATATAATATTATACCACAAGTGGAACATGTGCTTCGTGCATACGATACACTAGCTGACCCAGCTGCAAAAAACGAACTACTGAAAAGCGTGCTGGAACGAGTGGAATACAGTAAGTCTCACGGGACACGGTGGCATGGATCACCGGATGAGTTCGAGACCGTATTGTTTCCGCGCGTACCAAAAAATGATATCTGAAGTGTGCATAAATACATTCTTGCGGTCACGACCTCAAAGTTTAAAAATCATATACATCATACGTGACCCAGTTCTTCGGTTCCGATATCCGTCAGAATACCGCTGACCTCCCCATAGGGCATGGCGTAACGCTGGCTCAGATACCGGAGCGCAGCACCAAGCTCTCCGTCTGGGCCGCCAAGCTGTGTCACGATCACCCGTGCCAGCTTGGGATTGGGCTGCTTGATATTGACCGGATACTGCAGCTTTTTCTCATAGGCAAACATCAGCACTGCCCTCCTTCCCAGGGCCAGGGATTCTCTACCCAGCTCCATGGCTCTGAACCTGCCGCCTGCTCCGGGCGAAGCGGCCCGAACCGACTTACATACTCTTCCTCCAGATGCCGGCGATGGTGCAGATGCTTTTCATACTGCTCCATAGCCCGGCGGCATGTGGGATGTGTATCCAGATACAGCTGCAGATCATACAATGTGAAATCACACTGCTGTATCTGCCGCAGCAGTTTAGCCCTTTCGTCCATTGTCTGCCTCCCCTCCTGCAGCAAGGAACGGAAAATACAGTCCGGGGAAAATTGTGCCCCGGCAGAATCCTTCCTCCATATCGTATGGTTCTTCCCATGTCTGCATCGGCACATATGCCATGGCAAGAGGCATTTCCTCCGGAAATCGTCCTCCAGGCATATGATTGTGCCCGTACAGCCCTCTGCGTTCATACTCCTGCATCGCTGTACACTCCTTTCTGTGCTCTCATGCACACTACAGTGTATGCAGGACGGCAAAATCCGACACAGAACAACCCCCTGCCCTTCCCGGAAAATCACGGGAAAGACAGGGGGACATTAACGATATCCATAAATCAGATAGTCCATATCCTGCTTTGCAAATGGAATGGAATGCTTGTGCAGCAAGCATTCCAGCTGTTCAGAAGCGTCCAGCAGCTGCGGGGAGATTAACCGTCCCCGGTGCACCAGAAGTCTGGGATGAATCCGGATCCACTCAATTGCAATGCCATCAAACTGATCCGTTCCAAACCCAAACGGCTCCTCCAAGTCGCCCAGATAGTAATCGTCCTGCATGGGCTCCGACTGACACTCCTCAAAAAGGGTTTTCATCGTAAAAGGCGGCGGAAAGGGCATGTCAAAGCGCATTGCATGACATAGTTCTCTCCGCTTTGTGTCGTTCATGCAGCTGCAAAGCTGCCGCTGCTGTACGATCCGGAATGCCCGGCGTTTCCAGCTTTCCTGCATCCTTACTGCTGTGCAGGTTCCACCGTAACGTCCTCCTTGGGAACCTCAACCACGTCCTCAGCCGGAGTCATCCGTGCGCCGCATGCCGGGCAGAAGACAGCATCGGCAACCGTTTCCACACCGCATGCAGGACAATGGCTCTTTTCAGCTGTATCGGCAGCAGGCTCTGCCGCCGGCTCCCCCTGCTTGATCTTTGCACCACAGTAGGAACAGAAAGCGGCGCTGGACTTGACACGTTTGCCGCAGGCAGGACAGGCTGCACTGTTTTCCAACTGGCTCAGCTCCTGCTGCTTTGCTTCAATCTCCTTGCGGGTTTCCGCAACCTTAGCGAACAATTCCGCATAGGCCTCCTCTGCGGTTTCCCCGTTACAGCGGGTATAGAACAGCTCGCCGATCTCACGGAATACTCCGGCAGTCTTATCCTCCAGCCCGGAGATTTCATGCTTGAGCTTTGCGGTTTCCGCCATTTTCTTCGCACTGTTGGAAGCGCCCTTCACTGCCTTGCCGGTTGCAGCGGCAGCACTGGCTGCTCCCTCCTTTACCTTGTCAAAAAAATTACTCATATCTGCCATAGTCAATTCCTCCTTGTCTGGGGGTGCCGGATGCACCCCCGTTCTATCTGTAAGTGTACCACGAATCGCCCGGATTGTCAATCCGAATCGGGTCCCCGGAGTATGTGCACAGCGCACAAATCACAACGAAAAAAGTCGAAAAAATTTACGTTTCTTCCATTGCTTTTTCGGAAGGAATATGATAAGCTATAGATAGGCGGTAAGGATATGTGCATACCGCAATCCCGCAATTGGAATATGCTTTCCTTTTGCGTTTTTGTTCCCTTCTGTGTGTTAAAATATTCACAAACTTGCGGGATATACTAACCATAAGCGGAAACGGGCACACCGTTTCCAATACCCCTTCGCAGAAAAGGAGTGTACAGTATGAACGAAAACCGTATCGTTGACAGCGTGGAAGCGCTGGAAGAAAAGCTCAGAGAGATCCGGGCGGCCCAGGAGAAATTCGCTACCTACTCCCAGCAGCAGGTTGATGAAATCTTCCGCGCCGCTTCCCTGGCTGCATGCAAGCAGCGGATTCCTCTGGCAAAGCAGGCAGTGGAAGAAACCGGTATGGGCATTGTGGAGGACAAGGTCATCAAGAACCACTATGCAGCGGAATACATCTACAACGCCTACAAGGATGCCAAAACCTGCGGCGTTCTAGAGGAGGATCCCGCATACGGCATCAAAAAAATTGCCGAGCCCATCGGTGTGATTGCCGCAGTCATTCCCACCACCAACCCTACATCCACGGCCATTTTCAAGGCCCTGATTGCGCTGAAGACCCGGAACGGCATCATCATCAGTCCCCACCCCCGGGCAAAGCAGTCCACCATTGCAGCGGCAAAGGTTGTGCTGGAAGCCGCAGTGAAGGCAGGGGCTCCGGAGGGCATCATCGGCTGGATTGACGTACCCAGTCTGGAGCTCACCAATATGGTCATGAAGGAAGCGGACATCATCCTGGCAACCGGCGGTCCGGGCATGGTACACGCTGCATATTCCAGCGGCAAGCCCGCCATCGGCGTGGGCGCCGGCAACACCCCCGCCATTATTGACGACTCTGCTGACATTTTGCTTGCAGTCAATTCCATCATCCACTCCAAAACCTTTGACAACGGCATGATCTGTGCATCCGAGCAGTCCGTTATCGTACTGCAGAAGGTGTACGCCGCAGTCAAAAAGGAATTTAAGAAGCGGGGCTGCTATTTCCTCAATCCGGAGGAAACCGACAAGGTGCGTAAGACCATTCTCATCAACGGCGCACTGAACGCCCGGATCGTGGGCCAGTCCGCATACCGGATCGCAGAGCTGGCAGGAGTCAAGGTGCCGGAGGAAACCAAGATCCTCATCGGTGAAGTGGAAAGCGTGGATATCAGCGAGGAATTCGCCCACGAAAAGCTCTCCCCTGTTCTGGCTATGTACAAGGCAGCAGATTTCCAGGACGCACTGGACAAGGCGGAGCATCTGATCGCAGACGGCGGCTATGGTCATACCTCCTCCCTGTATGTGAATACGGTCACCGGGCAGGACAAGATCAGCGAATTCGGCGAGCGGATGAAAACCTGCCGGATTCTCATCAATACCCCCTCCTCCCACGGCGGCATCGGGGACCTGTACAACTTCAAGCTGGCGCCCTCTCTGACTCTGGGCTGCGGCTCCTGGGGCGGCAACTCGGTTTCTGAAAATGTGGGCATCAAGCATCTGCTGAACATCAAGACCGTTGCAGAGAGGAGAGAGAACATGCTGTGGTTCAGAGCACCCCAGAAGGTATATATCAAAAAGGGCTGTCTGCCGGTGGCTCTGGAGGAGTTGCGGCATGTTATGGACAAGAAAAAGGCCTTTATCGTCACCGACTCCTTCCTGTATCAGAACGGCTATACCAAGCCCATTACCGCTAAGCTGGACGAAATGGGCATCCGCCACACCACCTTCTTTGATGTGGCGCCGGATCCCACTCTGGCATGCGCAAAGGAAGGCACCAAGGCTATGACCGCCTTTGGCCCCGATTGCATCATTGCAGTAGGCGGCGGCTCTGCTATGGATGCTGCCAAGATTATGTGGGTGCTGTACGAGCATCCGGACGCTGATTTCATGGATATGGCAATGCGGTTCTCCGACATCCGCAAGCGGATCTACACCTTCCCGAAAATGGGCGAAAAGGCAGCCTTCATTGCTGTTCCCACCTCTGCAGGCACCGGCTCTGAGGTAACACCCTTTGCGGTTATCACCGACGAAACCAGCGGCACCAAGTATCCGCTGGCGGATTACGAGCTAATGCCCAACATGGCGATTGTGGATGCGGATATGATGATGAACGCCCCCAAGGGACTCACTGCTGCTTCCGGCATCGACGCCATGTCCCACGCCCTGGAGGCATATGCTTCCGTTATGGCAACGGATTACACGGACGGACTGGCGCTCAAGGCCATCCAGACCATTTTTGACTATCTGCCCCGTGCCTATGAAAACGGCGCAGAGGATCCGGCAGCCCGGGAGAAGATGGCCAACGCAGCCACCATGGCCGGCATGGCCTTTGCCAATGCATTCCTGGGGGTATGCCACAGTATGGCTCATAAGCTTGGAGCATTCCACCATCTGCCCCACGGCATTGCCAATGCACTGATGCTGGACGAGGTGCTCCGGTTCAATGCGGCTGAGGTTCCCACCAAAATGGGCACCTTCTCCCAGTACGATCATCCCCATACCCTGGCTCGGTATGCGGAAATTGCAGACTTCCTGCATATTCCGGGAAAGAACGATACGGAAAAGCTGGAGGGGCTGATCGCCAAGCTGGATCAGCTCAAGACCAAGATCGGTATCCGTAAGACCATCCGGGACTACGGCGTGGATGAGGCAAAGTTCCTGGAAACACTGGACGATATGACGGAGCAGGCATTTGATGACCAGTGCACCGGTGCAAATCCCCGGTATCCGCTGATGTCCGAAATCAAGCAGATGTATCTGAACGCATATTATGGGAAATAAGGGAGGACAGGACGTATGAATCTGAATCATGTGGTTGCAGTACGCAACATCAAAACCGTATACCGGGACGGAGACAAGGCCATCAAAGTCTTCAACGAGGAGTATTCCAAGGCGGATGTCCTGAACGAAGCCCTGAACCAGGCTCGGGTGGAAGAAACCGGGCTGGACATTCCCCGTATTATTGAGGTCACCAAGCTGGACGGCAAGTGGGCTATTGTGTCTGATTTTATCGAGGGCAAAACCATGAGCCAGATCATGCAGGAAGAGCCGGACCGGATCGGTGAGCTGCTGGAGCAGTTTGTGGGCATCCAGCTCCACATCCACGCCCAGCGTGCTCCCCTGCTTACCAAGCTGAAGGACAAGATGAACCGGAAGATTGCCGAAACCTCTCTGGACGCCACCACCCGGTATGAGCTCCATACCCGGCTGGAGGGCATGCCCAAGCACAACAAGGTATGCCACGGAGACTTCAACCCCAGCAATATCATCATCACCCCGGAGGGCAAGCCCTATATCATCGACTGGGCCCACGCTACACAGGGCAACGCCAGTGCGGACGCTGCCCGGACCTACCTGCTGTTTATGCTCAAGGGCGAGGAAAAGCTGGCGGAACAGTATCTGCGGCTCTACTGCCTGCGCAGCAACACTGCCAAGCAGTATGTGCAGAAATGGCTGCCCATTGTTGCCGCTTCCCAGTCCGTCAAGGGCAAGCCGGAGGAACGGGATTTCCTGCTGAAGTGGGTGGACGTTGTAGAATACGAGTAATCCCCTTCCCCACACAGAAAAAACGACGCAGAGAGCATTCTCTGCGCCGTTCTCTTTTGCCGCCGGACTACCAATCCGGGTCGTCGTCATCTCTCCCGCCGGAGGTGGTGATGACATCCTCCGTATCAAACTGAATAACCTCCAATTCCGGAGTCTGATAGATTTCCTTTTCCTTCATGCTGCATTCTCCTCCTAATTTCCGGATGCAATGGTGTTGTAGCTGCCGCTGACCACATCCGTATAAACAAGATACTGGTTCGTGCCGTCGGACACCAGGATAAATCCGCGTGCATATACCACGCCGTCCCGGTTATCCCCGATATAGACCTCAATCCAGTCAGAAGTCTCTGCGTCCGTATTCTGTGCCGCAAACTCCCGCACTCTGCTGTTCAGCTCTACGGCAGTTTCATCCGTAAAGCGCAGGTTTTCATCTGCCTGATCATTGCCGAATGCTGCGGCGTTCATGCCATACAGGATACCATGCTGAACCACGGTATACTCGCTGTGATCCATATTTACAGCAAAATCAAAGCGCACATAATCCCGGTCATTGACACCGTCATACTGATTGTCCGTCACCACAGAAGCCTGGGTAAAGGTCATCCAACTGCTGACATCCAGCCAGACAGCCTGCAGGGTCAGATTCCCGGTAACGGGAATGGTCAGATCATAGGGCGTTTCCCCGTCTGCAGACCAGTACAGGAACAGGTGTCCCGCCTTGGTGGGCTGCTGTCCATCGTATGTGGGCAGCGTACCATATTCAGCATCCCCATCGGTTTCCAACACCGTGCCGTTCCCGTTCTCCCAGGTCACTGTATATTTCAGCTTTTCCAGATTTACAGCCAGATCCATCCGGTCGCTGGGTACCGTAAAGGTAAACGCTCCGCTGGTATCCCGCTCCATGGCTGCGTCATTCAAGGTAACGCTTTTCACTGTATATCCGGTATCAGGGGTTACGTTCAGCGATGCAGTACCCTCTGGGGATCCCTGCAACGTCCAACTGAAATGCTCACCGCTATACTCAGCCCGCAGGTACTGCTGGAAATCGGTTCCGTTCTCCATGTTCCAGATCTGGAAGAAGCGGTCTGCGGGAACCTGGATGGCTTGCAGGGATGTAGCACTGCCAAGCACCTGGTCACCAATAGCGGTAAGGCGGCTGCCCTCCCCAATGGTGATGGTCTCCAGTTTCATGCAGCTGGCAATGGCCAGATCTCCGATACTCTCCACACTGGCAGGAATGGAAATTTCCCGCAAGCCGTCCACACATTGGGTGCCGGAATAGAGATTGAAGCTGTTGAAGGCATTATTTCCGATATGGGTAACGCCCTCTTCGATGATAACCCGGGTGATGGTATAACCATCAGAGGTTTTGCCTGCTGCCGCCCAGGGCAGATTCTTGTAATGATTCGGGAAATCCGCCATGGCACCTGTGCCGCTGATGGTCAGTGTGTCGTATGCTCCGTCCCCGTCCGTGTCCGTAAGCGCCCAGTTAACCTGATCCTCCGCAGAAGCGCCGCAGGTACCGGAAGTCTGGGCAGTCATGTCTCCAGAAAGCACCACCTTGTGTGCAGGCATCACAAACGAATACACCCCGTTTGCATCCGGCTCAAGCAGTACGCCATCCAGCAAAACCCCGCGAAACTCGTAGCCCGCATGGGGAGTCGCCGTAAACTTCACCGTGTCCCCCACTCTGTAGGTGTAGGACAAGCCGGTAAAGGTAATGTTTCCGTTTTTTTGGGTCACTGAATAAAAAGCATCCAGTTCCGCATCAACGGAAACATTCGCCTCCGGCATAATCAGCCTATAGGTATATGCATTATTCTCCGGCGTCAGAGACTGCATACATTCCAGGCCATTCACCCGGAAGCTGATTACCTGGCAATCGTCTTCCGGCACAATCGTAATCGTAACCTCTTCTCCGGCAAAAGCGCAGCTCTTGCTTGCAGTGACCGAACCATGGGTGATGGTGTCCGCAATGTCAATGGAGTATGCGCCAAGAGGGCTCAGCGTCTGATCCGCCATGGTCATCCGCTCTGCAACAGTCAATATGCCGGTATAGTTGTTGGTGCCGTCCGTCAGCGTGCAGTTATCCAGGATCGTCACATTCCCGACTGCATCATAGCTGCTGACCCGGAGGGACATATCCGCATCAGAATAGCCCAGGGTGATGTCCTCTCCAGCATACATACCGCAGTTGTTGCCGGAGGCTGTCACATGTCCCCCATCCAAGGAAATGCTGCCTTCTGCATGGAGGCCCTCTGATGCACCGTCCACTACAATCCGACCGCCGCTGACAGAAATATTCCCTCCTGCATCAATTCCAGTTACCGAGCTGGATACGGTAACATCAGCCTGCTGTAGGGTGATGTTACCCTGAGCATACAGTCCGTTTTCGCTTCCGGATACATCCAGGTTCATATTCCGGATAAACAGATTGCTATCAGCTGCAATGCCATCCCTTTGGGATGCAATAATCACGCTGGCGCCGCCGAACTTCTCCGAACAAATGGTGAGCGATCCACTGGAAACGATGCCTGCCATCGGGAGGCTCCCTCCATCCTCTGCCTTGATCTGCAACGTGCAGTCATCCACCAGTATCAGAACCGCATCTCCATTGAAAAGCAAATCATGAGTAATGACCATGCTCTCGGTCACTGCATAAACGCCGGATGCGAGCGTTGTTTCGCTGCCCGTCAGCACAGTAGCGTTTGCATTCTGGGTTTCTCCGTTTTCATCCACATAGATAACCGGACGCACTTCACCCAATGCGCTTGCCGTCAGGGATACCGGCTTCATCGGCTGAGAAGCAGGCTGAAACGGTAATGCTCCCGCAACAATCAGCAGGGAAAGCACAGCAGCCGTTGCCTTTCTCCAAACTTTACCCCTCATTCCAATTCCTCCTTAATGATACAGGTGCACATCCCCTCCGGGCGTGGCACCTGACTGTCATGCAGCCGGTTTTCCGGCACACTGTCAGCAGAAAACCGCATGTCTTGTTTAGTATAGCATATTTCCGGACAAACCGCAAGATATCAGAGTAAAAAAACAAACAGATCCTGCTTCTGCAATGAAAACAGGATCTGCCGATAAGCTGTGTTACTGAATTACGCCGATACCCCAGATGGTAAAATCAGAGGAGGTATTCTCCATGCTAATGGAAACATTGAGTGTTCCGGCAGTGCTCTGGATATAAGCCAGATCTGCATCCGGTCCGCCCCAGGTATACTGCTTGTTACCGCTGATAGAGGACTGGTTCCCGTTGACATTCACCTTGATGGTGCCCATACCGCTGGAATTTGCCTTGTACACAATAAAGATACCCTTGCCCTGGGTGGAGAAGGTTATGGGGGTATTGGCACTGTTCTTTGCAAAGGTCAGCCCATACGGCAGTGTACCGTAGCCGTTGCCCTTCTGGAATGCGCCGTTGTTGAAATTGTTCAGCTCCGCCAGGGGGACGATGGTCGCTGTGGTATACTCCGTGCCATAAACCGTGGTATCCGGCAGCACATAGGGCTCCGTTGCATTTTCGGTTTTCAGTGCCTGCCGGTAGAAGTAGCCGATGCAGTCGGAGATCAGCTTTGCGCCCTCTGCATGGGGGTGGTACTCATCCGTGAAGTAATCATCCGTAGTCAGCACGCCCTTATTGAAGGCATTGGTCAGCGCATTATCCATGCTGATCACCGGCACGTTGTAGTTCCGTCCTACCGCCGCCATCTGATCCTGCATGGAATAACCGCCCTTGGACCGGTTGATGATGATAATCACCGCCGGTTCGTTTTCCTGGGACAGACACCGTCTTACCAGGCCCTCAAAGCTCTTTTCATAGCTTTCGCCCGGATGGTCGTTGACAGAGAATTCAATAAAGATCACGTCCGGCTGATCGTTGAGAATATCGTTCTGTGCCCGGAGCAGACCCACCAGGGAGGAGGTGCCGGACATGCCCGCATTGTTGAAGGAAACATTGCTGCCGGTGCCGAAGGTATCCGCAAAATACTTAGCGGAACGTGACACATAGCAGGTATCCGTCCTGCCGCCCTCGGTGATGGAACCGCCGATATAAGCCAGCTTAACCTGCTCGCCGCTCTGGGCCTTGGCGATCTTTTCCCGGATTCTGGTGGTATTGCCCATCTGATAGATGGAGTCCTCATAGAACTGAAGCATCTCGGGAGAAGCTGTTTCCTGGTAGTCATCCCATTCGTTCACAGGAACCTCTACCTTGGGGAATTCCTTGATATTGCCCAGCAGATACTGCTGCAAAAGCACCATATCATTCATTTCAAATTTTCCGCTCTGATCCACGTCAGCCGCCTTGCCTGCATAGGTTTCCGTAAAGCCCCCGGCAATCATACCCTTCCGGGCAAGCAGCATATCCATACCGTCCAGGAGACCGTCTCCGCTGACATCCCCCTGGATCACCGTTCTCGCCTTCCCTGCGCCGGGAATCACCGTGCCCTCCGCAGCGCCGGCTGCCTCGTCCAGATAAAAGCTGTTTGTGCTGTCCGCAGTTTCAATGTAAAGCTGCATGTTGGAGGCGTCCGCAGGCAGCTGATAGCTGGTATTGGTCAGCTGGATCCAGTCGCCCTTGGGCACCTGTTCCTCTGCGATGGCGTCATACTGGGTATCACCGTTGCTGTCGGTATATTGCAGTTTCATATAAAAGGTATCCGTTTTTCCGCCGGAAGTGTACCTGACGTTGGCAGAAAAGCTGTAGGCTATGCCCGGCGTAAAGGCATCCCCCAGCGGCAGCGTGGCACCGTTCCATGCGGCGGTTCTGCCGGAAACATACAGCGCACCGCTGCCGGCATAAACGCCGGTGGATGCTGTTTCAACCTTGGCAGCGCCTCTGCCTGTCCAGCTGTCCGTACCTGTTTCAAAGGTGCTGTGGAACAGATAGCCGGCCGGATCCGCAGCCAGAGCGGCCTGTCCCGGCAGAAGCCCCGTACTGCCCAGAAGCATGGCCGCAACACATACGGCACTGATTTTTTTGTTATGCATACGGATTCCCCCTATTTCATTTTGGATAGATCATTCAGCACAAAACATCGCACATAAATGGTCATATTTTGTTCATTATTCTTTAATTGTACCCTGTGATTTAGCCTACGTCAAGGAAGAATCGTGCTGTTTTTATATCAATATTATGCTATCCGGGAAAACATACGCCGGTGGAGCAGGAAACTGCCCAATCAAAAATGAGTATACCGAAATGCCTCTTAAAAATCAGTGGGACTTGCATAATGTCCTACTCCAAGAACTTTCATCAGAATTTCTCCTCACTGTTGTTGTATGCTGTACCGGATCACATTCCAGGACTTTGGAGAAAGCACAGAGATCATCCCATCATCATGCACCGACACCGAACGGATCCGTTCCTCATCCGCTGTATTGACAGCTTTGACGTCCTCACCTGTCAGAACGATATGCTCCAGAAACTCTGCATGTTCCAGCTCCACTGTCATGGTGCTGGATTCTGTCAGTGAACGGTTGACCGCAAATACGGTCACTGTATGTTCGGCTTGGTCATGTACGGCAATGGCTTCAATGAACGGAATATGTTCATATTTCCCTGCAGAGTAGAAATCACATATGGTCTGCACATTTAATGCCACACCTCTGCCGTAGCGCAGTGCATGCAGATAAGGATAAAAGATGGTCTGTTTCCAGACTCTTCCGCCGTTTTCCGTCATGATCGGGGCAATGGCATTGACCAGCTGCGCAGGGCAGGCAATTATCACCCTGTCACTGCAGCGCATTAAAAAAACGATATGCTTATCTTCCGCCTTTACCCAAAATTTCCGACGGTTATACGTGAAAATCTGCATGTCATCCGTAACTCCTTTTTCAGCCTGTTTCAGAATAAGTGAAAGACATTCATATGCTATCCAGACAGCTATTTCAGGACTGGGGAAGATACTCATATATGCTTTGGTGAAGAACAGATTATTATCAAGTGAATAC
>JALELB010000060.1 GCA_022768805.1 Ruminococcus sp.
GCAACCATCAAGCCGCAATTCCCATCGACAAATACATCTCCCTGTAAGCCACCGGCGGCAGGCCCTCAGGATTAAAACTTGTGACTCGAATCGTGTTGTAATAGCCAAACACATACCGGAAAATTATTGTCCGTACCTCATGGCCTGCCTGTTTGTAGAGCTGTGCAGCGAATAATCTTGCGGAACCCTCCGATGCCCGAAAAAGCGTCGAATACTCGGATCATCTGACCACTCCTTTCTTGTTTTGGGTATAAGAAAAGCCGCCTGTGAGTGTTAGTCACAGACGGCTATGCAATAGTATTCAGTTTTGTAAATCAGAATTTAATCTACGTTTTATAACATATGTATCGTGCTTTAGATAAAAAGCTATTCATACTTACAGAAATCCATTCATCGGAATGAGTAAAATCATATTTAAGCATTTCGGACACCGACTCATAACAATGGATCAAATCATCATAATTATGTGCGGTATATATTTTGCCGGACTGTGCAATAAACACCATTGCAGGATAGTAGTAACCGATATTGCCAACAAGGAACGCAGATTCTCCAGAAACTAACTGAATTCTTTCAAGATAGCTGTCAAACATTTCTGCGAAATCCTGTTCAAATCGTTCTTCATCAACGCTTTCGTCATGAGTTGGATACAGATAGAATTCAATGTCAGGTGCTCTTTTGAGTAATGTATCTTCTGCCTCATTGAAATACCAGTTATCCAAGATCCCGTAGTATTCTTTCAAGAAATTCTCAGCGTATTCTGGAATTGAAATTCCAAATGATGAATAAAAAGCTTTTACCTCCGTTAAATCAACGCAGCGTCCGTTATACCATCCTGCTGCTTTCAGGCAAGTTATAATTTTATCATCAGTAGTTCCATTGAGAATAACTCTTCTGACCATGATATCACCCTTATGTGTTAAAATCCGATTTATCAGTCTGTCCAGCCTCCTATATTATACCACATCCCACCGCATTTTTCAATAGATATGAGGTTACAGATTTCAAAGAAACCTGTAACCTCAATTATTGACTTTACATAGAAATACCGTCCATATCAAGGCTTTCTTCTTTCTCAATATCGGCGGTATCCGTCGTATCTGTCATCTCTGCTTCAATCTGCCAGTTGTCGGAGGAGTTCCAGAATCTGACATAAATCGTACCGAATGCATCGGTTTTGATTTCTTTCTGCTCGATCGATTCCCCAAACCCGTCTGCTGCCTGACCTTCCCACCAGCGTTTCAATTCAACCATTTCGCTGTCGGTAAGCGGTTCAGTCAATCGGCAGGTGAGGACTCCCGCAAGCTCTCCGTTTCTGACCTCTACTGACGGGAAAGCAGAAACTACTTTTTCATTGACTGGAGAATCCTCATTGTAATAAATCATCAGTCCACGATATTCTTCCTCCGGTTCAGAGTACTTTTTGATAGCTGCATTGATTTCATCCTCGCAGCCGCAAGCACAGCTTGACGGGATCAGTTCAAGGTCATCTTCATATGGTGCATCCCAATCCGTTTCATAGATTTGTGGTTCAGCCTGAATCTCAAGGGGACAATAGCGCTTCATCTCCTGTGTAGGCTTTGCAGTTACAGTGAAGTCGGACTGACCTGCCATTCCGAGGTAATGGTCACGAACCTCTACGAGATCCTCACGCCTGTCGAGCATTTCAGCCACAGCCTGAATCATCATAGCTTTCATATCACCATCACCGAGCATATCATCAAAATTGAATTTCTGCTGTCCGGTGTGAGAAAGTTCTGCAATGCGATCTGCCATAGCTTTCAGCTCAGCGTGGAGCTGACGTTCTCCGGCAGTAATGTCATTCGCCTCGATGATTGCTCTTGCATTCGGAATGAACTGTGACTTCCGAGCGTAGTCAGCCCCCTCGGCTTCCACAAGGATTCCGTCGATGCCGTTTGCATCGAGGAAGAGAATGCAGTGGGCAGTGTTGTCTTCCATATACATCTCTCTTGGGAATAAAAAAACGCCCGTTCAAGTCTCTCAAACACCCTTAGGTAATCCACGGTTTTGTGAATAGAATTTTAGACCTCTAAACGCAGAAAAACCACGCAAATGCGTGGTTTTTCGCTATGTGATCTATTTCGTCACATATAGATGGCGGAAAGAGAGGGATTCGAACCCTCGGTACGCTATTAACGTACACACGATTTCCAGTCGTGCGCCTTAGACCAGCTCAGCCATCTTTCCATCTATTCAATTGGTGAAATAGTGGTGCGAGTGACGGGACTTGAACCCGTACGTCGAAACACACGCCCCTCAAACGTGCCTGTCTGCCAGTTCCAGCACACTCGCAACGAATCTATTTAGGCCGCCGTCAATCGACTGCTTTAATATTATATCAGAATGTTCGGCATTTGTCAAGCACTTTTCTGGTTTTTTTCAGAATTTTTCTAAGGGACAAATGCCGATCCATATGCATCATCAAAACAGCAGATTACTTCAGCTCCACAATAGTCACACCGTCTTCTCCTTCTCCGAATACGCCAAGGCGAAAACTCTTGACATATTTCAGTTCCTTCAGCCGGCGATGCACCGCCGCCCGCAGCACACCGGTGCCCTTTCCGTGAATGATGGTCACCAGGGAAATGCCGGAAACCAGCGCACTGTCCAGAAAAGCTTCCATCTGGTACACGCCCTCGTCCGCTGCACAGCCCCGGATATCCAGTTCCATCGCCGCGCTGCGGGTAACCTTGCTGCTGACGGATTTTCTGGCAGGCTGACGTTTTTTCCCGTTGAGCATTACCTTAGCCGCCTGCTGCAGCCGTAGATTCTCCAGCTTCACCTTGGTTTTCATAATGCCGATCTGCACAAAAACCATGCCGGAACCGTCCGGCTCTGCCAGCACGGTCCCCTGCTTGTCGATATCCGTCACATACACCGTATCCCCCTTTTTCAAGGGTCGGGGCAGCTTGTACTGCTCCTGCCGGCGCTGCTGCACAGGATTTGCCGCATCGTGCATCCGGGCAAAGCTGGTTTTCGTGCGGGATTTCAGCTGGGACACCCGGTCGGAAAAATCCGCCCGGTCCTTTTCATGCCGCAGCTGCTCCAGTTCGTCAATCAGCCGGTTGGACTCAATCTTGGTATTCTCGATAATCTGCATGGCAGACTGGCGAGCCTGCTCCAGGGCTGCCTCCTTTTCCTGCTCCAGCTGTTTCAGCTGCGCCTGCAATGCCTGCTCGTGTGCCTGGGCATCCAGCCGTGCCTGCCGCAACACCTGGTTCTGGGCATCCAACTCCGCACGGGCAGCCTCCAGCTTTTCGATGACCGCTTCAAATCGGGTCTGCTCCGTGCTCACCAGGCTTTTTGCATGGGCAATAATCTGGGGCGGCATGCCCAGCTGCTCAGAAATGGCAAAGGCGTTGGACTTGCCTGGTGAGCCGATCAGCAGCCGGTAGGTGGGCTGCAGGGTTTCCAGGTCAAATTCACAGGAAGCATTCTCCACGTCCGGGGTTTCAATGGCGTACAGCTTCAGCTCCTGATAATGGGTTGTAGTCATCAGCTTTGCGCCCTGCCGCTTGAGCTGCTCAATCACGGAGACTGCAAGAGCAGCGCCCTCCACCGGGTCCGTGCCGGAGCCCAGCTCATCCAGCAGCACCAGACTCTGGGCATCGGCGGTTTTCAGGATTTCAATCACATGATTGGTGTGGGCTGAGAAGGTGGACAGATTCTGCTCAATGCTCTGGGCGTCTCCGATATCCACCAGAATATGCGAAAAGACGGATACACTGCTGCCGTCTCCTGCGGGAATCAACAGACCGCACATCACCATGGCACACAGCAGCCCCACGGTTTTCAGGGCAACCGTCTTGCCGCCGGTGTTGGGGCCGGTGATAATCAGCGCCTGATACTCCCTGCCCAGGGTGACGTCAATGGGCACCACCTTGGCCGGATCCAGCAGGGGATGCCGGGCTTTTCTGAGAATCACCGACCCGTCATCCGTCAGCTGCGGCACGGTGGCTTTCATTTTTGCGCCCAGATTTGCCTTGGCAAAGTACAGATTCAGCTCTGCGCAAACATGATAGTTTTCAATCAGCACATCCGCATAGGCGCCGCATTCTGCGCACAGATTGGTAATAATCCGCTCGATCTCCTCCTGCTCCTGGCTTTCCAGCAGGCGGATGTCGTTATTGGCCTCCACAATGGCGATGGGTTCAATAAAATAGGTCTGTCCGGTGGCAGAGGTATCGTGGATAAGGCCCTGTACGTCTCCCCGATGCTCCGCCTTCACCGGCAGCACATATCTGCCGTCCCGGAGGGTGACGATGGATTCCTGCAGGTACTTCTGCATGGATGCGGAACGGATCATTTTATCCAGGGTTTCCCGGAGCCGCTGTCCGGACTGGGCGATCTTCCGGCGGATGGATGCCAGAGCGGCGCTTGCCCCGTCGGCAATTTCCTCCTCCGACAGAATGGAGCGCTCCAGCTTGTCCCGCAGGGCCGGATTGGGTGCCAGCCGGGAAAACAGATAGGACAGAGAGGTTTCGCTGTTCTCACAGTGACAGTACCAGTCGTCCAGGCTCTGGATCTGGTTGAGGAGCTTTGCAACGTTCAGCAGATCCCGCAGAGAAATCCGGGAACCGGACTTTGCCCGGAGCAATGCGGAGCACACATCCTCCATCTGATAGAAGGGAGGCGTGCCGTACTGGATGGACAGCTGCAATGCATCCTCGGTCATGCGCAGCAGCTGCTGCACCGTTGCAGGGTCGGAGCTTGGTTCGATTTCCAGAGCCATCTGCCTGGTGCAGGCATTGGAGGTTTCCTCCGCAAGCCGCTCCAGAACCTTATGTAGCTCCAGGGTCTGAAAGTAATGATTCATGGTAAATTCTCCAGAGATTTGTAAAAGTCCAGCGTCCGGAACTGCCGTTCCAGATGCAATATCGTATAACGCTCCGCCAGAATGGACAGAGCGGACTGGGCCGGGTCCGAAAGGCGGAAGTGAAACAGCCGGTCAAAATCCGACAGCACAATGTGCCGGACAGCCTGTAAAACGGAACCGCTCACCGGCATCTGCTCCCGATCCGGCGCAAGCTCTCCGGCACAGGGGGAACAGACAAAATTGCCCGCCTGTAAGCGGAAAATCAGCTGACTGGGGGCATACTCGCCGCACACATCGCAGCATACGATGTCCGGCATCATGCCCAGCTCCGTCAGAAACCGGAGCTCAAACAGCGCCTTCAGCAGGGGCACCGGCCGGCTGCCCTCCTCCAGGTAATGGAGAGTGTTCAGCAGCAAACGCAGAATGTCGGATTTTGCATGCTCCGCACCCACCGCAAAGCCGATCAGCTCTGAAAAATAGTTGGCCAGGCTCAGCCGGGTAAGATCCTGCCGCAGATCATAGAAGATCCGGTTTACCTGGGCACTGTTGAGGTAATACCGATCCCGTCGGCTATCCAGGCAGTACTGTCCATAGGCGTAAAGCTGGGATGCTGCTCCATGCCGGCTGGTGATTTTTTTTGCCCCCCGGACGGAAACCTCCAGCACCCCGTGCTCCGCCGTCAACAGATCAATAAACTTGTCCTGTTCCCCCACGCTCCGTTCCCGGATGACGATGCCCGTCACTGTGGTCAGCATGCTTCTTGTCACTCCCCGCCGGGCGGCTCCGGACTGCACGCAGTCCCCGATACCGCAGATAATCCTCTACGCTGCCGCTTCTGGCAAAAATCTCCCAATCGTCCATACGGATCACTTCCTCTCGGTAACAGTGTATCCGGATGCCCTGCAATTATGGGTTGAAATACATGCCAGTTTCTCAATCCTCCATCAGCCCGAAGGAACGGATCAGTCCCTCCCGGTTTCGCCAGTCCTCTTTGACCTTGACCCAGCATTGCAGATTGACCCGGATACGGAAGAAGTCCTCCAGATTCTCCCGGGCGGCGGATGCCACACGCTTGAGCATGGCGCCTTTTTTCCCGATGATAATGCCCTTGTGGCTTTCCCGCTCACAGTAAATCACAACAGAAAGATCCAGAATATCCTGATCCTCCCGCTCCGTCATGGATTCGGTCATGACGGCAATGCCGTGGGGCACCTCATCATCCAGCATACGCAGCAGCTGCTCCCGCACCATTTCCGCCGCAATGACCCGCTCCGGCTGATCCGTCAGCATATCATCCGGGAAAAAGTGGGGGCTTTCCTTGGCATGGGACAGCACCTCCTGCTCCACCAGCTCCACACCGTCCCGTTCCGTGACGCTGATGGGAATGATGCTGTCCGGGTCAAACTGATTCTGGATCCGTGCCATCATTCCTGCCAGAGGGGTCTTGTCCTCCAGCAGATCGATCTTGTTGAGAATGACAATCACAGCCCGCTTCCGGCGCTTGCAGTCCAGCAGCATAGTCTCCTCCTGGGGAGTCATCTGCCGGGTGCAGTCCATCATAAACAGCAGCAGGTCAATGTCCACCACGGATTCAGTCACCGCATTGAGCATATGCTGGCTGAGCTTGTTTTTCGGCTTGTGCAGACCCGGCGTGTCCATAAACACCAGCTGGGTATCCCTGATGGTTTTGATGCCGGTAATCCGGGTGCGGGTGGTCTGGGGCTTGCTGCTAACAGAGGCGATCTTTTCCCCCACCAGGGCATTGAGCAGGGAGGATTTTCCCGCATTGGTCCGGCCTGCAATGGTTACAAATGCACTTTTCGGCATAGGGTATTTCAATCCTCCGTCACAAAGCTGATGTCCCGGGCGATACCCAGCTTTTCCAGCACAGCTTCTTCCTTTTCCCGCATCTTCCGCTCATCCAGAGGACTGGTTTCATGATCGTAGCCCAGCAGATGCAGCATGGAATGCACAGTCAGAAAGCCCACCTCACGCTCCAGGGAATGGCCGAAGTTGTGGGCCTGCTTAACGGCGGTTTCCAGAGAAATCACCACATCCCCCAGCAGCACATAGCCGGTTTCCTGGTTTACGTCCGCCTTGCCGTCGGACAGCAGAGGGAAGGACAGCACATCCGTCACACTGTCCTTGTTCCGGTAAATCCTGTTGAGATTGCGGATCTCCTGATTGCTGACAAAGGAAACGCTGACCTCAGCGTCCTGGTCAAAATGCTCTGTGGAGAGCACTGCCTGGCAGCAGCGGCGGATCAGCAGACGAATCCCCACCGGCACCTTCACATCCGATTGATTGTTTTTTACATATACCTTGAGCTTAGCCATTTTTGCCCTTTCTCCTTTCATTCTGATATTTATCGTAGGCAGCGATAATATCCTGCACCAGCTTGTGCCGAACCACATCCCGTTCCTGGAACTGGTGAATGGCAATATCTTCCACATTCCGTAGCACCTTCATGGCCTCCACCAACCCGGAGCGTCTTGCGTCCGGCAGATCGATCTGGGTAATATCCCCCGTAATCACCATTTTGCTGGAATTGCCCAGCCGGGTCAGGAACATCTTGATCTGCTCCGGCGTGGTATTCTGAGCCTCGTCCAGAATAATGAATGCCTCGTCCAGCGTACGTCCCCGCATATAGGCAAGGGGCGCAACCTCGATAGTCCCCTTTTCCATATTCCGCTGTACATTTTCAGGACCCAGCATTTCATACAATGCATCATACAGGGGCCGCAGATAAGGGTCCACCTTGTCCTGCATGTCCCCGGGCAGAAAGCCCAGCTTTTCGCCGGCCTCCACCGCCGGCCGGGTCAGCACGATGCGGCTGACCTGGTGGGCACGGAACGCCTTCACCGCCATGGCCACCGCAAGATAGGTCTTGCCGGTACCTGCCGGGCCGATGCCCAGTACAATCGTGTTGTCCGTAATGGCTTCCACATATTTTTTCTGTCCCACCGTCCTTGCCCGGACGGGCTTGCCGGAAATGGTGACCGCCACCGCATCCGCCGCCAGCTCCTTCAGATCCTGCACAGCACCCTCCGCCACCATATTGGTCACATAGCGGATGGTCTGCTCCCCCACATTTTCTCCCTGGGGGGTCAGCCGCAGCATGGCTTCGATGGCCTGTGCCGCTGCCTGCACATCCGGCTCCTCCCCGGCAACCTTGATTACCGTGCCCCGGTTCAGCAGCGTGACATGGTATTTCTGCTCGATGGCATGACTGGTCTTGTCGAAATCCCCGAAAATTGTCAGAATCTGATCCATTGTGTCCACTTGGATGATTTTTTCAGCCATATGTTTTTCGCAACGCCAGAAGCGTCCCTCTCTCCTTTCACACGTCCCACAGCTGTCCGGGGACGCAGTTCACGCATCTTATTACATTATATCATATTATTCAGAAATTTTAAAGGAGCAATCCATTATTTTATGAAAATTTCACGGATTGTTCCGATTTCACCGCTGATTACATAGCGAACATCACAATAAATCACCGAATCCTCCTGTCGGAACTCCAGGGTTCTGTCCTGAATCTGATCCTGACTGTGAAAATTCTGCTCATATTGCAGGCATTTCTGCTCCAGCAGCTGCTCCGCCTCCTGCCGGTCATAGGCACAGATCCGGTAACTGTAGGGGGTGTAGGTACAGTGGATGATGCCGATGGGGATTTCCCTGTCAAAGAGGGAAAACCGGGTTTCGCTTTCCCCATAGTCATACATGGGCAGCTGCACATTGCCGAAATACAGGGGAATCCGCTGACCGAACAGGGACAGCATCCGGCGGCGCTCCGGCTCCTCCGAAATCCGGAGCTCCTCAACCATGGGCTGGGCAAAGGTCACATCCTCCTGGTATACCCCGGTAACGGTGCCGGATGCATGGTAATAGCTGACTACCCCTGTATCCTCCTCCAGTACGCCGCTGATGAGTACATCCCCTGCCCGGACGCCGTCTCCCACCTGGCACAGCACCATGCCGCAGGCCGGCATGATTTTCTGGATGCAGGCATCCCGGGTGGCAACATAATTACAGGGCACCCGGTCGTGCAGCATCCGGGGCTGAGGCGTTGCCTCCGCCACATCCACCACCACCCTGCCGCCGGTGTGGCGGATTCCTGCCCACCGGAGCTCCGGAACAGCAAGCCGGAGCCGGGTTTCGCACATGCGGAAATCAATCCCCGGAATCCAGGCGCCGTTAGTAATGCCGATCTCCTCCAGCACCCGTCGGATCTGGGCCTCCGGTACTGTGCAGTTCCCGGTCACCTCTATCTTGACGATCAGGTTGGATACACAGAAGAACACCAGCAGAACGCCAAGCATCCCCAGTGCCGCCCCGTACCGGAATCTGACTCTGTACAAGGTAAACCGCAGACCCCGCCGGCTTGTCACCGTCAGTGTAATGCCGGACTGCTCCGCAAGGCGCCGGACTTTTTTCAGGCTGCCTGCAGGAATTGTAGCATGAAAAGCGCCCTGCCGGCAATGCTGTCCCGCACAGATAATACCCGCTTCCCGGAGTGCCTGCATAAAGCCTGCCAGCTGTACGCCCTCCGCCCGGATGCATACTGTTGCCCCCAGCATATCAGCCTCCCACCGGGGTCAGTTCCACGTTCCGGATTTCACCGCTGACCCGGACGCCCCCTGCATTCAGATCCGTTACCGTCAGCCCCTGTCCCCAGATCTGTATGGACAGCCTGCCCGTGCGCAGCCGCACCAGCACATCGTTCAGTTCCAGAATCCGGCGGCAGTTCTCCACCAGCACATCCCGGTTTTCCACAATATGCAGAGTGGTGCTCAGACTGCAAAAGTCCATCGCCCGTTCCAGCCCTCGTTTGCCCATGTCCATCACCTCAGGTAAGTATATGCCCTGCGGGACATAAACATGCGGACAGCGCCATAATCTGTAGCAGATGCGGCGTATACCGGAAAGGAGCGTTTTGCCGATGAAAGCACATGGTTTGGTGCGGTTCTGCCTGCCGGCAGTGCTGTACCTGGGCGCATGGGGGCTGCTGCGGTATCCGGAGCAGACAGCCGATGCAGTGCGGGAGGGCATACAGCTATGCCTGAACCAGATCATCCCCTCCCTGTATGGGTTTCTCATTCTCACCGGCGTACTGCTGCGCACTGGGCTGCACCAGCGGCTCGGCGGTCTTTTCCGTCCCTTTGCCCGGCATGTGCTGCATATGACAGAGGGGGAATTCTCCATTTTCCTGTGCAGTCAGCTGGCCGGATATCCGGTGGGGGTACAGATGCTTTCCGAGCTTGTCCGACAGGGAGAAATTCCGCCCCGGCGGGCAGCCCGTCTGGCCGGAATATGCTTCGGCAGCGGCCCCGCCTTCGTGCTGTCCCTGGTAGGCACCTGCCTGTATCCGCGCACCCCGGCGGGGAGTCTGCTGCTGGTTTCGGGGATCCTTGGAAACCTGATACTCGCTCTCCTTCTGCGGCAGGATAAGCCGGACTGCCACTCTGCCCCGGCAGCAGTGCGCATGCCCCTGAGCCTTGCCCTGGTGAATGCCACCCGTGCTGCCGCAGTCAGCCTGTGCAGCATGTGCGGCATGATTCTCCTGTTCCGGGTGCTTCTGGTGCCCCTGCCCGGTCTGCTGCCGGCAGACATGTCCCCTGCTGCGAAAACAGGCATGCTGAGTATGCTGGAAATATCCTGCATCACCGGAATGCCCCCCATGCAGCTGCAGCTTCTGCCACTGGTCAGTGGACTGCTGAGCTTTGGGGGAATCTGCGTATTCATGCAGCTGCTGGCGGCAGGAGGCAGCTGGCTGAACAAGGGACAGTTCCTGGGCATCCGCCTGGGCGCCGCCGTACTTTCTGCCATACTATGCCGGCTGGGTGCTCCATTCTGGATGCGGCATACAGCGGTTTCTGCCTTTGCAGGAGCTTTCCGCATGACCCGCAGCTCTACGCCGCTCCTGCCGATTCTGCTGGTTTTGATGACGATTATGATTCTTTCGCAAAAAAAGCTGGACAATTCCACGAAAGCATGCTATAATGAAAGCTAGAGTAAACGGACGAATCAGTTTATATACGAGGTGATCAAAATGGGTCTGTTTGATATTTTTCAAAGAGGCGGAAAGTATTTTGGAAAGGATATTCCGCCGCACTGTGAATACTGTGATTTCGGCAAGCGTGCCAAGGACGGCAACAAAGTGCTGTGCGACAAGCGAGGGCTGGTTGATGCAACTTTTTCCTGTCCCAAGTTTGTGTATTCGCCCCTCAAGCGCATTCCGGTGAAGCAGCTGAACCGGGTTGGTTTCCTGGATGAGGATGATGAATTCCACGATGACGACGTAGCTGAGGAGGAAGAGAAGCAGCCTGCCGGCAAACCGGCGCCTCCTCCTCTCCAGGCAGCTGACGCAAAACCGGAGCCTGTCCAGCCCACAACCCAGGCATCTCCTGCGGCTGCACCAGAAGCAACTGCTGCACCAGAGCCGGCATCCGAACCGAAAACCGCATCTGCGGAGGCTAATTCCCAGCAAGAGGCTGAACAACAGGCGGATTCTGCAGCTGATGCTGCTGCACTGGAGGCTGAAAAAGCAATGCAGGCTGCGTTTCAGTCCATGAACCAGCCCAAATCATCCTGAGATATAACATATTATATACGCAATGATTTCCTTCGTGGTAAAGGCTGCACCGTTATGGTGCAGCCTTTTTCTATTCCAACATACCAACTGAACCCGGACGTCTGAATACAAACAAAAGAAAACGGTGCTGCCCTTGCGGGCGGCACCGTTTTCCTGCTTATGGGTAAGAGCCGAAGCTCAGGGGGAGGCTTTAATTGGTTGCCTTGAAGACAGTACGTACAAAGTTGTACATGTGGGGACGGATGGTCTTTCCGCCGTGGTCGCCGCCGTTCACATAATGCCAGATGTGCGTGGTTCCGTTTTTGGTCATCGCATCATGATAGCCGCTAGGTGTCTGATAAATCAGCGTATCATT
>JALELB010000014.1 GCA_022768805.1 Ruminococcus sp.
CGGAGATATTACGGTGTATGCGGCGGTGGACGCAAGAGTAAACGAAAAGCTGGACTGGCTGAAGGCATGGACCAGGAGCGGTGTGGCCGTCAGCACATCCAATGGTGTGAAGCTGGAGCTGTTTACGCTGGATGCCCTGGCCGGAGAACAGGTGGTACTGGGAACCAATGGCGGTGAAATGGAATCTGCCAATTATATTGTATTTGCGGTGCCCCGGGAAAACCTCATCAAGGGCGACCTGAATATGGATGGCAGGGTGGATGCTCTGGATCTGGTTCTTGCCCGCCGCGCTCTGGCAGGGGGCTTTGCGGAGCCCCAGGCATTCCGTGCGGCTGATGTGGATGAAAACGAGGGCGTTGAGGCGGTTGATCTGCGGCAGCTGCAGGATTTCCTGATCGAAAAAAGAAAGCAGTTTCACCGGAATGCCCCGGAAAAGTCCCTGCCCAAGCAGAATGCTGAGCCGGAGACACCTGAAAATACGGACAGCTTTCCCTACAGCGATGCATTGCAGTATAAAGCTGCGCCTGCTTCCTACCGGCAGGATTGCCCCCAGCAGGGAACGGTTGAGAGGCTCTCCTACCAGACCACTGTTTATAGCAGCAATCTGACCAAAAGCGCATATGTCTATCTGCCCTATGGCTATGACAGCAGCAAACAGTATGATATTATGTATATGATGCACGGCGGAGGCGGCAACGAAAGCTCCATTTTCCTGGAAAGCAGCGTGATGAAGAAATACCTGGATCATATGATCATGAACGGGGATATAGAACCGATGATTGTGGTGACGCCCACCTTCAATAATGCTGCCGGCTCAGATATGACAACCAACTCCAAAAACTTCTGGAACGAACTGGAGAAAGATCTGCTCCCGGCTGTAGAGGGCAAATACAGCACATATGCGGTTTCCACCTCAGCGGCGGATCTGAAGGCCAGCCGGAGTCACAGAGCGTTCAGCGGCTTTTCTCTGGGGGCACTGACCGCCTGGTATGTGTTCCTCAACAGCCTGGATTACTTCCAGTACATTATGCCCCTTTCCGGTGACTGCTGGGCGGGCAACACTGCCCAGGAAAAAGCGACGGTGGTAGCAGATGCGGCCAGACAGTCGGGCTATTCCAGGGATGAATACTTCCTGATGTGTGCGACCGGTACAAAGGACATTGCCTACGCGGCAATGCGGGATCAGATTGAGGTCATGAAGACCATGACGGATGTATTCACCTATACTTCTGACTTTTCAAAGGGAAATTTCTACTTCCTGACCTGTGAGGGAGGCACCCATTACTGGGACGGATATATTGTGGATTACATTTACGACGGGCTCCCGTATCTGTTCCATGAAAACTGATTCGCCTGCTGTGCCCCTGTTGCCGAACGGCGGTGCTATGAAAAAACTCGTTCTCCGGTTCTGGAGAACGAGTTTTTTGTGAGAATTATGCCAGCAGGCGCATCGCCCATTCGCACAGCAGTACGGTGCCGCATGCTCCGGCGGCAACGGAAATCAGACTGCAGGAGCGGTATGCCAGCAGCAGTGCGGTCAGCAGCCCGGCAGCGGCGGACAGGGGACTGGAGGTGGCGTAGAAGATGGCCGGAAAGGTCATGGCGCTCAGTGCCGCATAGGGCACATAGTGGAGAAAGGAACGGGCGAACCGGCTTCGGATGGGCTTCCGGAAGCATACCAGGGGCAGCATGCGGATCAGATAGGTGACGCCCGCCATCACCAGCAGGCAGAGCAGAAAACGGGGAGTATCAGCCATGGGTGCGTTCCTCCTCCGGCAGGGGCTTTATCAGGGCAAGGAGTGCGCTGGTGACCACCGTGCAGATAATGATGGAAAAACCGCTGGAAATAGAAAGAGGCGTATAATAAATCAGACAGCTCAGCCCTGCCGCAGTGAGAACAGCGCCCAGTACGGCGCCGCTTGTCCGGGAGGGGGGCAGGATAATGGCAATGAACATGCCGTAGATGGCAATGCCCAGGGCGCTGATGAGAAACGCCGGCAGTATATTGCCTGCCACGGCGCCTACGAAGGTGCCGGCTGCCCATCCGAAATAGGGGGGCAGAATCAGACCATACAGATAGGCACGGCCCACCTGGCCGGCTTTGCCGCTGGCCACTGCAAATACCTCGTCCGTATTCACAAAGGAAATGACGAACCGGTCTCCCAGCCTCACGTCCATATCCAGCTTCTGGGAGAGGGAAACGGACATCAGGGCATACCGCAGGTTGATAATCAGCTGGGTAAGCCCGATTTCCGTCAGCGGCGCTCCGGCGGCGATCAGGGGAACCCCCGCTAGCTGACCGGCGGAGGTCACATTGGTCATAGAAATCAGAACGACCTGCCAGACGGTAAGGCCTTGTCCTGTGGCAGAAATGCCAAAGGCAAAAGCAACGGATACATACCCCAAGAAAATGGGCAGTCCGTCCCGAAGGCCTTCGGCAAAGGTGTGTTTGGGTGGATTCATGGATTTCGCTCCTTCAGCTCTCATCGGGAATACGGCAGGCACTGTGCCGTATCGCACCAATCTTCATTATAGCATGTTTCCCCACGGGATGCAACCGAAAAACACCGCACCGGGAAGTTCTCCGGGCGGTGCGGTGTCCGTGCCTGATATGAAGCTGTCCGGGTCCGTCAGTTTTTCACCGGTACATCCGAGTACATGGTGTGGGTATCGGGACTGATGCCCTTTGCCTCAAAGAGCTGGGAAACGGTAACCAGGGTATAGCCCTCCTGCTGGAGTGCAGGAATCAACAGATCCAGCGCCTCCACCGTTTTGGTATTGCCCTCAGCGTCATGGAGCAGGATGATGCTGCCGTCCGAGATCTGCTCCAGCACCCTGTCAGAGCGCTCCTGCACGCTCACCTTGTCATCCCAGTCGTTGGAGCCGTAGCCGCAGATAAATGCCATGCCCACAGTATCGTACATCAGGTCGTTCACCGCAATATAGGGCGGCCGGAAAAAATGTGTTGGCTCTCCGGTAATCTCCTCTACCCGCTGGGAGGTTTCGGTAATCTCCTTGCGGATCTGCTTTTCCGTGAGCTTGGTCATGTTCTGGTGGGATTTGGAGTGGTTGTTGATTTCACAGCCCATGTCATAGGCACGCTTCACCGTGTCGGCTGTCTGTTCTCCCACATTGTTTCCGCAGACGAAAAAGGACGCCACAACCCCGTACTGCTCCAGCTTATCCAGCACCATGGGCGTGGTATTGCTGGGACCGTCGTCAAAGGTCAGGGCAACCACCTTGGTGTTGGCGTCAAACTGGGGCACCGGGCGGCTGGATTCCTGGTTTGCAGTGCTACATCCGGTCATGAGTGTAATCCCTCCGATCCACAGGGCGAGCAATCGTGTTATCCGTTTCATGATGAATTCCCCTTACTGGCATATCAATTTATTTTACCATGAACCGCTTGCAAACGTCAAGTAGATATGGTAAAATAAAATGCATAGCCAAAAGGTTATAGGAGGAATCATATGACACCCCAACAGATTGAATATGTGCTGCTGGTAGCCCAGCTCCGCAGCTTTTCCAAGGCGGCTCAGAAGCTGTACATCACCCAGCCCTCCTTGAGCAAGTATATCATTAACATCGAAAAGCAGTTGGGTATGGAAATTTTTGACCGGAGCACCACCCCCATCAGCCTGACTGCCGCCGGGGAGGCCTATGTTGCCACTGCCCGGCAGATCAAGGCGGCCCGGGATGATCTGTCTAACCGGATTGCGGATATGCAGAACCTCCGGGCGGGTACGCTGAAAATCGGCGCATCCACCTTTCGTACCAGCTTTATGCTGGCACGGAGCATTTCTGAGTTCTGCAGGGAACACCGGGGCGTGGAGGTTTCCATTGCAGACAGCAATTCCGAGAACCTGAAGGAAATGCTCCGGGCGGGGCAGATTGATCTGCTGATCAGCACCGGCAGCTTTGACCCCAGATATTTTGACGCAGAGCCCCTGGCAACCGAGCAGCTTTACGCGGCGGTACCGGCAGCAGCCCCCGTCAATGCACGGCTTTCCCGGTGGCAGCTGTCCTGGGAGGATATCCGCACCCGCAGCGAGCGGTTTCTCCGGACAGAGCCGGTGGATTTAAGTCTGCTCCGGGACGAGCCCTTTATTCTGCCTTTGCAGGAGGAATTCAACGAAGAGGTGATGCAGCAGCCCTTTGCGCCCTGTGGAGGACTGCCGGAGCCTGCACTGCGGGTGCGCACCATTGACGCGGCATTTTCCTTTGTGGTTTCCGGCTTCGGCATGACCCTGATTCCGGATACCATGATCCATTTCGGCAACTATGCGTCCCACCCGGTGTTCTATGCGCTGGACCCCTGGCATGCCCAGCGGCAGATCTGTCTGGTGATGCGGCGCAACAGCTATGTGTCCAAGGCGGCGGCAGCCTATTGCCTGACCCTCAAGCGGCTGGTGGAGATCGGCACATGGCGGATTCTGTGACCATCCGTCAGAAGCTGGGGGAGGAAGGCTACCGGAGTCTGTGTACAGCTGCGCTGACCCTGCCGGGCAATAATGCCCGTCTGCACAGCGCCTTTTCCGCCGGACAGGTGCGGATTGCTTTTCTGGGGGGCTCTGTTACAGCAGGCTGCCTGGATAATGCCTATGTGCCGGAAGCCTTCCCCCTGCTGGCAGTCCAGAGGCTGCGACGGTGTATGCCCCGGAAGCGTTTGTTTCTGTACGACTTCAGCCTTGCGGGTACCGGGTCAGATTATGGTCTGGTATGCACCCAACGGGAGCTGGCATTGTGCCGCCCCCAGGTAGTGGTGGTGGAATACAGTGTGAACGACGCCAAAACGCCGGAAAGTGTGGGCTGCTTTGAAAGCCTGATCCGTACACTGCTGCAGCTGCCGGGAGAGCCGGCAGTGTGTCTTTTGCTGGTGGGTATGGAAAACGGCTACAGCTGCCGGGACCATATGACCCGGATTGCTGCCCATTATGATCTGCCGGTGGTGGATGCTGCCGCCGCCCTGCAGAATGCCATCCATGCCGGACAGCTCACCTGGTCCGATTACGCTGCGGACAGCGCTCATCCTCATCAGGAGGGACACCGGTGGCTGGGGGACTGCCTGTATGGGGGGCTGGAGCATGCCCTGTCCCGGCCGGCGGATGCCCCGGGGGCTTTGCCTGTGGATTTTGCGTATCACGCCCCCTTCACCGGACTGGAGCTGCTGCCCCTGGAAGCCCTGGATACGCCCTATGCCTGTCTTACCGGAGAGGACGGGCTCCCCATGCTGCTGCATACGGGGGAGCATGGGGGTACGGCGGAGATTCCTCTGTGGTGCAGCGGGGTTGCGCTGGTGTACCGGCAGTATGCAAGCCATGCCTACGGTACCATGTATGCGTTCCTGGACGGCAAGGAGCCGGTTCCGCTCCGGGGGTACAGCCTGTTCGGCTGGGGCAATCCGGTAACGGTGCTGCTGACCGCAGGGGAGAAGCCGGGAAAACATATACTCCGGCTGACACCGGCGGAATATGACCGGAAGCTGAAATTTGAGCTGGCTGCCCTGGGAATATGGGGCGGCCAGGGAAAGGAATCGTACTGATGTTTTCCATGGAGTACCGGCTGGGTGCCAGCCGGGTGGATGAAAACGGGCTGCTGCGGTGCAGCGGCATGGTGGATCTGATGCAGGACTGCTCCGGCTTTCAGCTGGATACGGAGCAGGTGCTGAACGCATATTTTGCTGAGCATGGGCTGGGCATGTACCTGGCCTCCCGGCAGGTGGATATTCACAGGATGCCTGCATACGGGGAGCAGCTGACCTTAAAAACCTGGATTTTTGCCTGCAACCGGTTTTACGGCAGCCGGAACACCCTGCTCCTGGATCAGAGGGGGGAGCTTTGTGCGGCAAGCTGGTGTACCGGCGTATTTGTGGAGCTTGCCACGGCACGGGGCACCCGGGTTCCCCAGAGCCTGCTGGATCAGGTGCGGCTGGAGCCTGCCTTTGAGATGACCTATCTTCCCCATAAGCTGACTCCGCCGGATGCTTCGGCTCCCTGGGAGCAGCTTGCAGTCAGGACAGTGGACCGGAGTATGATTGACCGGTATCACCACGTGAACAATGCCCGGTATTTTGACCTGGGGGAGGAGGCACTGCCGGCGGATTATGCCTTTGACCGGGTGCGGATTTCCTACAAGACCCCGGCAAAGCACGGGGAGCAGATCTGCCCCCGGCGGCTGGTTACGGAAGAGGGCTGCTGGGTGGTGCTCTGTGACAACGTGGGCGGTACCTATGCCCAGCTTTTTTATGAACGCCTATAGTCTTCTTGCAATCCTTCTTATAGCGTGAAAACCATTTGCCCCCGGAGGGTGGATATGGTACAATAATGATACACTGAATGAAGGAGTTTTTGTCGGATGAAAACATGTAAAGCGGTTGCCACAGCGGTCTGTATTGCGGTAAGCTGCACGGGATTGCTTGCCGGATGCAGAACGGAGGACGATGCTATGTACAAAACCTATACCCCCTCGGAGGAGGCGATTCTGCCCCTGGGGCGCACCTATTACGCAGACGATATGCGCTGGTGTGCCTATTCCGGCACCGGGGCGGCGTTTACCTTTACCGGCGCTAAGGCGGAAATTACCATTGTGGGGGACAAAATTGCCGAAACCCCGGACAATGAAGCCAATTATGCCCGGATTGCGGTGTATGTGAATGAGGAACGGGTGGTGGACGATCAGATGGATCAGCCGGAAAAAACCTATACCGTCTTTCCGGCTGATGCCACCCAGGAGGCCACGGTGCGGATTGTCAAGCTGTCCGAATGCGCCATGTCCACCATTGCCATCAAGCAGATTGCCGTGGAGTCCGAAACGGGCATACGCCCCGCCCAGCCCCGGCCCCGGCTCATTGAATTCGTGGGGGACTCCATTACCTGCGGCTACGGGGTGGACGATGAGGTGGCAGAGCATCACTTCTCCACCGCTACCGAGGATGTGACCAAAGCCTATGCCTACCGCACCGCCCAGGAGCTGGAGGCTGATTACAGCATGGTTTCCATCAGCGGCTACGGGGTACTGTCCGGCTACACCAATAACGACAGACTCCAGCCCCATCAGATCGTACCCCGGTATTATCCCAAGCTGGGGTTCTCCAACGGCACCTTCGGGGAAACCAAGCCCTCCGCCCTGAAATGGGATTTTGCCCGGCAGCCGGATCTTGTGGTCATCAACCTGGGTACCAATGATGACAGCTACTGCCAGAATGACGCCCAGCGGCAGGCGGATTTCGCCGCAGCCTATGTGGAATTTCTCAAAACCGTCCGGGAAAAGAACCCCCAGGCTCCCATTCTCTGTACGCTGGGCATCATGGGTGACCGGCTGTACCCCAGTGTGGAGGCTGCGGTTGCCGCATACACCAAGGAAACCGGAGACACGAATGTTTCTGCCATGAAATTTGACGTACAGCAACAGGCGGATGGGTATGCTGCGGACTGGCACCCTACCGCTAAAACCCATGAAAAAGCAGCCGCCAGACTTGCGGAGGAGATCCGCAACCGGTACGGCTGGTGATGCATCCGGACACCCCTGCAGCATGCGGGGGTGTTTTTTTGTTCTGCTTACTGGGAATACAAGAGCAAAGATCAATTGAACTACAAGAAAGGGTTTACAGGCTGCAGAAGATATGCTATACTTTATGGAAACTTTTCAGTATAGTTTTGTAAGCAGCATATTGCATAAAACAGCATATACTATATTGTGCATGATTTTTCAAGGAAGTACTTGACATTTCCGGGGGGAGCTATACTATATATATCAGAATACGGAAAAGGACAGCGCATCCCTTGGAAGCCTGTCCGCAACGAACAGGAGGGTTTTGATGAAAAAGCTGATTGTACTTGCAGCCGCTTTTGCGCTGCTTAGCGGATGCTCCGCAGCGGAGAATTCCTCCGGCAGCACAGCCGGGTCGGTACAGACCAGTGCCCCGGAGTCTTCTGCCGGACAAACGGAACGGCAGATCCAGGCGGATTACCCTGCCTATGATACCCTTCAGGCACTGGAGGATCAGTCAGACCTGATTCTGCGGTGCAGCTTTGCAAAGCGGGAGGGAACAGAGCATGAGGGAACCCCCTACACCCGTGTAACGGTGAAGGCAAAAGAGGTTTACCAGGGGGATGCAAAGAATGGGGAAGACCTGAGCTTTTTACAGATGGGAACCAATGAGGAGGAGAAGAACCCGGTAATCTGCAATGCCTATATTCCTATGCAGACGGATCAGGACTATGTACTGTTCCTGACCAAATCCGGGGACGAATACTTCATGCCCTCCCCGGCCCAGAGCTGTTATCTCTGGGCGGATACCGACCAGGCACTGCAGCCGGCGCTGGATTCCGGCATTGCCCTTTCGCTCAAGGTACAGGATCTCCGGTAAGGCGTCATCATAGCCTGAAACGGCCGCCTCTGACAGGATATGTCAGAGGCGGCCTGATTTGTTTATCGGTGAATACGGACAGAAGAAAAAGCCGTTTGTCTTCCCTTGCTTTGTGCATTCCGGGATAATTCTTAATCAGAATGATGAGAATCATAAAAAAATCTTAAGTTTTTCTGTATATAATTGACAAATAAATAAGAGCATGCTATAATCAAGCCAAAAGTACGGAATGCAGTCGTGAAATGCAGTATGGTAGTGCATCCGTCCATTCCATCCGATTGCGGATGACGCTGCTCACCCTTAGACGAAAGAAAGGAGTGTACGATGATCTGAGCTTATGTTCTGCGGCATCTGCGCAGGACGCTGCGAAGGTCGCCGGTGCAGTTCCTGCTTGTGCTCCTGACACAGGTGTTTGCTGTAACCTGTATTCTGGTAGCATACGGCATCTCTCAGAATTTGTTTCAGGAAGAGAAAAAAGAGATTGAGTACATGAACAAGTTCTTTGGTATCTCACTGACTTCCTATGAAGAACAGCCGGACGGCAGCTATAAGCCGCTTTCACCCAAAAGCACGGCGGAAACCAAGGCAAAGATGGATGAATTGCTGCCGCTGCTGGGAGATAAGGTGGATGATTATTATTTGTGCGGGTTTGTCACACTCAATGGCAAGTCCTACTCAATTTACGGAGACACGAAGTCGGATCCGGATTCCCCTTCTAACCTTACGGCTGCTGATCGTATGAGCGAATCCAAGGTGATCAGTGTCTGCCGTCATGAATATCCCTGCGAAATCGGGGATACGATTCAGCTGGGTAATGCGTCCTATACAGTAGCTGCGGCGGATGTTCCTGGGGTCATGTGCCCAAGGGCATTTGTATTCGGCACGACATATGCCAACCTGCCGGAGGACACTGCAATTACAGGCGGCGGTATTACATTGGCTGATGCCCCTACAGAGGAGGAAGCAGAGGAGATTGCCGCACTGATCTATTCCTATTTCGGAGGAGAGACGCGCGTACATCTGCCGGTGATCCCGGATCTGGTTACCATTCAGTTCAATCGGCTGGCACTGGCGATCTGTACCGTGATAGCCGTGCTGGTTCTGTTGAATGTTTCCCTGGTTTATTTCTATCTGCTTAGTCAGCGCACCCGGATGCTGGGCATCTATCACCTGTGCGGCTGCACGGAAGAACAGATTCAGCAGATGCTGTCGCTGGAGTGGTTCGTAATCCTGAACATCTGCTTTGCAGGCGCCTTCCTGCTGTTCCGCAGTCAGATCATGGAGCGGCTATCGGTATTTATGGAAACCCCTGAACTGTTCTATACATCCCGGGTCTATCTGGGGGTATATATAGGCTATATTCTGTTTTCGGTTGGGCTGCTGCTGATGAGCAGTATCAGCCGTCAGGGAAAAACAACAGCAGAGCAACTGCGGGAGGTGTAGAATATGCTTACAACATGCAAGCTCGCCCTGCTTTGCCTCCGTACCCACTGGAAGCGGAATCTGCTGTTTATTCTGGAGCTGGCCGCTTCTCTGGTGGTGGTGAATTTCCTGGTAGCCGGGCTGAACAATCAGAGAATGCAGGCAATTCCTTATCAGGATTTTCTGGATGCCGGAGGGT
The DNA here is from genome assembly GCA_022768805.1 of Ruminococcus sp. Lineage (GTDB taxonomy): Bacteria > Bacillota > Clostridia > Oscillospirales > Ruminococcaceae > Ruminococcus_F. Next base: position 9,990 of record JALELB010000014.1, read on the forward strand.
ATTACTGTCGCACATATACTTTTATGGATGATGCAGAAAACCCGGAGGACTCCATCTTTCAGCCGGAGAAGATCCTGCAGGAGCTGGAGGGCTCCTTTGCGGTACATCAGATGCGCAGCAGCAGCTTGAATGTGGGAGAGGAGTATCTGCAGGTGGTCATCATGGAGGATGCATTCATCGACAAACTCCAGCTCCCCCTTTGCCAGGGCAAACAACTCAAGGGAGCGGAGGGAGCGCTGATTTCCCCGAATGACTTTGACCTGTCCCCCGGGGATGTGCTGCATTACACCTGTGACGGGAAGCCCGGACAGATCCGGGTATACGGAGAATTGACCGACCCCACCTATCGTCCCTCCTTTAGTGTCATATCTGAGCCTCACAGCGTTTCTCTTTTTTACAAAGAAGTATTTTGCGGAAAATGAGACGCATCCCTTTTTGCTGATGAGTGAATCCACCGCCAGAGCCTGCGGGATTTACGATTTCAGCTGGACCCAGCCCGGCATTCTGTTCCAGTATCTGGAGCAGCCCTCCCGGGAGGTATATGAAAAGAATGCGGAGGCCCTGGAGAAATACGGAGACGTCTTTACCTCGGAGGTCCTTTAGGAGGAGACTGACGCCGGTCTGCGGCGGATGTATCAGAAATTTGTGCCGCTGGGCATCCTGGTGTTTCTTGTTGCGCTGGTGGGTTTTGTATTCCATATCGCCTTGCAGACTGCTGCTCAGTGCCGCCGCTATGCCGTGTTTTATCTATGCGGTATGCACTGGCGGAAAGCATCCCAGCTCAGCGCCCTCTCCCTGGGAGCCCTTCTGCTCTGTGCGCTGTCGGTTTGCGGCCTGATTCTTTTTCTGAGTGTAAGATTGTCCTGGGCGGCGCAGTTCGGCCTGCTGTTTCAGCCCTCCAACCTTTATGTAACCCTTGGGATGCTTGTAATCAGCTTCCTGACGGCACTGATTGTTCCCTATATACAGATGAAACACACAACACCCGTTACATTGATCCGGAGGAATGAAAGATGATTCAGCTGACAGATATTCATAAACTATACAATCCGAAAAAAGCAAACGAATTTGAGGCGCTGAAAGGGGTTTCTCTCACCATTCAGGATGGAGAGATGGTAGCGGTTATCGGTAAATCCGGTGCGGGAAAATCCACGCTCCTGCATATCCTGGCCTGCATTGATTCTTATGAATCCGGGGAATACCGGATTGATGCTACACTGGTCAGGAAACTCAATGAGAAACAATATGCCCGGATCCGCAATGAAAAGATTGGTATGGTAATGCAGGATTTTGCGCTGGTGGATGACTTTACTGCCATTGAAAATGTTCTGCTGCCCCTTGATTTTGCTGCAAAGAAGAAGCCCAACCGGAAGGAACTGGCGATGAAAGCGCTGAAATCCGTTGGCATGGATGATATGACAAAAAAACCGGTCAATAAGCTGTCGGGCGGGCAAAAGCAGCGGGTGGCAATCGCACGGGCCATCGTCAACGAGCCCAGCGTGATTCTGGCGGACGAACCAACCGGCGCTTTGGATTCCAAAACCGCTGACGAAATTATGGGGGTATTCAAGCAGCTGAATGCCCAGGGGAAAACCGTCATTATCGTAACCCATGATATGGGCGTAGCAGCCCGGTGTGGTCGGATGATCGAGATTGCAGACGGCAGGATTGTGGAATCTTACACTCCCCGGTAGATTTATGCCGTTGCCGAAAAATCAGCTGACAAACAGATGATTTGTAAGCCGTACCCGTAACCCCGCGGGTACGGCTTAGCTTGTTCCGGCCTTTTGCCGATGACTGCTTTGTGCATATTCTCTGGCAGCTGTGGCATACTGACCTTGACAGACCGGGGAAAAAGGTGTATACTAAATATACCCCCTAGGGGTATATGAAAGGGATGAGGTGTGCATGATGGAGGAAAAGAAAGCCTGCTGCTGCCGGAAAACCACAAAACGAAGCCAGGATCAGAAAAAAGCGCTGCTGAACCGGCTGCGGCGCATTGAGGGACAGGTCCGGGGGATTCAGACCATGCTGGAGCAGGATGCCTACTGTAACGATGTGCTGATCCAGTCGGCGGCGGTGAATGCAGCCATGAACGCCTTTAACCGGGAGCTTCTGGCCAGCCATATCCGGAGCTGTGTGGTGCGGGATATCCGTGCAGGACAGGACCAGGTGATTGACGAGCTGGTGGAAACGCTGCAAAAGCTGATGAAGTGAGGGGAGCCTGTATGAAGCGATATGAAGTAACGGGAATGAGCTGTGCTGCGTGCAGTGCCCGGGTGGAGCGTGCAGTATCCGCTGTGCCGGGGGTCACCGGCTGTGCCGTGAATCTGCTGACCGGCTCCATGGGCGTGGAGGGCACTGCCGCTCCGGAGACGGTGATTGCAGCAGTGCAGGCTGCCGGCTATGGCGCATCCATCCAGGACGAAAAGCAGGAGGCTGCCCCCAGGGATGCTCTTCGGGATACGGAAACCCCGAAAATCCGCCGCAGGCTGATGGCCTCGGCAGCGCTGCTGTTGGTGCTGATGTATGTTTCCATGGGGCATATGATGTGGAACTGGCCGCTGCCAGGCTGGTTTGCAGGCAATCATGTGGCAATAGGACTGGTACAGCTGCTGCTGGCCGGGTGTATCCTGGTTCTCAACCGGAGCTTTTTCATCAGCGGCTTCAGAAGTCTCTGGCGGCGCTCTCCCAATATGGATACCCTGGTGGCACTGGGTGCCGGCGTATCCTTTGCCTGGAGTGTATACGTGCTGTTTGCCATGACCGATGCTCAGCTGCAAGGGGATATGGACAGGGTGATGACCTGTATGGATCAGCTGTATTTTGAATCCGCCGGCATGATTCTCACGCTGATTACCCTGGGCAAGCTGCTGGAGGCTCGTTCCAAGGGGAAAACCACCGACGCCATCCGCAGTCTGATGCAGCTTGCCCCGCAAACTGCCACTGTTATCCGGAACGGCAGGGAGGAAACCATTCCGGCGGAGCAGGTGCAGAAGGGAGATATATTTGCTGTCCGTCCGGGAGAGAGCATCCCGGTGGACGGCGTGATTCTGTCCGGGGAAGGGGCGGTGGATGAATCTGCTCTGACCGGGGAGAGCATCCCCGTGGACAAGGCACCGGGGGACACAGTCTGTGCTGCCACCATCAACCACGCCGGTTATCTGCGCTGTGAGGCCACCCGGGTGGGGGAGGACACCACCCTGTCCCGGATTGTCCGCATGGTCAGCGATGCGGCGGCCACCAAGGCACCCATTGCCAAGATTGCGGACCGGGTTTCCGGGGTATTTGTGCCGGTTGTCCTTGCCCTTGCAGCAGTCACCCTCCTGGTATGGCTGCTGCTGGGATATGGGGCAGGCTTTGCCCTGGCCCGGGGGATTTCCGTGCTGGTCATCAGCTGTCCCTGTGCCCTGGGACTTGCCACCCCTGTGGCGATTATGGTGGGCAGCGGCGTAGGTGCCCGGCATGGCATTCTGTTCAAAACCGCTGTATCCCTGGAGGAAACCGGCAAGGTGCAAATCGTGGCGTTGGACAAGACCGGAACCATCACCCAAGGGGAGCCCCGGGTCACGGATGTGCTTCCGGCACCGGGGGTGGATGCACGGACACTGCTGACCGCTGCTGCGGCGCTGGAGGCAAAGAGCGAGCATCCCCTTGCCAGGGCGGTGCTGGCCTATGGGGAGCAGCAGGGAATTTCCCGGCAGGAGGTTACGGATTTCACCGTGCATACTGGTAGCGGGCTTTCCGGTGTGTTGGATGGCAAACGGCTCACCGGCGGCAGCCTGCGGTTTATCGCATCCGGCATCCCGCTTCCCCCGGAGGCGGTCCGGACAGCTGATGCCTGGTCGGAACAGGGGAAAACGCCCCTGCTGTTTATGGAGGACGGTGTGCTTCTGGGTATGCTTGCGGTGGCGGATACCATCCGGGAGGACAGTCCCGAGGCCATCCGGCAGCTGCAGGGTATGGGCATCCGGGTGGTGATGCTTACCGGGGACAATGCCCGGACTGCCCGTGCCATCGGTGACCAGGCAGGCGTGGATCAGGTGATTTCCGATGTGCTGCCGGAGGAAAAGGCGGCGGAGATCCGCCGTTTGCGGCAGCAGGGCAGGGTGGCCATGGTGGGGGACGGCATCAACGATGCCCCCGGGCTGACCAGTGCAGACATGGGCATCGCCATCGGCGCCGGGGCAGATGTTGCCATTGATGCGGCGGACCTGGTGCTGATGAAAAGCCGGCTTTCGGACGTGCCGGCGGCCATCCGGCTGAGCCGGAGCACCTTGCGGAATATTCACGAAAACCTGTTCTGGGCATTTTTCTACAACGTGATCGGCATCCCCCTGGCGGCGGGGGTATTTGTCCCTCTGGGGCTGACCCTGAATCCCATGTTCGGGGCGGCAGCCATGAGCCTGTCCAGCGTCTGTGTAGTGGGCAATGCCCTGCGGCTGAATTTCTGCAGAATATATGATGCCCGGCGGGATCACCGGCGCAGGCAGCGGACAGCTCCGGCGAAAACAGGAACCCGTATACTACAGATTGAGGGCATGATGTGCGGGCATTGTGAAAACGCCGTCCGCACCGCACTGGAAGCCATAGAGGGGGTGGGCGCTGCTCGGGTAAGCCATACTGCCGGCACAGCGGTGGTGACCCTGGATGCGCCGGTGGAGGACCCAGTGCTCCGGCAGGCAGTGGAAAAGGCGGGTTATCCGGTAACCGCCGTCACCAGACAGGAGGAATAAACATGTCTCAGATCAGAGCGTATGAGCCGTCAGACCTGGCGGATATGACGGAAATCTGGAACCAGGTGGTCCGGGAGGGCGTTGCCTTTCCCCAGGAGGAGCTGCTGACACCGGAAACTGCGGCAGCATTCTTTGCTGCCCAGAGCTTCTGCGGTGTGGCAGTGGATGATGCCGGCGGCAGGGTCTGCGGGCTGTATATTCTGCATCCCAACAACTTGGGCCGATGCGGCCACATTGCCAATGCAAGCTATGCGGTGGAATCCAGCTGCCGGGGCATGCATATCGGGGAGCAGCTGGTGCGGGACAGCATAACCCGTGCCCATGGCCTGGGCTTCCGGCTGTTGCAGTTCAATGCAGTGGCAGCGGACAATGCAGCCGCCCGGCATCTCTACGAACGGCTGGGCTTCCGGCTGGTGGGGATGATCCCCGGCGGATTCCGGCGCAGCCCCGGACAATATCAGGACATCTGCATCTACTATATTCCGGTATAAAAACTGCCGCTCCGGTGTATTCCTCCGGGGCGGCAGTTCGTTATTTTCTGGATTTGTGCAGGAGATTGAGCAGTACATATACGGCAATCAGCACCCCGATGGCGCCGCAAAGGATGCCGTACATGGCAGGTGTGGAAACCTTTGTGCCGAAAAAGTACAGATTGCAGTCGATAGAGTCCTTGATGCTTTCTATGGCCTCGGGCGGGAAGTGCTCCGTTTCCATGGCTTCATACACACCCCGCAGAGCGTGGTTCCGCAGCAGGCTTGTGCCGTAGGTGCCGGGCAGAAAGCTGATGATTTTCTGCAGACCGCTGCCGAACTGGGAAATGGGCATATAGGCGCCGCAGATAAACCCGTAGCCGGCGCTGATGATGGTGCCCACTGCGGAGATCTGCCCCTGGGAGGACAGGAAGAAGTTGAGCACACTGGACAGCGCCGTGCCGAACAGCACCAGCAGCAGGACATCCGACACCAGCAGGAAAATATCCCCGGCGGACAGGTACCAGCCCACCTTGCCCAGATACAGCAGGCCTGCCCCCAGTGCCAGCAGGCAGATGATGGCGGTGCTGATGAGGGTGGCGAAGTAATAGCTCAGCGCCAGGGTGGAGCGCCGCACCGGGGTCATGGTCAGATCCCGCCGGGCACCGGTAACCTTGTCCTGTACAATCAGGGCATTGCAGCAGACGGATACGGTGACGCAGCTTACCGCCAGCAGGGAGGACAGCAGCTCTCCCCCGGCAGTGCCGTTGATGAGCTTCTGGGACACCTCCATGCTTTCGGGCAGTGCGGAGGCGAAGCTGTCCCGGTAGACCTTGCCCAGAAAGGTGGCATACAGCACCAGCAGAATCATGGGGGTCACCAGGGAGGTGAAGAACATGGCCTTGTCCTTGAAAAACAGCTTGCAGTTGCGGTATATCAGATTTCCCAGTCCCGTCATTTTTCCGTCCCCCCCGTCAGCTTCTTGCCGGTTACAGCAAGGAATACATCATCCATTTTCCCCTTGGTGATTTCATAATCCGTAAACAGCTCCGGATGCTCCAGAATCATTCTGGTTGCCGCTGCTGTATCCGGTACAGAAACCCGGACAGCATCCCGCAGCTGCTCGTAGGGCAGCCCCAGTGCCTGCTTCTGTGCATCGGTGAGCCCGTACAGGGTAATGAAATCCCCGGTGTATGTGTTTTTCAGATCCAGAGGCGTCCCCTGGGCAGCAATGGCGCCGCTGTCCAGGATGATGACATAGTCTGCGTCCGCCGCCTCCTCCATATAGTGGGTGGTCAAAAACACGGTCATACTTTCTTCCCGGCGCAGCTGCTGTACCACATCCCACAGGAGCTTCCGGGTCTGGGGATCCAGCCCGGTGGTGGGTTCATCCAGAATCAGAATCCGGGGCTGATGCAAAAGGGCACGGGCAATGTCAATACGCCGGCGCTGCCCTCCGGACAGCTTGCCTACGGTCCGCCCCAGCAGATCCGCAAAGTCCAGCAGCTTTGCAAGCTCCTCCAGCCGTTTGCGGAACGCCTGCCCCTTGATGCCGTACAGGGCAGCCCGGCTCTGGAGGTTGTCCCGGACGGTCAGAGCCTTGTCCAGCACCGAGTCCTGAAAGACCACCCCCAGCATCCTGCTGATCCGTTCCATGTCCGTGTCGGTGTTTTTCCCGCAGACGGTGACGCTGCCGCTGTCCTTCCGGAGCTGTCCGCAGAGGATGGAGATGGTGGTGGATTTGCCGGCACCGTTGACCCCCAGAAAGGCAAACAGCTCCCCCGGGCGCACATGGAAGGACAGATCCCGCACCGCATGCACCTCTCCGAAGGACTTGTTCAGCCCCTTGATTTCGATGATGTGTTCCATGGTGGTTCCTTTCCGTTTATTATGTATCGTCTGTTGTATATCCAACGATGCCATTATACGACTTTCTGCTTTTCTTGTCAATAGAAAACCGCCCCCGATCATCTGTCGGGAGCGGTTCCGGCTGTATGGCTTACTTTCCGGAGAACAGATCGGTGAAGTCGAAGGTTGCAAAGTAGTCCGCAGGGGTTTCCGCCCGGCGGATCAGCTTGAAGCTGCCGTCCTCGCACAGCAGGATTTCAGCGGAGCGCAGCTTGCCGTTGTAGTTGTAGCCCATGGAGAAGCCGTGAGCCCCGGCGTCGTGAATAGCCAGATAGTCCCCCATGTCGATCTTCGGCAGCATCCGGTCAACGGCGAACTTGTCGTTGTTTTCGCAAAGACCGCCGGTTACATCGTACTTGTGGTCGCAGGGCTCGTTTTCCTTGCCCAGCACGGTAATGTGGTGGTATGCCCCGTAGATTGCCGGCCGCATCAGGTTTGCCGCACAGGCGTCCACCCCGATATATTCCTTATAAATGTGCTTTTCGTGTACAGCCTTGGTGATCAGGTTGCCGTAGGGACCAAGCATGAACCGGCCCAGCTCCGTAAAGATGGCAACGTCCCCAAGGCCTGCGGGAACCATGATCTCCTCGAATGCCTGGCGGACGCCCTCGCCGATAGCCAGAATGTCATTGGGCTTCTGGTCAGGCCGGTAGGGGATGCCGATGCCTCCCGACAGGTTGACAAAGCGGATATCCGCACCGGTCTCCTTTTTCAGCATCACGGCGGTTTCAAACAGTACCCGTGCCAGCTTGGGGTAGTAGGCGTTGGTGACGGTATTGCTTGCCAGGAAGGCGTGGAGGCCAAAGTGCTTTACGCCCTTTTGCATCAGAATCCGGAAGCCGTCAATCAGCTGCTGGGTGGTAAAGCCGTATTTTGCTTCTCCCGGATTGTCCATTACGTGGGTTTCAATTTCAAAGTGCCCTCCGGGATTGAACCGGCAGCAGATGGTTTCCGGCAGCCCGGCAACTTGTTCCAGAAATTCAATGTGGGTAATGTCATCCAGGTTGATGTATGCCCCCAGCTGCTTTGCCAGCTTGAAATCCTCCGCCGGGGTCACATTGGAGGAGAACATAATGTCGCTGCCGGAAAAGCCGCATGCTTCACTCATCATCAGCTCCGTCAGGGAGGAGCAGTCCACGCCGCAGCCCTCCTCCTGTAAAATCTTCAGGATAAAGGGGTTGGGCGTAGCCTTCACTGCAAAATACTCCCGGTAGCCCTTGTTCCAGGAGAATGCCTGCTTCAGCTTCCGGGCGTTTTCCCGGATTCCCTTTTCGTCATAGAGGTGGAAGGGGGTGGGATACTGGGCGGCAATTCGCTCTACCAGTTCCTTGGTTGCAAATGTAGTTTTCATCATACAGATCCTTTCTCATTTTGATACAGCTCAATCAGCTGAATTTCGTTGCGCATGGCTTCCTTGAACAGGTCGATCAGGTTCTTTTTGCGGGAATAGAGACAGGTGCCGTCCGACGTCAGATCTCCCGTCAGCACTGCGTTGGAGTCTACAATCAGCCGGATCTGCCCCGGGTGACAGTCAGCAGTGTAGAACCGGATATCCGGCTGGGAAAAGGGCGCATCCGTAATCACCGTTACCTGCCTGCCCCGTTCTGCAGCGGCTTTCAGACTGGGGATCAGCGGCTCCAGACAGGCCCGTTCTGCCGATAGGTACAGCCGCTCCGCCGCATGCTCAATCATGAAAATTGCCTTGTCGGTCATATTGCCTTGTCCGCCAATGGTAAGGTAGCCTTCTGTTTCCGCTTCCCTGGGGCGCAGCTGTTCCGAAAGGGTTTCCTTCAGCTCCCCCAGCATGCGGATCCGGTTGCCGCAGAATTCCTCCGGTCTCACTGCCACATACCTGGTGGCGGTATCCTCCAGCAGGTAGGCGGCGCCCTTTTCCACAAGGCTGGCCAGGGAGGTGTAGCAGTTTGACCGGGAGATGCCCAGCTGTTTGGCGACCTCATAGCCGGTCATGGCACCGTCCGTAATGAGCGCCATATAAATCAATGCCTCCTGGCGGGTGAGGGCAAACTGCATCAGCATTTCCGCCGCATCCATTTTTCACTTCACCTCTTGAGTAGTATCTTTCAGGAACACTATACCACGTTGACGGGCGTTTGTCAAGCCCTGTTTGCAGAAAACAGCGGAAATCTGTCGAATATGGGCGGAAGAATTGTATGGTTTTTGGCAATTTTATATTATTTGCCTGTATTTTGGTTCGATTTTAGTGGTTTTACACAAGAATCAATCTGGTAGGTTGACCTTTTTATTAAAATGCGCTATAATACATATATATTGTGGGGATGGTACGAGAAAAATCGCACATCCCAGTATCCCATACAGACAGAACGGGATGCACAGACGATCGACATTACAGACGGGGGGAATACACTTTGAGAAAAAGTGATATCGTTTCCAGGGTCAACTATGGCAGTCTGTCAGTAGACGTGCAGGAGCACAACCGCATTATCGTGGTGGATGCCGGATTCTATGCGATTACCGGCTATACCATGCAGGACGTAATGGAGCAGCAGCTTTGCTTTCAGGACCTCTTTGTCAAAGAGGACTACCCGATTTATGCCAAGGAGCTGAGTGCCATTCTGGCCATACAGGATACAGCGTATCTGGAGCACAGGCTCCAGCGCAAGGACGGCAGCATCACCCATGTATTCTGTCTTGGCAAGCAGAGAAAGGACGAGAACGGCAGGCTGATCGGAGAAATCACGCTGACGGATATTTCCCATATCAAACGGCTCCAGGCAAAGTACAATGAAACGGAGCTGGAGCTTGAGGCGCTGATCCAGAACCTTCCCGGAAGCGTCAGCATTGTGGAAATCAAGGAAACCGCCATGCATCTGCTCCACGCAACGGAGAGTTATTTCCGTCAGTTCGGCTATACCCGGGAGGAGTATATGGCAACCTCCAACGGCGGAATTCTGGGCAAGCTGTTCTATCCCCAGGATCTTCCGATTCTCAACCAGCAGATTGAAGCAATTGTACGGGGCGAGAAAACCATCTGTATGCAGGTGCGGGCAGTCCGGAAGGATCAGTCCCTCATGTGGTTGGATGTGCGGGGGCAGTTTCTCCGGATGCAGAACGGGAATCCCCTGTTCTATCTTGCCACCTTTGATATTACCAAGGCAAAGCAGCGGGATGAGGAGCTGCGGCTGCAGACGGAGCGTTATCAGCTGATTGCCGAGCATACGGACGAGCTGTTTTACGATTATGACGTAAAGCACGACATACTGCATCTGCCCCAGAATTACCTGCCGGTGCGGCAGGGGAAAATTCCGGCGGCGATTACCGGCTATCTGAAGCGGAGCATTCCCAAGAAGGTTGTCCACCCGGAGGATTACCCCCGTTTTCTGCGGGAGCTGATGTCCTGCCTGACGGAGGAAAAGAAAACCTCTATTGAGGTGCGGATACGCATGCCGGATATGGAGGATTACGAATGGTACCGGCTGATCTGCGTGTGCTCTGCCAACGAGCAGGGAGAGATTGTACGGCTGTTCGGCAGACAGAGCAGCGTGGACAATCTGAAACGGCTGAAAAAAACCGTCAGTGAGGATAAACGCATCATCGAGCGTTTGTCCACCACGGATCCTGTCACCGGGCTGCTGAACCGGGTTACCTTCAAGGAGCGCTGCGGGCTGTATCTGGAGGATGCGGATTCCGATGCCTGCTACGCTCTGGTATATTCGGATTTTAATGATTTTTCTTATGTGAACGATAATTTCGGGTACGATTCGGGCAATACTATGCTCTATGAGTTCGGTTCCATGATTAGCGCCTCTCCGGCAACCGTATTCGGCAGCCGGATCAATTCGGATTATTTTCTTTGTCTGATGAAAACCGGCACCCGGGACGAGCTGGAACAGCTGGTACGGGAACGGGATGCGCTGTTTATCCAGCGGCAGCGCAGGAAATATCCCACCAGTGAAATTCAGGTGGCAACCGGCATCAGCTTTATTGATCCCCGGCACTTTGACGTAACGGTGGATATAGACAACGCCAATCTGGCACGTCGGAAGGCGAAAACCGGCAAGAATGATCTTTGCTGCGTGTATTATGAAGCGCTGCGGGCGGCACGGGCAAGGGAAAAAAACATTGCGGCGGAGCTGCACGGTGCCATTGCCTCCCATACAGTGGAGCTGTTTTTGCAGCCGAAATTCATGATGGATGATCTGCAGATCATCGGTGCAGAGGCACTGGTGCGCTGGCGCAATGCGGACGGCACCTACCGGATGCCTTCGGAGTTTATTGAAGTGCTGGAAAAAGTGGGCTATATCGTGGATCTGGATTTCTTCATGTACGAGGAGGTTCTGCGGTGTCTGCGCCGCTGGCAGGAGGACGGCAGACCCCTGGTGCCCATATCCGTGAATTTCTCCCGGCTGCACAACAATTATCCCGATTTTGTAGACCGGGTTATCGGGCTTGCCCGCCGGTATCAGATAGACAGCCGCTATATTGAAATTGAGGTTACGGAAAGTGCATTTGCCTCAGACGCAGAGCAGATGGAAAGCAATCTGCGCCGTCTGCGGGAAGCCGGCTTCTCCATTGATATTGACGATTTCGGTAAGGGCTATTCCTCCTTGAGCCTGCTGATGGGCTCCCCCATCGACGTAATCAAGGTGGACAAGGCGTTTGTGGACAGCATCGAGCTTTCCGAAAAGCACCGGGAGTATTTCAAGCGGATGTGCATGCTGATCCAGGCAACGGAAAAGGAGATCGTGTTTGAAGGGGTGGAGAACCGGAACCAGGCGGATTTTCTTTGCGCCTGCGGCTTCAAGAAGGCACAGGGCTGGCTGCTGGACAAGGCGGTGCCGGTTTCTGTATTTGAGCAGAAATACGTCGGCAGCCCTGCCTGCTGATTCTGCTGTCTTGACATTCTTTGCAGCTTATGCACACTACCTGAGCGGATACGATGTATAAATAGACATGCGTCGAGGCAATCACTTTGGCGCATGTTTTGTCTTTGCGGAGAAAAGAGGATAATCTGATGAAAGAAACCAGAACAGGAAGGCTGGTGACCAGCGCCGTGCTGCTGGCACTGGCAACCGTATTGAGCCTGATCCGGGTATACAAGCTGCCCCTGGGCGGCTCCGTTACTCTGCTGAGTATGCTGCCGGTGTGTCTGCTGTCCATCCGCTACGGGGCAGGGTGGGGCATGCTCTGCTCCCTGTTCTACGGGGTGATCCAGATCGCCCTGAGCTTTGGCGAGCTCATGAGCTGGGGTATGACCGCCGGCACCTGGGTGGGCTGTTTGTTGTTTGATTACCTGCTGGCATATGGTTCCCTGGGGGTGGCGGGTCTGTTCCGCAGACACAGCGCCGGGGGGATTGCCGGGGGCATCGGTCTTGCCATGGTGCTGCGGTTTGTCTGCCACTTTATTTCCGGCACCATCTTTTTTGCGGTATGGTGCCCGGTGGGATGGAATGCGGCACTGTACTCCCTTTGCTATAACGGCTCCTATATGCTGCCGGAAATGGTGTTCACCATGCTGGGCGCACTGGCGTTGTTCCGTGGACCCCGGACCCGCAGCTTTCTTGCGGGCGCCAGGTCATGAATCCTCCATATCCGGATCCCCGGAGGCGGTTTCTTTGCTTCCGGGGATTTTTCTGCCTTAACAAAACTAAAGATTCCGGTGCAAAAGCTTTACATGGATTTTATCCGGAACGGATTGTGCATTTTACAGGCTCCATGCTAGAATGAAATCACAGCAAAGCACTACAGGCAGCACCGCACAAAGCACAGCTGCACCGCATGCCTTGTGCGGTATACCTACAATCAAAACATGGAGGAGAATGTATATGAAAAAGTTTCTTGCAATGTTAAGCTGCGCAGTATTGATGGCAGCCACCGCAGTGGGCTGCGGCAGTCAGAATGACAAGATCACCGTCATTTCCCGGGAGGACGGCTCCGGTACCCGTTCCGCCTTCAGCGAACTGATGGGCGTGGTGAAGGATGAAAAGGACAACACCTTAGCAACCGCAGAGATTACCGGCAGCACTTCGGTTATGCTGACCACCGTTTCCGGCAATCAGGCCGCCATCGGCTATGTGTCCCTAGGTTCCCTCAACGACACGGTCAAGGCAGTGAAGGTGGACGGCGTGGAGGCAACCGCTGAAAATGTGAAGGCGGGGAAATATGCTGTATCCCGTCCCTTCAACATTGTCACCGGCAATGATCTGACTCCGCTGGCACAGGATTTCATCACCTATATGCTCAGTGCAGACGGCCAGGCCATTGTGGAGGAAAAGGGTTACATCAGCGTAAGCCAGGGAGAAGCCTACAAGGCAGCAGGACAGACCGGTACGCTGACCATTGCCGGTTCCACATCCGTAGCGCCCCTGATGGAGGTGCTGGCGGATAAGTATATGGCGCTGAATACCGGCGTGCAAATCGAGATCCAGCAGAGCGGTTCCAGTGCCGGCATCACCTCCACCATCGAGGGTGTCTGCCAGATCGGCATGTCCTCCCGGGAGCTGAAGGACAGTGAAACGGCCAAGGGCGTATCCGCCACCCGGATTGCTATGGACGGAATTGCCGTAATTGTCAACAAGGACAACAGCTGTACAGACCTTACCTCCGAACAGATCCGGCAGATCTACACCGGGGAAATCACCCAGTGGTCCGCCATTCAGTAAGGTTTCCTCCTTTTTCGCAGACCGCAGCTTGTGCGGTCTGTTTTTTTTGTGCTGCTGTTCGGTGAATCCTTGCGGCGTATTGCCTTGACTTTTTGCGGCAAATGGGCTATGATGATACGGAAGAAGCCGGAGGATATTGCACAGCAGAAAGGAGACGACCCGGATGGCGTGGCTTAGCGGAAATATCGGTACAATCCTGGTGGGACTGCTTGTATGCGGACTGGTGGTACTGGCAGTGGGAAAGCTGATCCGTGACCGGCGCAGAGGGAAATCCTCCTGCGGCTGCAGCTGCAGTCAGTGCCCGAACAGCGGCATATGCCGCAGGGAGCCGCCTGAAAAATCCAATGACCCATGATCCGGGAGGGTGCAGCTGTAAAACTGCGCCCTTTTTACTGTCCGGGTATAGACAGCAGGGCATGGGAAGGCTCCAGAATTGGCATAGCCTTCTGGTTATAGCGGATTGACACGGATGTGCTGATTTGTTATACTATAACTATCTGATAAACAGGGAGGATATGTATATGTACAACAACCGAAAACACAAATGGGCTGTCCTTGGGGTAACCGGTGCATTGCTGCTGTCCTTGGCTGGCATCACTGTGTTTGCATCGGATGCAGCTGATGTACGGGCACTGCAGAAGGCGCTGATTTGCAGGGAAACCGCTGACGGGATAGAGGATCTGAACGGAGACGGAGCAGTCAACGGGTTTGATCTGGTTCTGCTGCGCAGGCAGGTGCTGGATGCCGCAGCCTTCAGCGGTGAGATCGTAGAAACGGATATTGCGGTAACAGAGCAGAACGCCAAGCTGGTGGGCCGGACCCTGCGCAGCGGTGATGTCACCTGGCTGGTGCAGAGCGGTTCAGCGGCAGAATTCACGGTCACCGGCACGTCGGCAGAGCTGACCCTTGCGGGAGACAGCTGTGTGGAGGGGGATGAGAAATATCGTCCCCGGTATGCGGTGTATCTGGATGGGGAGCTGCTGTGCGACAGCCTCATGAGCGAAAGAGAAACCACCATTCCGCTGTTTTCCGGTACGACGGTTCGCCGGGCACAGGTAAAGGTAATCCATCTGTCGGAGGCCAATAACGGGGCAATCGGTGTCAGAAATCTGCATGTGGCAGCGCCGGATTCCCTGGCGTCCCCCTGTATGCCTGCGGCGAAAAAGTCCCTGTCCATCGAATTCATCGGGGATTCCATCACCTGTGCCTATGGGGTGGAGGGCAAGGATCAGTACGAGCCCTTCCGGACAGATACGGAAAACTTTATGAAATCCTATGCCTATCTGACTGCCCAGCTGCTGGATGCAGATTACAGTGCCGTATCCTACAGCGGCTACGGGGTGGTTTCCGGCTACACAACCGGAGAACGGAATCCGGATGCCCTGCTGCCGGACTGCTATGAGCTGGTGGGGAAGCCGTCGGATTATGCCCAGGCATGGGATTTTGAAAGTCATACAAATGATGTGGTGGTCATTAACCTGGGTACCAATGATAATTCCTATCTGAGCCAGGATTTTGATAACAGAAAGGACGAGTTCATTGCCGCCTATACTGCATTTCTCGGGCAGGTGCGGGAGAAGAACCCGGAGGCGGTCATCATCTGTACCATGGGTACCATGGGTGGAGAGGACGTGTATCCTCTGATTCAGCAGGCTATTGCGGAATATACCCAGCAGACTGGGGACAGCAGGGTGAGCAGTTATCAGTCCGCTACCCAGAAGCCTGCCAACGGGCTTGGCTCTGACTGGCATCCTTCGGAGGTAACCCAGCAGCTCAGTGCCTATGTGCTGGCGGATAAGATCTGTACCGCCATCGGCAGGGAATGGAGCAAAATCGGGCTGGACGCCGCTGCAGAGGGGGTCTACGATGTGAAGCTCAATGCGGATGCGGGGGCAAATGCTGCCCATTATGTGGGCTATGATAAGTCCTTCTGGATCAATATGGTCAGCGGCGGCACCCAGCCGGAGGATATTCAGGCCTATGTGGGTGGGCTGGAACTGCTGCCCGGCACCTATGAACTGGCCTTTGACTATACCTCCACGGTGGACGTAACGGTGACATACGGCGTGCAGCCGCTGGACCTGCCGGAGAGCAGCTGTCTTACGGGAACCATAGACGCCACCGGTACCAAGCAGCATGTGTCCCAGACCTTTACCATTACGGAGCTTATGGAGGATGGGGCAATTGTATTCAATCTGGGCGGAACGGATTATTACAATATCACCCTGTCGGATATTACGCTGTTCAAGAGGCAATAGAACAATATTGTACTAATTTTTAGCAAGTTATTCTGATAGGATATTCTGTGCTATATGGAAAAATGCTTGAAAACCGTCGGGTATCCGGAATCAGGCAGTTGGGGAGAGCCGGTGTAGCTTTTGTAGAAAAAAGCAGCAAGAATGTGCTGAAATCATAGCATAAATGTGCATTGACTCTTTCGGGAAATATGATAAAATAGAATTGTGAGGCATGCAGGCAGCGTTCGGTTCACGCTGCACGGTGGATTTTAGGTTTTGAACCTTGTGATGGATTCATCCTCCCTGATACCGCATGTTTCCACCCCTGTTTCAAGCGTACCGTAGCTGCATCTGCGGTGCGCTTTCGTTTTGTCAAAAACCCCAGCTCCACCGGATTCACCGATGAGGCTGGGGTTGATTTTGGTGCTGTTGAGAGTAAAGGAAACACCGCACAAAGCACGTCTGTCGGCTTTATGCGGTGTTAACTAAATTAATAGTTGACATTTATCACATACGATGATATAATGTAAAGGAAAATAATTAAACAAGGAGATGCCATATGAAAAAAAGTATTATTGTCTCAGCAGTCCTGGCTACATTGTTCATGAGCAATGTATGCACATCCGCTGTGGAGCCTATGCAGGCGTATGCGGAAACAGTGTCCACGGAATCGGTTACACAGGTGAATATCTCCGGTACCACATCGGATGGATTCACCTACTCGGGGGTCAAGAACCGCATAACGCTTTCAAATGGGTGTACTTGCTATGTGGGAGCTTATGCAACCATTACAGGGTATACTGGCACGAAAACCAACCTGGTTATTCCGTCTTCAGTTGACGGCTGCACAGTGGTGGGCATTGGCGACAATTGCTTTGCAAACACTCCCTTAGCTTCTGTAACCATTCCCAACAGTGTAACAAAAATCGGAATGCGTGCCTTTTTGAGAACAAAGCTGACTTCTGCAACCATTCCCAGCAGTGTTAAATTAATTGGAGACAGCGCATTCAAGGGAACAAATCTGACTTCTGTAACCATTTCCAGCAGTGTAACATCAATTGGAAGCGAAGCATTCCGGGGAACAAAGCTGACTTCTGTAACCATTCCCACCAGTGTAACATCAATTGGAAGCGGCGCCTTCAGAGAATGTGAAAAACTGATCAGCGTAAAGATTCCCAAGGACTGCAAGGTTGGTAAAGCTGCATTTACCGGCTGTTCTTCTCTGATCACGGTTAACGGCGCCCGGGCATATACGATGAAGCAGGATAACAACGGCGTATCAATTCCGGTGCTGGTTGAAGACAGTACACGCAGAAAGGTGATTGCGGAATGCTTCTCCACCTCAGAGGGGGTAAAATTCGTTGACGATTACTGCACGGCACTGTGTGACTATGTGGTGGCAACGGAAATCAAGCCCTGGATGAATGATAATATTAAGGCACGTCAGCTTTATGACTGGCTCATCCGCCATGCAAGATATGAGGATGAGAAAAATGGGGAAACCTTATATGATGCCGAAAACCATGTGTATTCCTCCGTATTCCTGAGCGCCGGGTTAAACAGCACCGGTACAGCCTTCAATGGTGTAGGTGAAACGGTCTGCGAGGGATATTCCAAAGCATATACCATGCTTCTGACTGCCGCTGGGATGGAATCTTATCTTTTGCATGGGTACGCCACAGGAACTGGTACAATGGGACACGCCTGGAATCTGGTAAAAATCGATGATACATATTATCAGTGCGATGTGACATGGGATGAAGCCTACTGGATTAATAACGGAGGCGGGTCTACTGAGGTAACCACCGGCACTAGCTATAAGTATTTTCTGAAAACGGCAGAACAAATGGATAAATTGCATGTGGATGAAAAGGGAGCCCCAATACTGTCAACAGGAAAAATAATTGGTTGTGGATCGATTACGCATCCATACCTTAATTATTCCCTGACCGACGGAAATAACGCTCTGGCTAACGCAAGCAAAACCGAATTCTGTGATGCAAACGAAGACGGTATTCTGGACTATGATATCAATCTGGATGGAAAAAAGTCCATTCAGGATGGTACATTTGTAAACGAAACCAAATCCTTTTTCAATAACGGCTTTGTCCTCAGCACAGACACACTGGATGTCTGGCTGTTGTATTTGAAGTGTGTCAATCTTTCTCCGGCTGAAGTAAGAGCACTTGCAAAAGCAGGGGGTACCATTTGCTGATCCGAAAAGAGCATCCGCAATTACCAGCTGTTGTGTTGCCAGTCTCATCTTCCGGTGCAGGCTGTTATATTATGTGATTTGAGATGCGCCATTGTGCGGTGGTGACTGAAACATTTCATCGGCTTTTGCCCGGAACATAGTAGGGTGATGTCATGCTGTTAATGACATCACCCTGTTTTTGTGTATATTTGCAGCCTGAAAAACGCTTGCTGTTACGGAAAAGGACGTTCTTCCGCATTCCGGTACGCCGAAGGAGTCAGACCGGTGATTTCCCGGAACACCTTGGTAAAGTAGCTCTGAGAAGAAAAACCCAGGCGATTGCTTATCTCGCAAAGACTCCTGTCTGTATGGCGGAGCAGTTCACAGGCCTCCTGGATTTTCTTTTGCTTGATGAAATCGGAAAGATTGATGCCGCTTTCCTGTTTAAAGCGTGTGGTAATTCTTCCACGGCTTTTCTGAAAGTGTCTGGCAATGTCACTGGTACTGATGGGTTCGGTGATGTGATTGTGTATGTATCCTGCCACTTCGCTGACGAATCTGGAGTGGGAGGCGTTATCCTCTCTGAGCTGGCGTACACGTTTGGCATAGTCCAGAATCATATGATACTGCAGATTCTTGATCCGGTCCGGATTCTCCAGCGACTCGATTTTCGTCATATACTGACTTTCTGCTGCGAAGATTTCATCCGCATCAACCCCCGCTTCCAGGGCAGCCCGGGATACCATGGTTTCCAGATGAATAAACATATTCTTTCTGTGACGGATCAGATCCGGGGCCAGTGGCTTGGCAGTCACGGAAGGAACCTTGGTTGCACCGTCCGCCAGACCCTCCACGTCTCCGCATCTCACCTTGCGTACAATATCTGCTTCAATATAATAGGGCTTGATCTTGCTGCGATAAGCGCTTTCACCGCTGAGAGGAGGGGCTTCCTCGCTGAGAATTTCACCGGCTATGCGTTTCTGTTCACCGGCCTGGATCCGGATGTCTGTAATATCCCGCATTTCTCTGTTTACTGCATAGTTGAACAGAATAGCAATCTGGATAACCGTATCCAGGTGCAGCCCGGACAAGGCGTTGACGCCGGATTGAAAAAACGGAATCGTCTTTTTGTCCATGCCCAGCAGGGAAGCAAGCTGCTGGATGACGCCATCGCTGACGCCCACCTCGCTGGCGGGGCCGATTGCAAAGCAGTAGTCACGGCAGTTTACGACTCCGTAATAAAACACATTCAGGTGGACGAAATAGCCGACGGATGTTTCCAAGGAGAGAATCTGCTCTGCACAGAGCTTCATGGGATCAGCCCCCAGATCCACCGTGGAGAAATAATAGATCTGCTGTTTTCTGTGGTACAGTCTTACAGGCAAACCAAACATATTGGCAAACTGCCTGGTCAGATAGAGAAGCTCCTGCTCAGTGGGATATTCCTGCATATGCCGCACTCCTAACTGGAATATTATGGATTTTAGGTGACTTTGCGGTATCTCTACACGATATCATCATAGATTGCTGACTCTGTATACATAAATATATCACATCTGAAAAAAAAAATCAATAAAATGACGACATTTTTGAAACAAAAACGCCAAAGACGTTACAAATATAGTATACATTCAATTTGATGTATGCTAAAATGATACTATGGCGGGGTAAGCTGTTCCGGGCTGTGGTGCATTTAGTCCGGGTTCCGGCTTTATTCAGCTGCTTTATGGGTGAGAGATTATTGCGAAGGGAGTAG
The DNA here is from genome assembly GCA_022768805.1 of Ruminococcus sp. Lineage (GTDB taxonomy): Bacteria > Bacillota > Clostridia > Oscillospirales > Ruminococcaceae > Ruminococcus_F. The sequence continues at coordinate 29,932 of JALELB010000014.1, forward strand.
TGATATTGATGAGAATCAAAACCATGAAGAAAACTGCCGTGAGCTTAGCGCTTTCCGGCGCGGTTTTGCTGTCCGCTTTGCCTAGCGTACCGGTTGTAATGCACGATGACAATCTGGTAGAAGCAGCAAGCGTATGTACCATTGACGACAGCAAGACCTATCAGACGATCAGGGGATTTGGGGGAATGAATCTTCCTGAATGGATGGGCAGCGATCTGACCGATGCCCAAAGACAGACTGCATTCGGAAACGGTGATAACGAACTGGGACTTACTATTTTGAGAGTGTTCGTGAATCCGAACAGTTCACAGTGGAGCACTGCGCTTCCCACAGCACAGTATGCTTCGAAAATGGGTGCGACGGTTTTTGCCTCTCCTTGGGAACCGCCTGCAAATCTTGCGGAAAACTATTCAAACAGCAGCGTGGGTAAGCTGCATCTTCCGAAGTCTAATTATGCTGCATACGCAAAGCATCTGAACGACTTCGGCACATTCATGAAGAGTAACGGCGTTGATCTGTATTCCATTTCCGTTCAGAATGAGCCGGACTACGCAAGTGAATGGACATACTGGTCAGCTGATGAAACAACTGATTTCATTGCCAATTACGGAGACAAGATTACAAGTACAAGGCTTATGTCTCCTGAGACATTCCAGTATGGTGCATGGGGTAACGGCAGAGATTACTACAACAAAATTCTTCAGAACCAGAAGGCCATGGCAAACTGTGATCTTTTCGGTACACATTTCTATGGTACTCCAAGGTCAAAGATGGATTTCCCCGAGCTTGAAAGCTGCGGCAAGGAAATCTGGATGACGGAAGTATATGTTCCGAACAGTGATGCAAATTCTGCCAATAATTATCCGGAGGCTATACAGGTTTCTGAGAATATTCACAACGGTCTTGTTGTGGGAAATATGAATGCCTATACCTGGTGGTACATCCGCAGAAGCTATGGTCTGATGACCGAGGACGGCAAAATCAGTAAGCGCGGCTACTGCATGGCGCAGTATTCTAAGTATGTTCGTCCCGGCGATGTACGTATTGACGCAACGGAGCAGCCCGCAGACAATGTTCTGGTTTCTGCATACAAAAACGACAAGGATCAGATCATTGTGGTTGCAATTAACAAGGGCACAACGGAGTATACCCAGAGCTTCAACCTGAGCCAGGGACAGACCATTACAGACGTAACCCGTTACCGCACCTCCAGCAGCGAGAACCTGGCAAAGAGCTCCATCAGCTTCAGCGGCAGCGGCTTTTCAGCACAGCTTCCGGCAGAGACCGTTTCTACCTTTGTTGTAGATACGGGCAGCGCAAACATTGAGCCGGATGAAAACGGCTGGTTCTTCCACGATGAGTTTGAGGCTGACACCTGCTCCTGGGAGGGCAGAGGTGCCGCAACCGTTATGACCAGCGGCAGAACAAATTACGCAGGCAGCGAGGCACTGCTGGTTCAGGACAGAACCGCTGCATGGAACGGTGCAACCAAGGCACTGAGCAGCAGAGTATTTGTTCCCGGCAACGCCTACAGCTTTAGTGTGAATGCATCCTATTTTGACGGTGACCTGTCAGATACCTTCTACCTGAAGCTCCAGTATACGGATGCCAACGGGGATACCCAGTATGATACCATTGCGGAAGCCACCGGCGTTCAGGGAAAATGGGTTCAGCTGGCCAACACCAACTATGTGATCCCGGCTGACGCTACCAATATGCAGCTTTATGTGGAAACAGCGGATACCACCAACAACTTCTACATTGATGAAGCGATCGGTGCAGTTGCCGGCACGGTGATTGCAGGCGCAGGTGCCATTGACGTTCCGGAAACCCTGATCTACGGCGATGTAAATCTGGACGGTGTGATTGACGGTTTCGACCTGGCGGCTGCAAAGCGCGGCATGGCAGCAGGCGGATTTGACAACCCCTTCTCTGCCAAGGCGGCTGACGTCAACAAGAGCACAGAATTCAACGCAGAGGATCTCCAGGAGCTTTCCGATTATCTGCTGAAGAAGGTTACCGAATTTACGGACCAGACTCCTCCGGAGCCGGAGACCCCTGACTACACCATGCAGGAGTATACGGAAATGGTAGCGAAGATGGTTGTGGAGAAAGAACCTGATGCTTCTCATAACGAGCAGGCAGGGGTACAGTACGGCACAGTCAAGTCCGGTACATACTACTCCACCACATGCAACCGCAACAAGCCCTACAACATTCTGCTTCCGGCAAACTATTCTACGGATAAGCAGTATCCCGTACTGTACTGCATGCACGGCTACTGGGAGAATCAGGACAGAATGATTCTCACAGGCAACGGTACCATGTATACAAGACAAATCATCGGCAACGCCATTGCATCCGGCGAGGCAGAGGATATGATCGTGGTATTCCCGTACATTTACTCCAGTGCTACCCAGGACAGCTGCACGGCTATGGATGATGCAAACAACGCAGCTTATGACAACTTTATCAATGACCTGGTAGTGGATCTGATGCCCCATATCGAGAAAACTTACAGTGTCAAGACCGGTCGGGATTACACAGCAATTACCGGCTTCTCCATGGGCGGCAGAGAGTCCCTCCTGATTGGCATGAAGCGTCCTGATCTGTTCGGTTATGTGGGTGCAATCTGCCCCGCTCCCGGTGTTACCGGCGCATTCAAGTGGAACAGTGACGAGGAAGCACCCCACCTGCTGTTCATCACGGCAGGCAGCAACGACACGGTAGTTTACTCCAACCCGGAAAACTACCACAACAACTTTACCAGCAATGGTGTGCCCCATATCTGGCATTATGTCAACGGCGGCTACCACGGTGACAACTCCATCCATGCGCATATGTACAACTTCGTAAGAGGTATTTTCAAGGCAGGGTGATTCTCGTCCCATGCTGAAACAGCAGGCTGAAGTTTTTCACAGACTTCGGCCTGTTTTTTTGCCTCCGGATGAATGCCGCAGAAATGGGCATACTTTTCCGGGAGGGATGTACATGTATGATGTGTTGATTGCAGGAGGGGGCATAGCGGGACTGACAGCGGCGCTGTATGCTGCCCGGGCAGGGTGCAGCACCCTGGTGCTGGAGCAGCAGTATTACGGGGGCCAGATTGTCAATGCGCCTTTGGTGGAGAATTATCCGGGAATCCACAGGATTTCCGGGGCTGAGCTTGCCCAACGGGTGTACGATCAGGCATTGGCCGCCGGAGCTCAGTATGCAAACGCCGCAGTGGAGCGTGCAGAGCCCAGGGACGGGGGCTTTGCCCTGTATACGAACCGGGGTATATTTGCGGGCAGGGGATTGATCCTTGCTACCGGCGCCGGGAGCCGCCCCCTTGGGCTTGACCGGGAGCAGGCGCTGACCGGTCACGGCGTATCCTACTGTGCGGCATGCGACGGGGGTCTGTACCGGGGAAAGGATGTGGCAGTGGCAGGGGGCGGCAACACCGCCCTGTCGGATTGCCTGCTGCTGGCACAGGGCTGCCGGCGGGTGTATCTTATCCACCGGCGCAGCAGCTTCCGGGGAGAGGCGTCACTGCTGGAACAGGTCCGGCGGCAGCCCAATGTGGAGCTTCTGACGGATGCAACAGTCACGGAGCTGCTAGGGGAGCAGCGGCTTGAGGGCATCCGGATCCGGCAGAGAAGGCTGCGTACCCTGAAGGTGGAGGGGCTGTTTATTGCGGTGGGGCGCCAGCCCCGGACAGAGGCCTTTGCCGGGCTGGTGGCACTGGACCCGGGGGGCTATATCCGTGCGGGAGAGGATTGCCGCACCACAATGCAGCAGGTATTCTGCGCCGGGGACTGCCGGAGCAAATCCATCCGGCAGCTTTGTACTGCCGCCGCAGACGGCGCTGCAGCCGCCATCGGACTGTGCGAAAGCCTTTCGGCAGAAAAAAAGCAGGCATGATTGCACATGCCTGCTTTTGCTGTATCCGGGGAATCAGTACCGGTTGTCGAATACCCGGGTGGATTTTTTCTCGCTGCGTGGCAGCTCTCCCAGGCTGACGGGCTTTACGTTGACGGAAATGCCGATTCTGGACTTGAAAGCGTCCTGAATCTCAATCTCCAGCTCATAGCGGTTGGCGCCCTCGTTTGCCTCCACGAATAAGGTGCAGATATCCTTGCCGTTTACGTGATCCAGCATGAACTGATACTCGCTGGATGCGCCCTCGATGCCGGTGAGCAGCTCCTCAATCTGGCTGGGGAAGATATTGACCCCCTTAACCTTGACCATATCGTCGGTTCTGCCCAGGATGGTATCAATTCTGGGGAAGGGACAGCCGCAGGGGCAGTCTCCGGGAATCACTCTGGTCAGGTCGTGGGTCCGGTAACGGATCAGGGGCGCCCCCTGCTTCCGGAGGGTGGTGATGACCAGCTCGCCGATTTCTCCGTCCGGTACGTTTTTACCGGTTTTGGGATCCACCACCTCAAAGTACAGGTAATCCGTCCAGACATGCATGCCGCAGGCGTGGTCACAGCTGATGCCGATACCGGGGCCGTAAACCTCGGTGAGACCGTAGATGTCGTACAGCTGTACCCCCAGCTCATCGGCGATGCGCTTCCGCATTTTCTCGCCCCAGCGCTCGGAGCCGATAACGCCTTTTTTCAGATGAATCCGGTGGCCGATGCCCCGCTTTGCGATTTCCTCCGCCAGCAGCAGTGCATAGGAGGAGGTGGCGCACAGTACCGTGGACTGCATGTCCATCATCATCCGCAGCTGCTTATCCGTATTGCCGGGCCCCATGGGAATGACCATGGCTCCCAGACGCTCTGCACCGGTCTGAAAGCCGATGCCCGCAGTCCAGAGTCCATAGCCCGGCGTAATCTGGATCCGGTCCAGATTGGTGATGCCGGCGGTTTCATAGCAGCGCTTGAACATTTCTGCCCAGTCCTCCACGTCCTGCCGGGTATAGGGGATAATCACCGGCGTACCGGTGGTGCCGGAGGAGGAATGGATCCGGACGATCTCCTCATCGGGAACAGCCTGGAGCCCCAGGGGGTATGCTTCCCGCAGATCTCCCTTCCAGGTGAAGGGCAGCTGTTCAAAGTCCTCCTGGGACTGGATCTGGTCTATGTTGATGCCCTCCAGCTTTTTCTGGTAGAAGCAGGGCTGAGCAGTGAGCTTTTTCAGCTGTGCCTTAATGAGATTGAATTGGGTTTCTGTCATCTTCATAGGTTGGGCTCCTTTCTAACGGCTGCATACATAGTCAATGGCACTCAGGTTCAGGGCGTGGAACTTTTCCGGCACCAGCTGCTGCACGGCGTCCCTGAGCTCTGCCACATCCATGCCCAGAGCGCCTGTACCAGCTGCTGCTGCCAGCAGAGCGATGTTGAGTACCTTGGGAGAATGGCAGGCGGCACACACAGCGTCCCCGTCGATCACTACCGTATGTATACCGGCAGCCTCCAGATACTCCAGCATTTCCTCGCCTGTATAGGCAAGTCCGCTGAGGGATGCGGTTACCGGCTTTACTGCCTTCCGGTTCACCACAACTGTGCCTCCCTGTTTCAGAAATGGCAGACAGCGGACAGCCTCCGCCGGTTCAAAGGCGATCATCACGTCCGCCCTGCCTTTTGGAATCAGAGGGGAGTGGATTTCCCGTCCCGCCCGGACATGGCTGACCACGCAGCCGCCCCGCTGTGCCATACCGATGGTTTCGGCGGTGCGGACGGATTTTCCCTGTTTCATATAGGCGTATGCAAGCAGCTTGGAGGCAAGAACCGTGCCCTGTCCTCCCACGCCGCAAAGCAGACAGCTTGTGCTTGTCATTGCGCATCCTCCTCTCTGATGGCGCCGGGCTTGCAGACCTGTGCGCAGATGGTGCAGCCGAAGCAGAGATCCGGCTCAATGTATGCCTTCTGCCCCTTCAGGGAGATGGCGGGACAGCCCAGCTCCCGGACGCACTGCTTGCAGCCTACGCAGCGGCTTTCGTCCACAGAAAGCCGTTTTGCCGGCTTGCTGACAGCGATGCAGGGGGATTTGCAGATGATCGCCTTCACGCCGGGCTTGTCAGCTGCTGCCCGGACAGCCTGTATGGTCTGCTCCAGATTCAGGGGGTCCACCGTTTCCACGCTGGTGAGCCCCACAGCCCGGAGAATGGCTTCAATGCTTACCTTGGGAGAGATTTCGTGCATCATGGTCACGCCGGTGCCCGGATGGGGCTGATGCCCGGTCATGGCGGTGGTGGAATTGTCCAGCACCATCAGAATGATGTCCGTCTGATTATAGACCGCATTGACAATCCCCGTCATGCCGGAGGCAAAGAAGGTGGAGTCCCCGATAAAGGAGAAGTTCACCGTGTCCGGCTCCACCCGGTGCAGCCCCTGTGCCATGGTAATGTCCGCACCCATGCACAGGCAGGTGTCCACCATGTCCAGGGGCATGGCGTTGCCCAGGGTGTAGCAGCCGATGTCCCCGCTGAACACAGCTTTGCGGCCCTTCATTGCCTGCTTTACCGCATAGAAGGATGCCCGGTGGGGACAGCCTGCACACAGCACCGGCGGACGTACCGGCAGTTCGGGAGGCTCCGGCAGCGTCGGTGCTTCCACCGGCGCAAGTCCCAGGTAGCCTTCCAGCACCCGGTGTACGGATTCCACACTGTTCTCCCCGGCGGGCTGCACCGTCCCGTCCAGCTTTCCGTGAATCTGTACGTTCAGGTGATGCTTGCCGCACAGATAGGTCAGCTCCCGTTCCAGCACCGGATCCAGCTCCTCAATGGCCAGCACCTGCTCCAGCCCCTCCAGAAATTCCAGTGCAAGCTCCTCCGGGAAGGGGTTGGCTGTGGCGATTTTCAGCACCTTCACCTCACCGGAGTAATCCTCCAGCGCCTCCTGCAAATAAGTGTAGCTGATGCCGGAGGTGATGATGCCCAGCCTGCCGCTGCCGGTGAGCTTGTTGAAGCGATAGGCGGAAAAATCCTTGCTGAGTACCGGGGTGCGTTCCTCCAGCTTAATATGATTCAGATAGGAGGTGCGGGGGAAGATCACCCACCGCATGGTGTCCTTCACAAAGCCCTCCGGCTTATGTACCGTGGGGGTTTCATGCAGCTGAATATCCGCACAGCTGTGGCAGACCCGGGTGGTGGGACGGAACAGCACAGGCGTGCCGTATTTTTCGGAATATGCAAAGGCGTCCTGTATCATTTCATAGGCTTCCTCCGGGGTGGAGGGGTCAAACACCGGCAGCTTTGCAAACTGGGCAAAGTGGCGGGTGTCCTGCTCGGTCTGGGAGGAGATCGGCCCCGGATCGTCTGCGGAGACGATGACCATGCCCCCCTTGACCCCCACATAGGCAAGGCTCATCAGCGGGTCGGAGGCCACGTTCAGCCCCACCTGTTTCATGGTAACCAGGGTACGGGCTCCCGCATAGGAAGCCCCGGCTGCAACCTCCAGGGCAGCCTTTTCGTTGACGGACCATTCCACGTATACGGAGCCGTCATTGCATTTGGATACGGTCTCCAGGATTTCCGTGGAGGGTGTGCCGGGATACCCTGCAACCAGGTTTACGCCGGCATGCAATGCGCCCATGGCGATGGCGGCATTGCCCATTAAAAATGTCTTCGGCAATCGGATCACTCTTTCCTTTGGATTTTGTCATATTGATTATTATACAATATTTCCTCTGCTTTTTCAATAGATGACAGTAAAATTCCGGATTTCAGACGGATTTAACATTGCGCCGGAGAATTTTTACACACTTCTAAACCGGGGCGGATTGTGGATTTTACAAGCCGGATGTTACAATAGAACCATAGAAAACAGATATGGAGGCGTGATTTATGCAAAAATGCAAGGAAATCTGCATGCAGCTGCTGTTTGCCCTGTGCGCTTGTATTTCCATCCTGGCTGTGATCCTGATCTGCTTGTTTTTATTCTCCAACGGCGTGCCGGCCATCGGAGAGATCGGCGCCGGCAGCTTTTTGCTGGGAGAAAAGTGGAAGCCCCTTGAAAATCAATTCGGCATTTTCCCCATGATTATCGGCAGCATCTACGTGACTGCCGGAGCAGTGCTGGTGGGTGTGCCCATCGGCATCCTTTGCGCCGTATTCCTGGCCCGGTTCTGTCCCCCCCGGCTCCACAAGCTGCTGAAGCCAGCCATCGACCTGCTGGCGGGGATTCCCTCCATCGTATACGGCTTTTTCGGGCTGGTGGTAATTGTACCCCTGATGCAGACCCTGTTCGGGGGAAGCGGTAAGGGAATCCTGACCGCCTCCCTGCTGCTGGGCATCATGATTCTGCCCACCATTATCAGCGTTACGGAGACCAGCATCCGGGCAGTGCCGGAAAGCTATTATGAGGGCGCCCTGGCTCTGGGCGCCACTAAGGAGCGCAGCGTATTCTGCGCGGTAATGCCCGGTGCCCGTTCCGGTATTACCGCCGGGGTGATTCTGGGTACGGGACGTGCCATCGGGGAAACCATGGCGGTGGTGATGGTAGCCGGCAATTCGGCGGTGATGCCGGACAGCCTGCTTTCCGGCGTCCGGACGCTGACGGCAAATATCGTGCTGGAAATGGGCTATGCAGCAGACCTGCACCGGGATGCGCTGATTGCCACAGCGGTGGTGCTGTTTGTGTTCATTCTTATCATCAATCTGCTGTTTTCGCTGCTGAAGCGGAAGGAGGGGTAATATGAAGCTGCGCAAGGCGCTTCGCCAGTACCGGGGGCATAAGGGCTCCCTGGCAGTACGGCTGCTGCTGTACGGGTCGGCGGTGTTCACCATCGGACTGCTGCTGTTTCTGATTGCATACATTCTGGTCAAGGGCATTGCCCATCTGACTCCGGAGCTGTTTGCCTGGAAATACACCAGCGAGAATGTGTCCATGCTGCCGTCCATGATCAATACCCTGCTGATGACGGGGCTGACCCTGCTGCTGGCGGTGCCGGTGGGGGTTGGTGCAGCAATCTATATGACCGAGTATGCCAAGACCGGCAGCAAGCTGGTCAAGGTAGTGCGGATCACCACGGAAACCCTCCAGGGGATCCCCTCCATTGTGTACGGCCTGTTCGGCTTTCTGTTCTTCGTGATCGCCTGCGGGTGGGATTACTCCCTGCTGTCCGGCGTCTGCACCATGGCGATTATGGTGCTGCCCCTGATTATGCGTACCACGGAGGAGGCGCTGCTGGCTGTGCCGGATACCTAC
>JALELB010000025.1 GCA_022768805.1 Ruminococcus sp.
AACGGCAAGCTCATCATCGTCCATCCTGCATGCCAGGCTGTTGGCAGCAGCTGTGACTGCAGCGGTCAGGGTACAGGCATTCAAGGCCATCACCTCAGTACAGCCTATGCGTCAAAGAAAACCATTGCCACAATGGTGATATTGTCCCGGCCGCCTTTTTTGAGGGCAAGTTCCGTCAACTGCTCCAGACGCCGGGGCAGGGGGAGGGGCAGTGCCAGAATCTCCTCCATTTCCGAGGGGGATACCACATCGGACAGTCCGTCAGTGCACAGCAGCAGTACGTCCCCGTATGCCATGCGCTCCCCTGCATGCCGGATATCCGGCGTGGGGGTATGCTTTAAGTTGCCCATCACCGGGGAGATAATGTGCCGGTAGGCGTGGGTTTTCTGTTCCTCCTTGGTAATGGTGCCTTCCTTGTAGAGCATCTCCACCAGGGACTGATCCGTGGAAAGCTGGCGCATTTTTGCGTTCCGGTACCGGTAGAGCCGGGAATCTCCTACGTTGAAAAAGTGCAGCAGATTGTTTTCGTCCACGCCCACGCCGCAGAAGGTGGCCTGCATATTCCGGGTTTCACTGCTGCCGGCTCCGTACTGGGCCAGCAGGCTGTGTACCTCCTCCAGCTTGCGTTCCATATTGGTTTTGCGGGAAAAGCGGATGCCGCTGATGAGATTCAGACATTGCCTGGAGGCAATCTCGCCGGAGGCTTCTCCGGATACGCCGTCAGAAACGCCCAGCAGAAAGGGCGGGGCAAGCCTGGCCTCCAGCGCACCATCGGTAATGACGGTTTTGTGAATCAGAAAGGCGTCCTCGTTATGGGGCATGACTCCCTGACTGGTAATTCCGCAGCAATAGTACATTTGTTGTGTTCATGTCCTTTCCTGTCTCTCTCTGTGCAGCAAAATCCTGCACCATGATTATACCGTATTTTTCAGTGGATTTCAATAAGAATTCATTTACAAGTTGGTGACAAATTCCCGGGACGGACTTGCACAATCCGCCGCCGCATGCTACAATATAAACAGCCGCAAAGAGCGGCAGGGACGGCGGATTGCCGTCCGGATTACTGGAAAAGAGGAATGCACCTTGCAAAAGTTTCAATGGGAAGAATTCGAAATTATGGACGCGCACACACATATTTTTCCGTCAAAGATTGCCGAAAAGGCAACGGTGAATATCGGCCATTTCTATGATATCCCCATGGCGGAGCAGGGAAGCGCAGAGCAGCTGCTGGCAAGCGGGGCACAGATCGGCACCAAGCGGTATCTGGTCTGCTCCACAGCTACCACCAGCCATCAGGTGACAAGCATCAACGATTTCATTGCGGAGGAATGCGGAAAGCACCCGGAATTCTTTGGCTTCGGAACCCTGCACCCGGATTATGAGGATCTGGAGGGAGAAACCCGGCGGATCATAGAACTGGGGCTTCACGGCATCAAGCTGCACCCGGATTTTCAGCACTTTGATATTGACAGCCCCGGGGCATATAAGATCTATGAGCAGATTGCCGGAAAGCTGCCTGTGCTGATTCATATGGGGGATAACCGGTACACCTATTCCAAGCCGGAACGGCTGGCCCGGGTGGTGCGGGATTTTCCTGATCTGCGGGTGATGGCGTCCCATCTGGGCGGCTACCGCTGCTGGGATGAGGCACGGGAGTGCCTGACAGGCAAGGAGAATATCCGGTTTGACACCAGCAGCTCCCTGCCCATGCTGGAGCCTGCCTATGCCCGGAAGCTGATCGAGCATTACGGGGTGGAGAACTGTATGTTCGGCACGGATTTTCCCATGTGGAATCCTGCGGAGGAATTTGAGCGGTTTATGAATCTGGGCTTCAGCTTTGCGGAAAATCAGCGGATGCTCAGCGGCACATTCAAGGAATGGTTCGGGCTGGCGTAAAATTTCCTCTTTACTTTTCCATTTTAGTGTGTTAAAATATCAGGAGAGACAATCAGACACATGGAGGAAACGATATGAACAACAAACTGAAGGAATTCGGCGTAGACGCCTTGTTTGAAGCGGTTCTGACCCTTCAGACCATGGAGGAGTGCTACAAGTTCTTTGAGGACCTCTGCACCGTGCAGGAGCTGAAGGCCATTTCTCAGCGGCTCCAGGTTGCCAAAATGCTTAATGAGCATCATGTCTATACGGATATTGTGGCTGCAACCGGTGCCAGCACTGCCACCATCAGCCGGGTGAACCGCTCTCTGATTAACGGCTGTGACGGCTACAGCATTGTATTCAGCCGCATGAAGGATCACAGCGATGAACAGTGACCACAGCTACGGGGTATTTGCCCGGTACTATGATCTGCTGACGGAGAATGTGGACTATGAAGCCCGGGCGGCGTATCTGGACGGGCTGATCCGCAGGCTGCACCCGGTGGAGGATTGCCTGGTGCTGGATCTGGCCTGCGGTACCGGCTCCCTGTCCGAAGCACTGGCCCGCCGGGGCTATGATGTGATCGGTGTGGACGGCTCCGGGGAAATGCTCAATGAGGCTATGGGGAAGAAGTGCGAAAGCGGACTGCCCATCCAGTATGTGTGCCAGGATATGCGCCGGCTGGAGCTGTATGGCAGGGTGGATGTGACGGTCTGCATGCTGGACAGCCTGAATCATCTGCCGGGGCTTCCGGATGTGCAGAGGGTGTTTGAACGGGTAAGCCGGTATACGGAGCCCGGGGGGCTGTTCCTTTTTGATGTGAACACCCTGCATAAGCATCGTGTGACGCTGGGGGATCAGGTCTTTCTCTTTGACCTGGATGAGATTTACTGTGTCTGGGAGAACCGGTTTGACGGGGAGGATACGGTAACCATTACCCTGGATTTTTTTGAAACTGAGGATGGAATCCATTATACCCGCACCACGGAGCAGTTCCGGGAACGGGCGTATCCCCGGCAGGTACTGGAGGATGCACTGATCCGGGCAGACTTTGCTGTGGAAGCAGTGTACGGGGCGGACAGCCTGGAGCCCCCGTCGGAGGATACGGACAGGCTGATTTTTATCGCCAGAAAGAAATGAGGAAGAAGCATGGGACAGCTGAAACGTGTAATATCTGCGGATGGCTCGGTGGTAGCAACAGCGGTGGATGCAACGGATCTTGTGGGTCAGATTGAGCAGATTCATCAAACCTCTGCGGTAATCACAGCGGCCCTTGGCAGGCTTTCTGTGGCAGCCTCCATGATGGGCTACAGCCTGAAGGGAGAAAAGGAATCTGTTACCATCCGGGTGGATGGGGACGGCCCTGCAGGGCAGCTGGTGGCAGTGGCGGGTGCAAAGGGCAATGTGAAGTGCTATGCCGCCCACCCGGTGGTGGAGCTGCCCCTCAATGCCAAGGGAAAACTGGATGTAGGCGGTGCAGTGGGCAGGAACGGCACACTGTCCGTGGTGAAGGATCTGGGTCTGAAGGAGCCCTATGTGGGCATGGTGCCCCTGGTGTCCGGAGAGATTGCAGAGGATATGACCAGCTACTATGCGGTCAGTGAGCAGATTCCCACCGTATGCGGTCTGGGCGTGCTGGTAAACCCGGATCTGACGGTGAAGGCTGCCGGAGGATACCTGGTGCAGCTGCTTCCCTTTGCAGATGAAGCATGCATCCAGACCCTGGAGGAGAATGTGAATCGTCTGCCCGCTGTGACTCGGATGCTCACGGAGGGCATGACTGCGGAGCAGATTGCCATGGAGCTGCTGAGAGGACTGAATCCGAATCTGCTGGATGAAGCAGAGGTTGCATATCGCTGCGACTGCAGCCGGGAACGCACCAAGGGAGTCCTGGCAAGCCTTGGGAAGCAGGATCTGGAGGAGATTGCCTCCGGGCAGGAGGAGATTGAAGTCTGCTGTCATTTCTGCAATAAGGTGTACCGGTTTACACCCCAGGAAGTACGGGAATTAGAAAAATAAAAAAACTTTTCAAAATCCCTTGACAAATCCCTGCGATGTGTGTATAATATTTATTGTCGCTGAACAAACACGTTTGGCGCTGTGGGAGCTTAGCTCAGCTGGGAGAGCATCTGCCCTACAAGCAGAGGGTCATAGGTTCGAGCCCTATAGCTCCCACCATCTTTGGCCTGGTAGTTCAGTTGGTTAGAACGCCGCCCTGTCACGGCGGAGGTCGTGAGTTCGAGTCTCATCCAGGTCGCCATTGCGGATTTAGCTCATCTGGTAGAGCGCCACCTTGCCAAGGTGGAGGTAGCGAGTTCGAGCCTCGTAATCCGCTCCAATTTTTTCCTCCGTTGTCATCAGAACGGGCTTTTGTGCATAGAGTATATCAGCACAAATGTGGCGCTATAGCCAAGTGGTAAGGCAAGGGTCTGCAACACCCTCATCCCCAGTTCAAATCTGGGTGGCGCCTCCAGAATTGTGCAGCAATCAAGCACAACAGTGAAAAACCCTTGAGCAATCAAGGGTTTTTTGCTGTTTTCGGGGCACTTTCAACATATTGTCTCCGGGTGAAATCGCTGGACCGGGGCTTTCATCAACGCTGCTTGTCCCTGCTGCAAATCGCTCATTCTCTATCCTACCAAGGAAGTTACACAGATTGATCGTAATTTCTCTATTACACGTAAAGATTTTACGGTCTTATTTTATGCCCATTTTCCTTGCGGTGCTGGCATAACAAAACAGCAGCTGCTTTAGCAGTTCAGAACTGAGACATAATCTATAAAATTGACACAACCTGCTGAATTCTCAGCCTATCATTTAAAGAAAATACCGTATATACTACTCTATATACTTCTGCTAAGGTGGGAAAAGATATGCTTAGGATGGAGATTGCGTTGTTTCTTGTGATGGGCTTTATTGCCTGTGTGTATTTTTCAGCAGGACGAAAAAGTACACCGCTGCACAGAACTTTTTCTGTTTTGCTGGTGGTTGTACTGATCCATCTGCTTCTGGACGGCGTTACTGTTTATACCGTGAATCATCTGGATACCGTGCCAAGATTATTGAATGATGCTGTGCACAGGCTGTTTCTGGGCAGCATGGTGCTGGTGATTTATCTGTTTTATCAGTATATTGCTATTCTGGTGGAGGAGGAGACCGGGAGACCCCGCCACCTGGATCGGGTTTCCAAGACTTTTCTGGCGGTGGCGGAACTGGGGAATTTTCTGCTGCCGATTTCCTACACGGTGACGCCGCAGGGGAACTATTCCTCCGGAATATACATGCTGATCCCCTATGGGGCCGTTGCCTTTTATCTGCTGCTGTGCGCCGGACGTCTGGCGATAAACTGGAAACAGATTGCCCGGAAAAAGAAGCTTGCCATCGGCTTGGCGCTGCTCATTGAGGTTGCTGTCTGCGTCTTGCAGGGGCTGAACCATACCTGGCTCATCAGCGGAATGGGCGTTGTGCTGATGACGCTGTCGTTCTTTCTGACTCTTGAAAATCCAGACATTCTCCGGGCCGAACTGACGGAGCAGAAGATGTCTATGCTGTACTTAAAAAGTCAGGTGAATCCCCATTTTCTTTACAACACCCTCGACACCATCCGCATTCAGGCAGAGCTGAACGGAGACAAGAAGGTTGCCGACCTATTGATGCGGCTTGTGGACTTCTTCCGTCTCAGCGTAAAGGTTGACAGGCAGATGGTGGCGCTGGACGACGAGCTGGAACTGCTTGAGGCCTACATGGAGCTGATGTGCTATCGGTATCCGGAACTGCAATGCGAATATGATATAGACCCGGAGCTTGGGAGTGTTCAGGTTCCCAATTTTATCTTGCAGCCCATCGTGGAAAACAGCCTTCTGCATGGGCTGAAAAACAAGGGATATCGGGGAACGGTGCGTATTTCGGCGCAAAAAACGGCGGACGGAGGAATGGAGATTCTTGTTTGTGACACCGGAAGCGGGTTTGCCCAGGGAAAGAAAGCATCAATCGATCAGATGCTTCTCAGTTACGCAAAGCATCCTGCAAAG
Organism: Ruminococcus sp.; assembly: GCA_022768805.1. Lineage (GTDB taxonomy): Bacteria > Bacillota > Clostridia > Oscillospirales > Ruminococcaceae > Ruminococcus_F. Next base: position 5,910 of record JALELB010000025.1, read on the forward strand.
TTAGAGGGGAACAGTATCGGCATTTTGAATGTGCAGAAGCGCATCAAGCTGCTCTGCGGCCGTGAATATGGGCTCGCATACACAGAGAATCCCACAGGCGGCGTGACTGCGCATTTGCTGCTGCCTGTACATGAGGAGATGGCAAAATGAAGAAACTGCGTGTGCTCTTAGTGGACGACGAAATCATGATTCGTGAAGGCTTTAAGCGGCTGTTCGACTGGGAAGCCCATGATTGCCAGGTTGTGGGCGAGGCTGCCGACGGGATGGAGGCTTTGGCGCAGATTGACGCCCTTCGCCCGGATATTGTGATCATGGACATCAACATCCCAATTATGAATGGACTCAAAGTCATCAGCGTAAGCCGGATTAAGCACCCGGACACAGCCTTTGTGATTGTTTCCGGCTACGACGATTTTTCCTACTGCCGGGAGGCTTTGCGGCTGCAGATAACGGACTATATCCTGAAGCCTGTAAACTACGAGGAGTTCGGGAGTTGTATTGACAATCTGAAAATTTCTCTCTTTGAACAGCGGGTATCGGCTGCGGCGGAACCGGAGAAGCTGGAGGAACGGACCATTACCGGAATTACAAGGTATCTCCAGGAGCATCTTGCGGAGGATATCAGTCTTTCCGTTCTGGCTGATGTGTTCCATTTGAACCCACAGTATATTAGCCAGCTTTTTAAGAGTGAGATCGGCGTGAATTTTCTGGTCTATCTCACCAATATCCGCATGGAGAATGCAAAAAAGCTGCTGCTTTCCACATCCCTTTCTATTGCCGATGTGGCTGATCGGTCGGGCTATGGGGACTACCGGGTGTTCACGAAGGTATTTAAGAAGTCAGAGGGCATCACGCCTTCTCAGTACCGGCGGGATTTCCTGGAGGCAGATGAAAGAGAAGGAGAAAAGCGATGAGCCTTGCCGTCGCCTTATGCAGAGTGTGACATCGGAAACGGTGTTCCCACTCTGCTATTTTCTTATCCGTGCGTGCTGTTCTTCGACGGGGAATAAACTATAAATCCGACACAATTTACTGAAAAAATCGACTATTGAAAAGGGAAGAAGAGCTGTAAAATAGTGATGTAAGCTAAAGAATCAAGGAGTTGATCAAAATGAAAAAAATCAGTAAAATTTTATGGGGTATTGCGCTTATTTTGGTGGGTGTAATCTTCGCATTGAACGCATTCGGCATCACCCATATCGAGCTTTTCTTTGACGGCTGGTGGACGCTGTTTATCATCGTTCCCTGTTTCATCGGCTTGTTCAGCGAAAGAGAAAAGACCGGCAATATCATCGGTTTGTTCGTTGGTGTATTCCTGCTGCTTTGCTGTCAGAATGTGTTGGAATTTGATGTGCTTTGGCGGCTTGCTATCCCTGGGATTATCGTGATTATCGGCATCAAGCTTATTTTCGGGGCAGTTTTCGGAGACAAAGCAATAAAGCTACTGGAAAGCTCAAAGCATAGCGGCGAGAATATAAAAACCGGCTGTGCAACCTTTTCGGGTCAGGATCTGAACTTTTCCGGCGAAGAATTCAACGGAGCCGAGCTTACGGCGGTTTTCGGCGGCGTAAAGTGCGACCTTAGGAATGCGGTTATCGAAAAAGACTGTGCCATTACCGCATCAAGCATTTTCGGTGGAATTACGGTTTTCGCGCCCGATAATGTAAACGTTAAAATCAATTCAAATTCCATTTTCGGCGGAGTTTCTGAAAAAAACCACCGTCCCACCGTTCAGGGCGCTGTTACCATATATATCAACGCAACGTGTATGTTCGGGGGTGTTGAAATCAAATGAATGCGGTTCAAAAAGTAATCAAATATCTTGCTATGGCCCTTGCCATCTTCCTGAGCGTCAGCATCATCGGCGGGATCATAACAGGACTGACCGGTGTTTCGTACATCCTTTCAGGCGGGAACAAGGAAGCTGTGGGCGAAATGCAGGTCTATCCGATTGAGGGCGAGATATCCTCCCTTTCGCTTAGTCTCAGCGGAGCAGAGCTGAAAATCAAAACCGCCGACAAATTTTCCGTGGAAAGCAATCACAACTATCTTTCCGTTAAGTCGGAGGGCGGCCAGCTTTGCATTAATGAAACGAAAAAGGCGTTTTCAGTTTACCAGAAAGGCGTAACGGTAATATTGACTATTCCCGAGGGCTTTGTTTTTGATGATGCAACCCTTGAGACAGGCGCAGGCAGGGTTGAAATGGATTCGCTTTCTGCGGATGTGTTAAAGCTGTCCCTCGGCGCAGGCAAAGTGGAAATCGGAAATCTCACAGCGAACTCCCGTGCCGATATTGACGGCGGTGCGGGTGAACTGAAGATAGACGGCGGAATGCTTTGCAATCTGGACCTTGATGTGGGGGTAGGCGAGCTGACCCTCAAAAGCCGTATCGAGGGGCAAAGCCGGCTTGACTACGGAATCGGCGAAACCAAGCTGACACTTTTGGGAAGTCGTGAGGACTACAAAATAGAAATTGATAAGGGCATCGGCGAAGCCAGGCTTGAGGGAAAAAGCATGCAGGACGATTCCGTTTACGGCGCAGGCGAGAACAGAATTGAAATCGACGGCGGTATCGGAGAAATAAACATTGACTTTTCAGAAGCACACCTGACGGCTTTGCACAACATCGGTTGACGAGTTTTCTGTAAACGGAGAAAAGAAATGAAAAGACTGTTGATTGTCAATACACTGCCGGAGGACGATCCTGCGGTTTTCCCTGCGCTGAAAGTTCTGGGCAGAGGGGTGGGAGAAGTTCGGGTGATTCACACCTATGAGAAAAATCTTCGTCCTTGCATCGGCTGCAACGCCTGCTGGCTGGTGACACCGGGCGTCTGTGCGGTAAAGGACGGCTATGAGGAGCTGCTGAAAGCCTATCTTGCCTATGATGCTGCGGTTTTCCTTGCCGGTACAGCGCTGAACTTTGTGGATTACCGGATGAAAAATGTCATAGACCGGACTTTGCCTCTGGCTACCATGTATACCCATATCGTGGATGGCCAGTTCCGCCATGTGCTGCGCTATGATAAGAAGCTCCGCTTTGGCCTGCTGTACTCCGGCCCTGCGGATAGAGCCTATCTGGATTACTGGATGGATCGGGTCATGCTGAATTTTGGCGGCAAAAGCCTGGGTGCTTATCCCATTTCCGAAGCTAAGGAGGTGCTTTCATGCATTTAGTCATCATCAGCGGCGCAACCAGACCTCAGTCCAAAAGCAACACCGCCAAGATTATCGCCGCCTTTCAAAAGGGCTTTGAGGAAAACGACGGCACCACGGAGGTGTGGTATCTTTCTGACCGCAAACAATGGGCGCATGCGGCGAAATCTTTTGAGCAGAATGATTGCATTCTTATCGCGCTTCCTTTGTATGTGGAGAATATTCCCGGCATTCTGCTGGAGTTCCTGTCCGGGCTGTGCCCGAAACAGACACCCGGCACCAAGCTGGCATTTCTGATTCAGGGTGGATTCCCGGAAGCAAGCCAGAGCCGCTGCTGTGAAGCGTTTCTGGAAACACTCCCCATCCAGCTGGGCTGCGACTACGCCGGAACACTGATTAAAGGGGACATGTTCGGAACCGGTCTGGTGGACGAAAAAACCCGGGAGAAAATGCTGGCTCCTTTTACGGAAATGGGACGAACCTTTTCCAAAACCGGCTGCTTTGAAAAGACCACTGTGGATGCCTTTGCCGCACCGGAATACATGCCGGAAAAGCAGATCCGAATGTACAATCTGTTCGGAAAGCACATTTCCCGGTTCTTTATGGGCCATATCGCCAAAAAGCTGGGCTGCAAGAAAAAGCTGGATGCCAGGCCCTATGAAACAGGAGCGAGGCTGCAATGAAACCAACTGCAATTGTCTACACATCCAACACCGGTCATACCCGGCAATATGCCCTATTGTTAGGGGAACGGCTTGGTCTTCCGGTTTATGCTCTTAATGAGGCCAACGCTCAACTCTCCGGCGGCAGCCCGGTGATCTATCTGGGCTGGCTCCACGCAAGCCATGTCAAAGGCTATTCCGGTGCTGCAAAGCGTTTTGCTGTCTGTGCCGTCTGTGGAGTCGGGCTGTGCGATACAGTAACACTGATTTACGAGGTTCGACAGGCTTCCTCCATTCCGGAGGACATCCCGCTGTTCACCCTCCAAGGCGGCATTGACCGCAGCAGGCTGAAGGGCATGGATAAGCTGATGATCTCCATGCTTACCAAGGGGCTTGATGCCCAAAAGCAGCGCTCTGCTCAGGATGACCGGATGCTGGAGCTGCTGCGCCGGGACGAAAACTATGTCTGTCCGGAAAACCTTGCCGAAGTTTTACAATGGTACAAGGAGCGATATACATGAACTGTATGTTGAGAAAATGGCGGCTGTCGGACGCAAAGGATCTGGCGGCGGCGCTAAACAACGAGAAGATCCTCAACAACCTGCGGGACGGTCTGCCCTTTCCTTATACGGAGCAGGATGCCCGTGACTATATTGCCGCAATGCTCGCCTCGGATGAGGATAGTACGTTTGCCTATGCTATTACGCAGAATGACCGGGCTATCGGCAGTATCGGCGCCTTCCGACAGGAAAATATCCATCGTCAGACCGCTGAGCTGGGGTACTATCTGGCGGAGGAATACTGGGGCAGGGGTATCATGACGGAGGCAATCCGGCAGCTTTGTGGAATCATCTTTGATACTACCGACATTCTGCGGATCTATGCCGAGCCCTTTGCCTACAACACAGGCTCCCGGCGGGCGCTGGAGAAGGCCGGCTTTGTGCTGGAGGGTATCATGAAAAACAACGCCGTGAAAAACGGCAAGGTTCTGGATATGGCGCTTTACAGTCTGACCCGAACCCTGGAGCCGTATCCTGTCCGCCGTTTGCATGCGGATGAAATACAGGACGCATGCAGGCTGATGTGGAAGGCCTTTTTGCAGTTTGAAGCGCCGGAGTACTC
>JALELB010000038.1 GCA_022768805.1 Ruminococcus sp.
ATCGGCACAGGGGATCTGTCGGAGCTGGCGCTGGGCTGGGCCACCTACAATGGTGATCATATGAGCATGTATGGGGTGAACGCCTCCGTGCCCAAGACCCTGGTGCGGTATCTGGTTGCCCACACGGCGGAGCAGTCGGATGCGAAGCTGCGTGAGGTGCTGCTGGATGTGTTGGATACCCCGGTGAGCCCGGAGCTTCTGCCTCCGGAGGAAAGCGGAGAAATCCGCCAGAAAACCGAGGATCTGGTGGGGCCCTATCTGCTCCATGACTTTTTCCTGTATCACATGGTGCGGTTCAGCATGCCCCCCACAAAAATATTCCGGATGGCCTGTATCGCGTTTTCGGGGCAGTTCGCGCCGGATGTAATTCTGAAATGGGAGCGGATCTTTTACCGCCGGTTCTTCAGTCAGCAGTTCAAGCGCTCCTGTTTGCCGGACGGGGTGAAGATCGGCAGCGTGACCCTTTCACCCAGAGGAGACTGGCGGATGCCCAGCGATGCCTGCGCAGACCAGTGGCTCCGTCAGCTGGAACAGATCAAATTGTAATGCATGGGGCTTTGACCCCATTACATAGGAGGATATTATGACTTACAAGGAAAGCTTTATCAAATTCATGGTGGACTGCGGCGTACTTACCTTCGGGGAGTTTACCCTCAAGAGCGGACGGATTGCCCCCTATTTTGTCAATGCCGGCAACTATAACACCGGGGAGCAGCTGGCAAAGCTGGGAGAATACTACGCTGCATGCATCCAGGAAAACAACATTCCGGTAGAGACCCTGTTCGGCCCGGCGTATAAGGGGATTCCCCTGTCGGTTTCTGCGGCAGTGGCGCTGTATCACAAATACGGCAAATCCGTCAACTACTGCTTTGACCGGAAGGAGGTCAAGGATCACGGAGAGGGCGGTATGTTCGTGGGCAAGCAGCTGGAAGCCGGGGAGCAGGTTGTCATCATCGAGGACGTGATGACCTCCGGCAAGGCAGTCCGGGAGGTTTACCCCAAGCTGAAGGGCGCAGCGGACGTGAATATCACCGGTATGGTTATCACCGTAGACCGGATGGAACGGGGACTCAACAGCGATAAGAGCGCCGTACAGGAGGTCAAGGCGGAATTCGGCATTGACGTATATCCCATCGTGACCATGGCGGACATCATCGACGCCATTGCCAATGAGGTTGTGCCCGGCAAGGAATACCTGGACAAGATGATCGCATATCGTGAACAGTACGGCGTATGTAAATAACCCATCCTGCACCGGCTCCAGGAGCCGGTGATTTGCTATGGGAAGCCTTTCAGGCAAAGGGCGGCACCGTACAGAGCATGTCTGACAGCTTAGCAGGGTGCTGCCAAAAATCACAAGAATGGAGCTAGCTATGGCGAGAATCCGAAAAAATGCAATCATCTTTCTGCAGTCCGTGCTGATTCTGGTGCTGCTGTGCCTGGTGGCGTTTCTGCTGATCCGTATGCGGCGGCAGGAGGAGCCGTCGGTGCCGGTTAATGCGGGCATAACCCAGAACAGCCAGCCGGAGGATGTTTCCGTGCGCCCCAAGGGGGAGATTGAGATTGACTGGAACTATGACCTTTCCGGGGAGAAGATCCTGCTGAGTGATGCTACATACGGCCAGATTTACCTGCCGGTGTATGACAATGTGCCCGCCTTTGCCCAGAACCGGGATCAGATCGTCAGCCGGAACGGCAGACGGTATTACGTCAGCGGCGGGGAGATCACCTCGGATATGGGCATCGATGTGTCCGCCCACCAGGGGGAGATTGACTGGGAAAAGGTGAAAGCTTCCGGCATTGACTTCGTGTTTATCCGCATCGGCTACCGCACCTATGGAGGCGGCGATGTGATGGCGGACAGCATGTTCCGGCAGAATTATGAGGGCGCAAAGGCTGCCGGTCTCCAGGTGGGGGTGTACTTCTTCTCCCAGGCTATCAGTGAGGAGGAGGCTGTGGAGGAGGCCAACTTCGTGGTGAGACAGCTGCGGGATTGTCAGCTGGATCTGCCGGTGACCTATGACTGGGAGCTGATTTATGATGACACTGCCCGGACGGACAATGTGCCGGTGGACGTGCTGACGGACTGCTGTCTGGCGTTCTCCGGGGTGGTGGAGCATGCAGGCTATGAGCCCATGATCTATCAGAACAAGCGCACCTCTTTGCTGAAGCTGGATCTGCCCCGGCTGCAGGGCATCTCCTTCTGGCTGGCGGAATACGGCAGCATCCCCACCTATTATTACGACTGCCAGTACTGGCAGTACAGCTGCAAGGGGAAGGTGCCGGGCATCCAGGGAGACGTGGATCTGAACCTCCGGTTCTCGTAATCCAGAAAGGACGAATCCATGCGACAGATCATCATCCGGGAAAACGATGCAGGACAGCGGCTGGACAAGTTTCTTGCCAAAGCGCTGCCCGCCCTGCCCAAGGGGCTTATGTGCAAATTCATCCGCACCAAGCATATCAAGCGGAACGGGAAACGCTGTGCCGTTTCCGACCGGCTGGAGCCGGGGGATGTGCTGAGTTTTTTCATCTCCGATGACTTTTTCAACCAGAATGTGCCCCGGCAGACACCGGTTTTTCTGCATGCTCCTGCCCGGCTGGATGTGATGTATGAGGACGCCCAGGTGCTGATTGTCAACAAGCCAGCCGGGCTGGTGGTGCATACAGACGACAGGGGCACAGGGGATACCCTGGTTAACCGGGTGCTGCATTATCTGTATAAAACCGGCGCCTATGACCCGGCGGCAGAGCAGTCCTTCACCCCTGCCCTGTGCAATCGGCTGGATCGGAACACGGGGGGGCTGGTCATCGGCGCCAGGACTGCTGCCGCCCTCCGGGAGGTGAACGAGCTGATCCGCAGTCGGCGGCTGGTCAAGCAGTATTTATGCATCACCGCCGCACCGCCGCCTAAAAAGCAGGACCGGGTGCAGGCATATCACCGGAAGCCCCAGGCGGGAAACCTGGTGGAGATCCGGGACACGCCGGGAGGGGGCTTTGCCAACATTGATACGGAATACCGGGTGCTGGCGCAGCAAAAGGAGTTGAGTCTGGTGCTGGTGACCCTGCATACCGGGCGGACCCATCAGATCCGTGCCCATCTTGCCCATCTGGGCGCACCTCTGCTGGGGGATAACAAGTATGGGAATGTGCAGGCCAACCGCCGGTACGGGGTATTCACCCAACAGCTCTGGGCATGGCGGCTGATCTTTCCGGCACTGGAGGGGGTACTGGCGCCGTTGAGCGGCAGGACGATTTCCGCTCCGGATGTGCCCTTTCTGTCCACATATTTTCCGGGCGTGGAGCTGCCGGCTCGGAGCGAAACGTGAGGAGTAAGCATGGAAGTATTGTTGGAGATTGTCTTATCTCTGATATTCGAGGGCTGTGCGGAGGTCGCAGGCAACCGGAAACTGACCCCTTGGATTCGGTATCCTGCCATTGCGTTGGTGAGCGCCTTTGTGCTGGCAGTGCTTGGGCTGGTGGGCTTTGCGGGCGTTGTGATGATCGCATCCGGAGACAGCGTTTTCTCCATATGCGGCGGCTTGCTGTTGCTGGGATTGGATGTATTCTTGCTCCTGAAGGGGATAAAAAGATTAAAAACGGAAGCGCATCGGTACCGGAAACACGAAACAGAATTATAATAAAAACAGTCTGAAAAGCATTGCTTCTCAGACTGTTTTGCTTGATAGATTATTTCAGGAATCCGTTGATGATCTGTTCCTCGGCTTCCTTTTCGTTCAGTCCCAGCGTCATCAGCTTCATCAGCTGCTCTCCGGCGATCTTGCCGATGGCGGCCTCGTGAATCAGAGAAGCGTCCACGTGATTTGCAGTCAGCTGGGGGCTTGCCAGCACACAGCCCTGATCCATAATAATGGCGTCACACTCGGTGTGGCCGCTGCAGGGTGCGTTGCCGTTGATCCGGCTGATGTATTCCTGTTTGCTGCTTTCCTTGGCAACGCTGCGGCTGATGATGTTGCAGCTGCTGCCCTCCCCGTTGAGATCCGCATTGAATTCCGCAACCGCATGCTGATCTCCGGTGGTCATGATCTTGTCGTGTACCACCAGGCTGGAGCCCTCTGCCAGGTCAGCAGTGGTCTTGCGCAGGGTGTCGTCAATGCCGGCAATCTGGGTGGTTTCCATTTCCATGTGTGCATTCTTCCCCAGATGCACAACAGTGGTAGGATTCATCAGCCGCTTGCCCCGGCCCTCGCCCTCGCCGTAGTGCTTTTCCACATAGCGCACCTTGCTGTTTTCTCCCACATAGAAGCTGTGAATGCCGTCATGCTGGCTGTCGCCGGAGCCGCAGTTGTGGATGCCGCAGCCTGCAATGATGGTGACATCACAGTTTTCTCCGATGTAAAAGTCATTGTACACATTTTCCTTCAGACCGCTTTCGCTGATGATGACCGGAATATGCACGCTTTCGTTTACGGTGCCGGGTTTGATGAGAATATCAATGCCCGGCTTGTCCGTCTTGGTTACAATGTCAATGTGGGCGGTGGTGTTCCGGGCGGCACTTGCGCCGTTGGCACGGATATTGTATGCCCCCACCGGCAAGGCGTCTAGCTCGGCAACTTCGTGCAGCAGCGCCTTTTCATACGCATTCATTTCCTTCATACTGCCGGCACCTCCTTTTTTCCGTCAGCCAGCTTGTCCGTCAGCACCTTACAGGGGCTGTTTTCCTGGTTTTGCAGCAGCTGGGGAAGAATCTGATCCTTTGCGCCGTATGCGGCCAGTGCGCCGTCCTTGATATAGAGGATCTTGTCCGCCATGTTGAGAATCCGCTCCTGATGGCTGATGATGAGGATGCTGCCCCGGATGCGCTCATACATGTTTTCAAAGACGTGAATCAGGTTCTGGAAGCTCCACAGGTCAATGCCCGCCTCCGGCTCGTCAAAAATGGACAGCTTTGTGCCCCGGGCCAGTACCATGGCGATTTCGATCCGCTTCAGTTCTCCGCCGGACAGGGTGCTGTTCAGCTCCCGGTTCATATAGTCCCGGGCACAGAGCCCCACCTCGCTGAGGACACTGCATGCGTCCGTCACGGTATTATCCTTCTTGCTGGCCAGCTTCAGCAGATCCTGCACCCGCAGTCCCTTAAAGCGCACCGGCTGCTGAAAGGCGTAGCTGATGCCCAGATTTGCCCGCTCGCTGATGGAAAGGTCGGTAATATCCGTTCCGTCAAAGAGGATTCTGCCACTGGTGGGACGGTCGATGCCCATAATAATCTTTGCCAGGGTGGATTTGCCGCCGCCGTTGGGCCCGGTGACGGCCACAAAGCGATCCTCCAGGGTCAGACTGATGTCCCTGAGAATCTGCTTGCCCTCTGCTTCAAAACAGACGTTCTGTAATTCAAGCATGTTCTTGCTCCTTGTTGGTATCATTTTCCGGATCGTGTACGACCCATACCCTTATATTATACCGGAAAAGAACCGTGAAATCAATCCCCCGGCGATTTTTATTTTCCGTCCTGTGGCAAGAAAAAAGGAAGCATACTGTACGGTATGCTTCCTTTTGCAGGATGGGGCTCAGCGGACAGCGGCAAAGCCCTGTTCCAGGTCTGCCAGAATATCCTGAATATGCTCCGTGCCGATGGACAGCCGGATGGTGTTGGGTTTGATGCCGCTTTCCAGCAGCTCCTCCTCCGACAGCTGGGAGTGGGTGGTGGACGCCGGGTGGATCACCAGGGACTTTACATCCGCCACATTTGCCAGCAGGGAGAACAGCTGCAGGCTTTCCGTAAAGCGCTTTGCCTCTTCGGCGCCGCCCTTGATTTCAAAGGTGAAGATGGGCGCTGCTCCGTTGGGGAAGTATTTGTCGTACAGCTCCTTGGCA
>JALELB010000045.1 GCA_022768805.1 Ruminococcus sp.
TGCATTGTAGAAGGACTTTGCGTTTGCGTTAGCGGAAGAGCAGCGGGACTTGGTTACGTAGCCCAGCATGGTGGGAACCAGGATTGCTGCCAGTACGCCGATGATTGCGATTACAACGATCAATTCGATCAGTGTAAAGCCTTTTGCCTTTGTTGTTTTCATAAGAAAAACCTCCTCAAAAAGATTCAATGTTTGAACCGCGCTTAACGGTTCCCTCGTTGCAGAGTGCGGAGCCTTCAGCCGACGTCTTTGCTGTACCCCTTTTCTCTATGGTCTTAGTATATCACGTTTCAAAATGGATGTCAATAGATTTCAGTATTTTAGACGAAATGTTAATAAAGTTTGACACAATCGGCTTTTCGGGGCTTTTTTTAAGTCTCATTTTTGCCGTTTTGCACAATGTGCCAAGCGTTTTTGCACAAATCCCACACTATATATACCGAATTTTGCCGTTGACATCCCGTAATATGTAAACTTACTGTTACATTGCGTTAAAATAACGATAGAACTCTGCCTTATCCTGGCAGCGCTCCAGCGCATCCGCCTCGTAGACGATGCCCTGCTTTGCCATCCGGGCAAGCTCCTGATCCAGACACATCATGCCGTTCTGCTTACCGGTCTGGATAGCGGACTGAATCAGATGCACCTTGTTGTCACGGATCATAGCGGCGCAGGCGTCGGTAACATTCAGAATCTCCATGGCTGCGATACGGCCCGTGCCATCCCGCTTGGGCAGCAGGGTCTGGGAGATAACGCCCACCAGGGTATTTGCCAGCTGGGTACGGATCTGCACCTGCTGATGCTCCGGGTAAACGTCGATGATACGGTTGATGGTATCCGGCGCAGAGGTGGTATGCAGGGTGGAAAGCACCAGGTGGCCTGTTTCTGCGGCGGTTACGGCTGCGGATACGGTTTCAAAGTCACGCATTTCTCCCACGAGGATAACATCCGGGTCCTCACGGAGGGCAGCACGGAGGGCGCTTGCAAAGTCGGGCACGTCCATGCCCACCTCTCTCTGGTTCACCATGCAGCGTTTATGCTCATGCACGTACTCGATCGGGTCCTCGATGGTGATAACGTGGGCGCTGCGGCTCACATTGATATAGTCGATCATGCCCGCCAGGGTGGTGGATTTACCGGAACCGGTAGGGCCGGTTACCAGCACAAGCCCTCTGGGGCGCATTGCGAATTCCCCCAGAATCGGCGGCAGGAACAGATCCTCCAGGGTGGGGATGTCGTTACGCAGCAGACGGATTGCAATAGCGGTAAAGCCCCGCTGGAAAAATACGTTGACACGGTGACGGTAGCCGCTGCGGGTAGTAAAGGAAAAGTCCGTGTCCTTGTGCTGCGCGATGCTCTTACGCTGGGTCTCGTTGGTCATCTGCTCCACGATCTCCATGATGCCTTCTTCGTTCATTTCCTCATAGCCGCTCATTTTCCGCAGCTGGCCATTCAGCCGGACAACCGGGTTGATACCGTTGGTGAAGTGCAGGTCGGAGCAGCCCAGCACACGCACCTCGTCCAGAATCTTGTTGATGAGAATTGCCATAGTGATGTCCTCCTGTCTTTATACTGCGTAGGTTACACGAACCAGCTCGTCGATGGACGTTACGCCCTGCTGTACAAGCTCGGATACGTTTTCACGCAGCAGCTTTGTGCCGTTCTTCTTTGCGCAGTTTTCCAGCTCTTCCTTGCCTGCGTTGTCTGCAATCAAGGTGGAGATGCCGGCGGTGCAGTGGATGATCTCATGGATGGCGGTTCTGCCCTTATAGCCGGTATTGTTGCACTCCGGACAGCCGCATGCTTCATAAATCGGCACAGAGTGGTCAATCTTCATCAGCTTGTTCTCATCCGGTGTGGACATCCGGGCAGTCTTGCACTTGGGGCACAGAACCTTAACCAGTCGCTGTGCGATAACGCCGATCAGAGAGGAGGCAACCATGTAGGGCGGAATACCCATATCCACCAGACGGACAATAGTGGAAGCTGCGTCGTTGGTATGCAGAGTGGAGAGCACCAGGTGGCCCGTGATAGCGGCACGGATACCGATTTCTGCGGTTTCCGAGTCACGCATCTCACCGATCATGACAATATCCGGGTCCTGACGAAGGATGGAACGGAGGGCTGCGGCAAAGGTCATGCCCGCCTTGGTGTTAACCTGAACCTGGTTGATGCCGTCGATCTGCTTCTCCACAGGGTCCTCAACGGTGATTACGTTTACGTTGGGCTTTGCAAGCTCGCCCAGAGCAGCGTACAGGGTGGTGGTCTTACCGGAACCGGTAGGTCCTGTTACCAGCATAACCCCGTGGGGGCACTTGATCATGCTTTCAAACATGCGGTAGTTATAATCGGACATACCCAGGTCGGTAATCTTACGCAGTGCGATCTGACCGGTGGAAAGAATACGGATAACGATCTTTTCACCGTTTACGGTGGGCAGGGAGGACACACGGACGTCCAGGGTCGTACCGTCAACCACCTGGGTGAAACGGCCGTCCTGGGGGACACGCTTCTCGGCGATGTTCATGCCGGAAATCAGCTTCAGACGGGTGGTCAGGGAGTTATGTACCTGGTTGGCAACATTCATGAGCTCTACAAGGTCGCCGTTGACACGGATCCGGATCCGGGTATAGGTCTTGAAGGGCTCGATATGAATATCCGTTGCGTCCGCACGGAAGGAGTTTTCTACGATGGTGGTGGCCAGCTTTACGATGGGGGCGCTGTCCACACGGTCCTTGGAGCCGTCGTCGTCCTCATCCTCCACAGGGTTCAGGGCGCTAACGCCCTCCAGCACGCTGTCCACATTCTGCATGGAATAGTGCTTGCCGATCATTTTCTTGATGGCGGACTTGGTTGCCAGCACCGGAACCGTATCCATACCTGTGGAAACCTTGATATCCTCCAGGATATTGAAGTTGATCGGATCGTCCGTGGCAACCGTCAGACGGCGGCCCTGGATGTTGATGGCGATAACGGTATGCTTCAGCGCCAGCGCCTCCGGCACCTTGCGTACTGCATCCTCGTCAATGTCCACAGTGGACAGGTCTACATAAGGAACCTTCAGCTTGCCGGCCAGCGCCTGCGTAAACTTTGTTTCCGAAAGATAGCCCAGCTCTACGATGACGTCACCGAACCGCTTTGTGCCCTGTGCATCTCTCTGTGCCTCCAGTACCTTTTCGAGCTGCTCCTGTGTAATCAGACCCTGCTCAACCAGGTAATCGCCGATACGGATATTTCTCATTACCCAAACCTCCAATAAAAATTTATATTTCTCGGGCAAAGCCGATATTGCCGGCATACCCTTGTATTTGCGGTCAGTTTATGCTAAAATAACAGTAATGCGTCCCGCAGGGACAAGCATCATCAAAGGAGGAATCATCATGTTACCCATACTCACCCGCACCATCGGCGGCGAATTCATGGACTGGCAATTCTACCTGTTGTTTTTCCCCATTGTGTTTTTGTACGGCATCTGCATCGGCAGCTTTCTGAATGTCCTGATCTACCGGCTGCCCAACAACGAATCCCTGGTGAAGCGGGCATCCCACTGTATGACCTGTCAGACAAAAATCCGGAAGCGGGATCTGATCCCGGTGTTCAGCTGGATCTTCCTGCGCGGAAAATGCCACAGCTGCGGCGCAAAAATTTCTGCCCAGTATCCCATCGTGGAGGCCCTCAACGGCATCCTTTATATCATCGCCCTGCTGGTGCTGGATCTGAACGCCAACGGCATTATCAGCTGTGTGTTCTTCTCCCTGCTGATTGTGGTGGGCTTTATGGACTGGAATACTTTGGAGATTGACCTGCGTGTCCTGCTGGCCATTGCCCTGCTGGCCATCCCATCCGCACTGCTGACCGACACCCTGACCATCAGCCAGCGGCTGATCGGAGCAGTCTGTGTCAGCATTCCGTTTTTCCTGATCGGTGAAATCAGCGGAGCAGTGATGAAGCGGCGCACCGGCGAAAAGATCCGGGGCATCGAGCTGGGGGATACCCTGCTGATGGCTGCCAGCGGGCTGCTCATCGGCCCCAAGGCCGTTGCAGTGGCTGCACTGATTGGTATTTTCCTTGCTGCTGCCTGCGGACTGGCCTACAAAAGAATCACCGGTGAATCAAAGTTCGCCTTCGGTCCCTTTCTTTCCATGGGCCTTGTGATCGGCACCCTGTTCGGCAATGAAATTGTTGCCTGGTACATCAATCATTTGATTCTCGAGTAAATACCGCACAAAGGCGGCAGCCGGAGCAATCGTTCCGACTGCCGCTTTTTTTAACGTTGATGCTCAAAAGCGTAGATGATGAAGATTCTTTCCTTGGTGCCGGTGCGCTTGCAGGTAAATACGTCTGTGCCCCGGGTCTTGACTGTTACGGTGGACCCGTCATCGGCAAAAGCGTAGTAATTGGTGCCTGCATTGCCCGAAACGTTAATCAGGCCAAGGGCAGCGGTGGTCTCTGTAGCAGTTGCAGAGAATGTGCGCACGCCGCCGGACTTGGTTACATCCCGGTAGTTGGTAATACGCATGGTGAAATTCGACATGGAAATGGCGTCTGAATCCGTAAGACCCAGCTGAATGTCGAGAGCGGTGTTGTCAAAATAGGTCTCATTGATGGCCAGCCCATCGGAAACCAATGTCTTGGCATATGTGCCGCCGGTTTCCTTGGTATTCACGCTGTATACCCGCTGGGTGATTCTTCCTCTGCCCTTGCTGGTGTCGATCGTACCGCCGGCGGTAGTGTCGGTGATTTCCCCGCCGGTGGTGCTGTAGATGGTGTTGTCAATTTCCATCACATGCACATCATAGTTCAGATACTGGGCGGTAATAGGCTTGGTTTTTTTGTCCACAACGCCGCATGCGCTGTCCAGATATCTTCTCATGAACTCATCAATTGCCTGAGACTCTGTGATGGCTACGTCCGTGCCGGAGGTAGGGTCAAACTGCATATAGCTGCCTTCGTATACATTGATAAAGTCAGCATAGCGGACACTGCCCTCAATGTAGCGCTTTACATTGTCAACGGTTGCCGCACTGGTCTCGTAATTGCTGGTTCTCTGGAATATCTTAGAAACAGGATCCATCAACTGAAGGGCACCGAACATAATCATGGAGAAAATCGCCACTACCACGATCAGCTCGATCAAAGTAAAGCCCTTTGCTTTTGTCCGCTTCATGGATTTCACCTCCTGCTTGTTGTTGGTCTGCATCATGTTCCTTCTCCCTCGCCCTCTGTGGGTGTTTCAATTTCTTCCACAAACTTCAGGGGGCCGCCGTTTCTGTCGGTACCACAGGTTTCCGTATCCACATCCACGAAGTGCAGATTTGCCTGCATGGAGGTATCCGGGTCGGAGGGATCCGACGTGTTGTAGGTATCCACCAGAATGGAGACGGGGGAGAATGTACCCTCCACTTCAATAACCACACGGGTATTGTTCTTGGCAGAGCCGTCAGGCACATTGACACTAAAGCCCTCCTGGGTGGCGGAGACCACATCCTGTGTCTCCGCCTTGGGGGCCTGAACGGCAACCTTTCCGTTCAGATGGGTGGTTTCCTGGACCATTCTGTTGACCACAATGCCGGTTTCCACCATAACGGCAGCGGCGATGCTGAATACGCACAGCGCAATCATACACTCAATCAGAGTCATGCCCTTGGCTGTCTTCTTCCGGGTTTTGCTCAGAAAGCGTTTCATACCGCCACCTCCTTAATAGTTTTCGAACTGGATCAGTGCCCAGTTATTCATATAGGTGTCATCAGCCGGCGCAACCGGCGGTGTTACCGGCGGAACGTAGGAAGGATAGTACAGGGATACCCAGGCACCGTCGGAACCCGCATTGACGCCGTTGCCGATCATGGTACCGATAATACCGATGCAGTCGGACTTCACCTTGTGACCATTGTAGTAGACGTTGCAGGCGTTGAAGCTGCTGGTTACCTTCTTGGCATCAATATCCAGGAAAGGCGCCAGCACATATGCAGACATAAATGCTGCACTGGCTTCAAACTTCACCTGAGGCATATTGCCGCCGGTTTTGGTGGTCACGTTCAGGTAAGGACAGCTGCTCTTGGTGGTAGGTCTGTAACCGGTCTGTGCTTCGATCTTATCCAGAGTGTCCTTTACCACCGGGTCGCTGGGATCCCTGGAGAGATCACAGCCGGTGTAATTTGCGGAATATACGTATACATTGGGACGCTCTGCATTGTAGATGCCGGCATCCGGCTTGCCGTATGCGTTATAGATCTGGAAAGATGTCCCTGTCTGAGCCAGAGATACATACTGCCGGGTCATGAGACCAGCCTTATTCATCTTCACAGAGCCCCGCAGCAGCAGGTTCAGGCTGTACTTGCCCTGGAACTCGCCGTTGGCGTCTGCGGTTGCATTCTTCACATAATCGCCGTAAGCGCCATAGGCAGTAACCTGGTATGCCGGGTTGCCGTCCTCATTGGTCTCGCCGGTGATTTCTTCCACTGTTGCGCCGCAGTCCTCAAAGAGAATGCCGCGGTAGCCATTCATATTGCCGAAGGAAACGTCATCGTCTACGATCAGCCAGATTGCGGGATGGGAATCGTCCGGAACCACCCGGATATTCACGTTGTCATAGTTGCCCTTGCGCAGCACCGCAATCTCGGTGTTGGCAATGACGATTTCCTTGCCGCTCGCCGTGTTGACTGCGTCCTTAGGCTCATATGCCCGCACGTCCATGCCGGCTGCACTTGTGGGATCTATGCTGT
Organism: Ruminococcus sp.; assembly: GCA_022768805.1. Taxonomy (GTDB): domain Bacteria; phylum Bacillota; class Clostridia; order Oscillospirales; family Ruminococcaceae; genus Ruminococcus_F. The sequence goes on from JALELB010000045.1 coordinate 6,726, forward strand.
ATTTCTCCCACCAGCTCTGGATCTTTCCGCCGTAAGCGGTGGTGGGCAGACCGTAGTATGCGTTTTTGTACGGATCCATTGCGGTGGACATGGTATCCTGCAGGGTATTGACAAACTGACGATCCAGTGTCACATTCTTGCCGGTAGCATCCTTGCCTGTGTAAGTTTCGTCCATGATGCCAAGGACGTACTCACGGGTCATGTAATAAGGATAGCCCTTATCGGCGTCATAGGCAGAAGGCGTCATTGCAGTACCGCCGGTTGCATTTACAACCTTGTCGATGTAATTGTCACCGGCCTTGTCATCGTGATAGAACGTACCGCCGACCCTGACCTTACCGCCATCGTTGATTTTCAGTGCGCCCTTGACAACCAGGTCACCCTTGACTTCAAAGATCTGGGTGTTGATGGTCAGATTACCGTCCACCACCAGGTTGCCATCCACAACGCCCTTCTGATTCTCTGCGTCGATGCAGAGCTCTTCCCGGGTATAAATGGAACCGCCCACATGGGAGGTGGGATTATCCACGCCGTTAATCAGCTGATAAGTCCAGTTGGAGAGCAGGGAGCCCTGGTTGAATTGGATGTAGTTGGCATAACGCTCAACCTTGAATTCCGGCCAGTACACCGTCTTTTCAGCCTTTTCTGCATTCGGTGTATGATCGTTCATCATATACAGATTTGCATAGATCGGATCTGTTGTGATGATATTGACATTTCCGCAAAGAATATTCAGCGGAATCTGCTTCGTGTTGTTGACGCCCTTTGCACCGTTGGTGATTTTCAGCGTCTTCTCTACGTAAATGTAGGGGATTTCTGTATAGTTGAGGGCTGCGCTGGATGCAGCGTTCAGTACCGCCGGATTGCCGGAAGTGATTTCAATATGGTTATTGAAACCAAAACTACCCCAGATGGTGAAGCCGGAGCCCAGCTTCGGGAATACCAGGGCTGCACCGGAACCGTCAGCAGTGAAAGAGCCGTTTACTACATAGGGAGCCTCCCACTGGAGGCTTGTGGTATCCTGGGAGGAGAAACTAGAAACGCCGTCATAGGAGTACCCCCGGAGTATATCCGCAGGATCCAGCTCTCTCCACCTGTTGTTCAAGTTGATGCCGGCACCGCCGAATACGGAAACCTTGGTGCCGAAGGTAGCGTCACCGGCTGTTACCAGACCGCCGCCGCCGCCGGAAGGTGTGTTGTTAACTATACTTTCATTTTCCTTTTTCAGGATGTATGCAGAAACTGTACTGTCCTGGGTACCAAGCCGGACGGTTGCCGTGATCTTGATAATATCACGGCCCTCCCACTTGTCGTCTACATAATAGTAGTCTTCCCCGATGTTTTCGATCGTACAGGACTGGATGTCACCGTAAGCGTCGCCGCTGGTACCAGCAGCAGCCAGCCGATCCGTGGAAATATCCACGTTGATCGGAGTATTGGCACCCAGCTTGTAAACCCGTTCCGCCACGTCCGCATCGTTCTGCATGGCTGCCAGCACACTTTCCACCGCCATGCGGGCAGTGTACTGGGCCTGGGAGCTGGTATAGGAGTTCTGCGCCCGCTTATTTGCAGCGGAGGCAAGCCCCAGTGTTCCCATCAGGAACACCACCAGTACCATCATCACGACGATGACGGTAAACAGGACGGAACCGTCGACTTTTCCTTTCTTTTCATGATTGTTCATAAGCTAAACCGCCTTTCAATCGTTCGCTTACAGGCTTATGGCTTATTCGCCCAGATCTACAGCAGTCGGTACCGGTACAGAGTAGAACTTGATAACGATGGTCATTGTGGAGTGATCCACCTTTTCTGCACGCTCCTGAGGAGTCCAGGATTCCTCGGCGTCCTCTGCCGGGCAGAAAGTGTAGTCATCGATGGTTACGGACTCTACCAGCACCGTGGTATCCATTTTCTTGATGTCAGCCAGGAAGTTCATCAGGTCTTCCTTCTTTGCTCTGCACTGAATGGTGGAGGTTCTGGTGGCAACGTCCTGGGCAGTGCGCTCGCTCAGTACCAGGTACTCCCGCAGCTCTTCTGCCAGAGCCTTTGCCATGGAGCCGTCCAGATCTGCATGCTGGTTCAGGTTGTAGGACAGCTCGTGGGGATTCTCGTAGTAGAATTCCAGGGGAGCAGCCTCCGGATCCGTCATGGTCAGATCGATAACGTACATGTTGTTGTCGTCCAGTGCCTTGTGCAGGAACTGATCCTGCTCGGAGAACAGGGTCTCCGGTGTGAAGTATTCAGCCAGCTTGGCTGCATTGTCCCGCTTTTCGGTAATGCGCTTCTTGGTGGGTTCAATCTGGTTCAGCTTTGCTTCTGTTTCTGTCCAGGTCTGCTTGGTGGTTTCCAGGGTGCTCTTGTCTGTGTTGATATCCTTGATGGTGGGGCGAATCAGACCGATTGCAACCAGGGCAATGATTGCGATGATTAAAACTACAATCAGAATAACTCTGTCTCTGTAACTCAGCTTCATTT
>JALELB010000052.1 GCA_022768805.1 Ruminococcus sp.
CCAGATACCCGCCGTATTTGTTGCAGAGCTTCAGCAGGGATGCAACATGCTGATATCTTTGCGGACAGGTAATCGGAAAATCATCCTGTTCAACGAATCTGTAAACTACGTGGTACTGGCAGTTCCGAAGGAAGCAGAGCCGATCAACGGCAAGATCATCCAGGAGCTTACCGTTTTCGATAAGGAAAATGCAGCCGACTGGTCTGTATACTATGATGTAAGGAGATCATGCCCTATATGGAGCAGAACTACTCCATCAAGACCGGCCGGGACAACACCGCCATTACCGGCTTCTCCATGGGCGGCCGTGAATCCCTGTACATCGGCTTCAGCCGTCCTGACCTGTTTGGCTATGTGGGCGCAATGTGCCCGGCACCCGGACTGACAACGGATCTGCTTACCGATGCGCAGCTGACCTTCGGCAGCGTAAAGCCCTATCTGCTCTTTGTCAGTGCAGGCTCCAATGATACGCTGATTTATCAGACACCTGCCGGCTATCATGATGCGATGACCAAAAACGGAACCACGCACATCTGGCATTATGTGAACGGCGGCGACCACGGCGGAAAGACCATCCGTCCCCACATGTACAACTTTGTACGTGCTGTCTTCAAGGCAGCCTGATGACAGCAAACCCTGAGGTTTCTTTCCTTTCATTTCAGAAAGCCTCCACAGTTCTTCGGAGCTGTGGAGGCTTTTTATGCGGGAGCATCCGGAATTGTGGAGCTTCCGCCTTGCATTTTATCGGCTGCTGTGGTATACTATCTGTAAAAAGGAGGAATCCATATGATCCGACACATTGTCATGTTCAAGCTGCTGCCCCAGGCGGAGGGACGCACCGCCCGGGAGAATGCCGCACTGGCGGTTTCCATGCTGGAGCAGCTCCGGGGACAGATCCCCACCCTGCGGAGCATGCAGACCGCAGTCAACGCCCCGGATGCCCCTGCGGACAACTACGAGCTGGCGCTGATCTGCACCTTCGATGACCTGGCCGGGCTGGACGCTTATCAGAACCACCCGGAGCACAGGAAATTCGGCGCATTCATCAGCAAGGTCCGTGCCTCCAGAGCCTGCATTGATTTTGAAGAATAGCATACTGTCCGGAGGCTTTGCATCATGATTCCTGCATTGATTCTGCTGCTGATTCTGCTGATCGGGCTCATCGGCGTTTATTACCGCTTCTTCCTGGGGCGGCTGTTCCGGGCTTTCTCCCTGCCGGAGGAGGCAAAGGGGGTGCGCATCGCCCGTTGTGTGCTGACTGTGGTGCTCACCGGCTGCAGCCTGATGATCTTTTCCACCTTCGGGCTGATGATGCTGCATTTCACCGCATTTTCCGCCCTGACGGATCTGCTGGTGTATCTGTTCCGCCGCATCCGCCCCAGGCCTGCCCCAAAGCGTCCCAGCCGGATTCTTGCCTGCGGACTGGCGCCCCTGGTGCTGGTGGCAGGGGTGCTCAGCTACGGCTGGTGGAATATGTACCATATTGTGGAGACCACCTATCAGATTCCCACGGACAAGACCCTGTCCCAGCCCTACCGGGCGGTGCTGATTGCGGATCTTCACTACGGCAACGGTATCACCGGAGAGGCGCTGGCGGAGCAGTGTGACCGGATTTCCGCCCGGGAACCGGACTTTGTGCTGCTGGGCGGGGATATTGTGGATGAGAACACTACCCTGGAGGGCATGCAGGAGGCCTGCGCCCTGCTGGGGAGCATCCGGAGCCGGTATGGCATTTATTATGTATGCGGCAACCATGACCGGAATGCTTACCGGAACGACCCTGCCTATACCATCCGGGAGCTTTACGGGAGCCTGACCGCCCATGGCATCACGGTGCTGGAGGATGAAACGGTGGTGCTCAACGGGGAGATTACCCTCATGGGCAGGGCGGATCCGGGCTTTTCCGCCCAGTACGGCAGAGCATCGGTTCAGGAGCTTCTGGACAAGGCCCATGCAGACCCGGACACCTTCTGGCTGGTGGCGGATCACCAGCCTATGGAGCTGGCGAAAAGCGCTGCCCTGGGGGTGGATCTCACCGTATCCGGCCATACCCACGGGGGTCAGGTTTTCCCCATCGGCCTGTGTGACCGGCTGGTGCATTTTAATGAGATGAACTACGGCTGCAGAGAGCGGGACGGCATGTATACGGTGGTGACCTCCGGGATCTGCGGCTGGGGCTTTCCCATCCGCACCGAGGCCCGTTCCGAATATGTGTGGCTGGAAATCGGCGGCGCATAAGCATGCGGAAGCAAACCGCACCCCAGGGCAAAGCACACGCCGGACAGCGTTCCGCTCGCCCTCCCCGCATCCCCCTTGACAGCTGCGCATAGATATGTTATAATGAGGCAATTGCAAGGGAGTAGTTTGCATATTGGATTTATGTGGCAAGTCAACATACTGACCGCTGGTCTGGCTTGTCTGAAAGAACGAGACTTGCGTGTGGCTTCGGGCTGTGCGTGGGTCTTTGGATCGGGTACAGCTTTGTGCCCGATTTTTTTATTTACAAAGGAGATTGAACATGGGCATTGTGGAATTGTTTCTTATCGGCGTGGGTCTGTCCATGGATGCGTTTGCGGTATCCGTCTGCAAGGGGCTGAATATGAAAACCCTCAACCGGAAGCACGCCCTGGTGATCGGGCTGTTTTTCGGAGGCTTTCAGGGGCTTATGCCTCTGCTGGGCTGGCTGCTGGGCAAGCAGTTTGAAGGGTATATCACCGCCTTCGACCACTGGATCGCCTTTGTGCTGCTGGCCTTTATCGGGGGCAAGATGGTGTGGGAGGCTTTGCACGAGGATCCGGAGGAAACTGAACAGGGAGAGCCGAAGCTGGATCTGAAGGAGCTGCTTATGCTGGCGGTTGCCACCAGCATCGACGCTCTGGCGGTGGGCATCACCTTTGCCTTTTTGCAGGTGAATATCTGGGGCGCCGTTTCCCTGATCGCCGCTACCACCTTTGTGCTGTCCCTCATCGGGGTATGGGTGGGGAACCGGTTCGGCAGCCGGTTCCAGACCAAGGCGGAGATTGCCGGGGGCGTGATCCTGGTGCTCATCGGGCTGAAGATCCTGCTGGAGCATCTGGGTGTTCTGGGATAAAAAACAGCATCGCAGGCTCTGCGATGCTGTTCCAATCATTTCAGTTCCAGAATGGTAACCCCGTTGTTGAGCCCTAAAATTTTCCGGCTGATCCGGGGATGCTTCAGCTCCGTGCGCACATACCGCAGCAGAGCCTGGCCGCTGTGAGAGCCGTGAATCACTTCAATTTCCCGGACGCTTGCAGGGCAGCTTTTCAATAGTGCCTGCATGGCACGCCGGGCTTCTGCCACGGTCATGCCGTGCAGGTCAATAGTTCTGCGGTACATGGGCTTCCTCCTGTTCCTGCAAGGCCAGCACGTCCCGGGCAAGCTGCTCCGCCTCCCGGTAGCTGTCCAGCCCGTAGCATCGTGCCCGGAAGCCTGCCGCCCCCCGGAGCCCGTGGAGATACCAGGCCGCATGCTTCCGTGCTTCCTTCATCCGCTGCTGCTCCGGCTTGTGCTTACCGGTTTCCAGAATCATCCGGATATGCAGCAGCATGGTTTCCATCCGCTCCTCCACCGTGGGGGGCGTATAGGGGGTGCCGGCACAGGCGGCAGCGATCTCTTTGAAAATCCAGGGGTTGCCGTAGCTCGCCCTGCCCACCATCACCAGGTCGCAGCCGGTTTCCCGGTACATCCGCAGGCAGTCCTCTCCGCTGCACACGTCCCCGTTGCCGATTACCGGCACGGACACCGCCTGCTTCACCGCCCGGATGCAGTCCCAGTCCGCCCTGCCGCTGTACAGCTGGCTCCGGGTTCTGCCGTGGACGGTAATGGCCTGGGCGCCCGCCTCCGCCATCCGGCAGGCGAATTCCACACAGTTTAC
>JALELB010000054.1 GCA_022768805.1 Ruminococcus sp.
AATCACTCCTCCAGCAGCGCCCGGTACAGCTCGTTCTTGGAAAACCCGGATGCCTTTGCCGCCGCCTTGCAGGCATCCGCTGCACGCATACCGGCGTCCACCTGCCGGCGCACCTGCTCCAGCACCTCTTCAAAAGTCAGCGCCGGGGCATCCTCCGGCTTTGCCCCCTCCAGCACCAGCACATACTCCCCCCGGGGAGCCTTTTCCCTGTAATAGGCAATGGCCTCCGGCAGGGTCAGCCGCAGCACCTGCTCATACAGCTTGGTAAGCTCCCGGCAAAGGGCAATGCGCCGATCCCCGAAGGCGGCGTACAGATCCTCCAGGGTGGCGGTGAGCCGGTGGGGGGCTTCGTAGAAGATCAGGGTGCGCTGCTCCCCTGCCAGCTCCGCCAGCCGGGCAGTGCGCTGCTTTTTCGCCGCCGGCAGAAAGCCCTCAAAGACGAATCTTCCGGTGGGCAGGCCGGATACGGCAAGGGCGGACACCGCCGCACTGGGCCCCGGCACCACCTGCACCTGCACCCCTGCCTCCCAGCAGAGCCGCACCAGCTCCTCCCCCGGATCGCTGATACAGGGCATGCCTGCGTCCGTCACCACGGCGGCGGATTCCCCTGCCCGGAGCCGCTCCACGATGCCCTCGGCGCAGCGGATGCCGCTGTGGTCGTGATAGCTGACCAGGGGCTTGTGTATGTCAAAATGGGTCAGCAGCCCCCGAGTCACCCGGGTGTCCTCTGCGGCGATAAAATCCACCTTGCCCAGGGTGTCCAGCTGCCGCATGGTAATATCCCCCAGATTACCGATGGGGGTGCCCACGATATATAAGATGCCGCTCATGCTCCGTCCTCCGATCCCAGCCGGTAAAAGGCCTCCAGCTCCGGGGTCATGCCCTCCCCCTGCCGCACGGCAAGGGTGGGCTCCACCTGTAAAAAGGGCTTTGCCCCCTTCTTGCCCTCCACCAGGAACAGCCAGGGCGCCGTGTCCGGATGCTTCGCCACGAACCGGAGCCGTTTCGGCTCAATGTCCGCCTGCCGCATAGCACACAGCACATCGCACAGCCGTTCCGGCCGGTTGCACAGACAAAGCCTGCCCCCGAAGCGGAGCAGCCGGGCGGCGCTTCTGCATACGTCCGAAATATCGCACAGCAGCTCGTGCCGGGCGATTTTCGCCCCGTCCCCTGCGCTTTCGATGCCTGCTCCCCTTGCCTTGTAGGGGGGATTGCAGGTCACCAGAGTACAGTCCCCCAGGGGCGCCCCCTCCCACAGGGTACGCAGATCCCCCAGCACCGGGGTCAGGTTGGTAAGCCGGTTTTCCGCCACGGTCTGCTCCAGAAGCGCTATGGCCTCCGGCTGGATGTCCAGCCCGTAAATCTGCCTTGGGGGCATATGCCGCTCCATGAGCAGGGGGATGATGCCGCAGCCCGTGCCCAGGTCACAAACCGTATCCCTTGCCTGATACCGGGAAAAGGCGGTCAGCAGAAAGGCGTCCGTGCCGAACCGGTGCACGTCACTGACGCAGATATGCAGCTTTTTGCCCAGTGGCTCCCGCTTCTGTTCCATAAAACCGCCCTCCTCCCGGATAGTCCGGCACAGCGCCCGTGCGCCTGCCGATATTGCCTTTATTGTACTCCTCTTATAGGTAAATGTCAAACCCTTAGAAAAAATCGGAGCATATCGCACAGGTTTTTCCCCGTGGATATGCTCCCCTTTGTGGGTTCTGCTTTTTCGGCTTCGCCGGTGTGTATGGGACGGTGGCAGCTTGGGGAGACAAGGGGCATACCCCATGCCCCTCTACCGCTATGCGAGAGACAACCTCCTTGAAAATGCTTGGGGAGACAACCCCAGGGCATACCCTGAACGGTTTACCATTGTGCGAGAGACAACCTCCTTAGGAGGGTTTACCTGATGCTTGGGGAGACAACCCAGGGAAGGGGGGCGCATTGTCATGCTTATCCCCCTTCCCCTTCTGGGTTTTCTCCCCCAGTCCCCCACTTTCCTTCTTCCCCATCCCCCTTGGGGGACGGTCATGCTTTGCACGTTTCCACGATGCTCCGCAGAACGGAAATGAACCAGTCTTGCGCAGGAAATCCTGAGAACACACACAAGCGGACGTTTCCCCAAAGAGAGGGGAGAGTGTGGAAAAGAGAGCGCGAGAGAAAACCGTTGGGAGGGGAGAGAATAAGCAGCTTGCTGCGCTCTCTCCCCTCCTAAGGAGGTTGTCTCTCGCACAATGGTGGAGCGCAGCTGCTATCCCCTTCCCTGGGGTTGTCTCCCCAAGCATCAGGTAAACCCTCCTAAGGAGGTTGTCTCTCGCACAATGGTGGAGCGCAGCTGCTATCCCCTTCCCTGGGGTTGTCTCCCCAAGACACACAAGCAAATCCCCCACAACAAAAAAGGACGGCGCCTGCCGTCCTTATTTATGATACTTCCCCCCGGCCTGAATCTGAAACCCCCGGTACAGCTGCTCCAGCAGCATCACCCGAGCCAGCTGGTGGGGAAAGGTCATCTCCGACATGGAAAGCCGCAGATCCGCCCGCCGCTTGATCCGCCCCGCCAGGCCAAAGGAGCTGCCGATCACCAGAGTCACCGTGCCCTGACCCTGTACCCCCAGCCGGGACAAAAGTCCGGCAAAGGCCTGGCTGCTCTGCTGCTTCCCCTCGATGCAAAGGGCAATCACATACCCGGCACAGGCACGCTCAATGGCGACTGCCTCCGTCTCCAGTGCCTTTGCAATCTCCTTTTCCCCGGGATTCTCCGGCAGCCTTGCCTCCTCCAGCTCCAGAATCTGCAATCTCGCAAACCTGCCGATCCGCTTTGCATACTCTCCGCAGGCGTCCCGCAGATACTTCTCCTTCAGCTTTCCCACCGTCACCAGCCGTACCTGCATCATCTCAGAACACCACCATCTTCCCTGTTGTTTCCACCGGTGCCACCTCCAGCAGATAATCCCCGTTCCGCCGGAAGCTGTGCAGCGCCTCCGTCACCGTCCGCTCCGCCAGGGCGGGGGTGTTGTTCTCCTGGCTCAGATGCCCCAGAATCAGCCGGGTGGTGCCTGCGGCAATCAGCTCCGCCGCCAGCGCCCCGCTGTCCGGGTTGGACAGATGCCCGTGCTCCGAGGCAATCCGCTGCTTCACATAGGCAGGATAGGGCCCGTTTGCCAGCATCCGGGGGTCGTAATTGGCCTCCAGCAGCACCAGGTCACAGCCCAGCAGCGCCTCCTGCACCGTGGGGGTCACATGTCCCAGATCCGTACACACGGCGCAGTGCCTGCCGTCCGCCGTGGTAATCCGGTAGCCGCAGCTCTGCTCCGTGTCGTGGGGAGTATCAAAGGCGGTCAGCTCCATATCCCCGGCGGTCACCCTGCCCGTCATCTCCACCGCCCGGCAGCCCGGCGCCAGCAGCTCCCCATCCACCAGCCGCCGCAGAGTCCGAGCCTGAGCATACACCGGCACCCCCAGCCGCTTTGTCACCATCCGCAGCCCCTTTACATGGTCCGAATGGTCGTGGGTAATGAAAATCCCCTGCACTGCGGTTTCCGGAATCCCGCAGTCTCCCAGCGCCTGCATGAGCCGCTTGCAGGATACCCCGGCGTCAATCAGCACGCCGCCCCTGGGGGAGCCCACAAAGCTGGCGTTGCCCTTGCTGGAGCTGAACAGGGGATAAATCCTTGCCATATGTACACATCCTCTCAAAACAAAGAGGCAGAAAGCCCGCCCCCATGGGGAACCCGTGCTTTTTGCCTCTCTCCTCCGGTTACATGGCCTTCTTGACCGATACCCCCGGAAAATGCTTTTTCACAATGTCTGCGCCCAGCTTCTGCAGCTTCTGCTCCATGCAGGCGTAGCCCCGTTCAATATGGAAAATATCCTCAATCTCGGTGACCCCGGTGGCTGCCAGCCCGGCGATAATCAGCGCCGCCCCGGCACGCAGGTCACAGGCCTTTACCGGCGCCCCCATAAGCTTGCCGGTGCCCTCGATAACGGCAACCTTGCCGTCCACGGAAATATCCGCCCCCATGCGCCGCAGCTCGTCCACATACCGGAACCGCTGCTCCCAGACGCCCTCCTTCACGATGCTGGTGCCCTCCGCCAGGCACAGCAGGGTGGTAATCTGGGGCTGCATATCTGTGGGGAAGCCCGGGTGGGGCATGGTCTGGATGCTGGTTTTCACCAAGGGTCCGTCCACCCATACCCGGACGCTGTCGTCGAATTCCTCAATATTCACGCCGATCTTTTCCAGCTTATTGGTGATGGGCTCCAGATGCTTGGGGGTAACATTCCGGATAAGCACATCCCCCTTGGTGGCAGCGGCAGCGATCATAAAGGTGCCCGCCTCGATCTGATCCGGAATCACCGCATAGGTGGTGCTGTGGAGGTGCCGTACTCCCCGGATCTTGATGACATCGGTGCCGGCACCCATAATATCCGCCCCCATGGAGTTGAGGAAGTTTGCAAGATCCACAATATGGGGCTCCTTGGCTGCGTTCTCGATAATGGTGAGACCCTCCGCCCGGACAGCCGCCAGAATGGCGTTCATGGTTGCCCCCACGGACACCACATCCAGATAGATCTGGGCGCCCCGGAGCCTGTCCGCAGTCACATCCACCATACCGTGGTCGATGGTGCATTTTGCCCCCAGGGCGGTGAATGCCTTCAGATGCTGGTCAATGGGCCGATCCCCCAGGGGACAGCCCCCGGGCATGGACACCCGTGCCTTGTGGTACTTGCCCAGCAGCGCCCCCAGGAAGTAATAGGAAGCCCGCATCTGCCGTGCGCTTTCATAGGGCACGCAGTAGTTGAGAATCCCTCTGGGGTCAATCCGGTAGGTGGTTTCGTTGAGCATATCCACCCTGGCCCCCATCTCGTAGAGGATCCGCAGACTGATGGAAACATCGCTGATATTGGGTACATTTTCGATGACGCATGGCTCGTCCGCCAGAATCACCGCCGGAAGAATCGCAACTGCCGCAGTCTTTGCGCCGCTGATTTCCACTTCTCCCATCAGCTTGCGTCCGCCCTTGATGATAAACTTATCCAAACCTTTTCTCTCCTTATTTTTCCGCCTCCGGTTGTCCCCGGCTCGGAAATCGCTTTGTTGCCGGCTTTTCTGTTTTTCTGCCTGCAAAATGTCCTTTGTTCTGTTGGCTGATTCTATTTCAGTATACCCGGCCGCCGCCGGGTTATCCGGTTATTCTGTATAGTATTCCAGCACCTTCATGCTTTCGATGGTGACCTGCTCCTTGGGCTTGCTGTTGGAATCCACCGCCACCTCGTTGATCTTCATGCAGATATCCAGCCCGTCAATCACCTGGCCGAATACGGTATAATCCCCGTCCAGAAAGGGCTGACCGCCGTGCTCGTAGTACATCTGCTTCACCTGGTCGGAATAGGTCTTGCCGTAGTATGTGCTCAGCTGTTCAAAGGTCTGCTCCGTCACCTTGTCCCCGGTGACAATATAGAACTGACTGTTGTTCAGCTTGTCCGATGCTACTGCATAAGCCAGCGCCCCGTTGAAGTGGCACAGCTTCGGGGAGATTTCCTGCTCAAAGCCTTGCCCCCAGAGGGATTCGCCCCCGGTACCGTTGCCCTTGGGATCCCCGCCCTGGATGACGAAATTCTTCACCACCCGGTGGAAGATCAGCTCATCGTAGTAGTGCTTTTCCACAAGACCCAGGAAGTTTTCCACCGCCTTGGGGCATTCGTCTGCAAACAGCCGGATCTTCACATCCCCGTAGTCCTTGATGGTCATCACCACTACCTTATCCCCATTTGCGGGCATTTCGTAGTTGATGATTTTCTCCTCGGACAGACTGGCTTCCTTTTTCTCACAACCGGTCATGCTGCCTGCCAGCATCACGCCGCACAAAAGCATGCACACGGCCCTGCGCCATGTTAATCTATGCTTCATAAAACACCTCTCAACACCCGGCTGGAGCCTCCACAGAGGTCAGCCCATAATTCACCATATTAACTTTATCATTATACACCAAAATCCGCCGTTTGTAAAGGCATCCGGACACACTTTTTTATTTTTGGAGAAAATGACGGACAATCGCAAAATGATTTATGGTAACACCGCACAGAGCTTGCG
>JALELB010000033.1 GCA_022768805.1 Ruminococcus sp.
CATAATCCAGTGCTGATGTTGCCTCATCGAAGATGAGGATTCTCGGATCGTTGAGAATTGCTCGTGCGATAGCAACTCTCTGCTTCTGACCTCCGGATAGTCCCATGCCTTTCTCACCGATGATCGTGTCATAGCCGTTTGGAAGCTCCAATATAAAATCATGGGCACCGGCAATCTTGGCACATTCTATGATCCGATCCATTGTTGCTGTAGGACAATGAATTGAAATGTTCTCAGCAACTGTGCCATTAAACATGAAATTTTCCTGTAAAACAACACCGATTTGCTTTCTTAGCATTGCCGGATTCACAAGTGATATATCCATTCCATCAACAGATATTTTACCAGCCTCCGGTATGTAGAGTCGCTGTATCAATTTTGATATGGTACTTTTACCTGATCCGCTTCGACCAACAACGCCCACAACCATTCCTGCTGGTATCTCAAATGACATTCCCTTGATAACTTCGCCGCCTTGCGGATTATAACGAAAATGTACTTGATCGAATACGATTTTGCCTTGTATTTTCGGCATAGAAGTCTGATTGGCATTCAGGATTGGTTCAGGGGCAGTGTTGAAAATATCACCTATACGCTTTACTGAAAGTGATGCCTGCTGATACTCCTGCCAGAGCTGTACCAAACGCAGCACAGGACCGCTGACTCTGCCGGAGAGCATACGGAATGCCACAAGCTGACCGACGGTGAAATTACCGTCCATAACTGCCTTGGCACCGAAAAACAGAATCAAAAGGTCAAATATTTTCTGAATGAACTGTCCTGTCGTTCCTGCCGTAGCAGATACCATAGAAGTTTTATAGCTTGCCTTGACGTATTCAGCCTGCAAGTCGCCCCACTTCTTTTCAAATTTTGGCTCTAATGCGTAGGATTTTACAGTCTGAACTCCTGTGATAGATTCTACGAGAAAAGACTGCGTATTCGCTCCGGTTTCAAATTTCTCATCCAGACGCTTCTTGAAAAGTGGTGTCACGATTGCAGAAAGTATCGCATAGACTGGTATCGAACATATAACAATAACAGTCAGCATTTTACTGTAACAGAACAGGACGACAATATATACGATGATGAAAATAAGATCAATCATGGAACTCAGCGGCGTACCCGTCAGAAAATTTCGTATGCTGTCCAGTTCCCGGACTCTGGCTACTGTTTCACCCACACGACGGGATACGCCAAGATTGCATCATCACCCTGAATCCAGTTGATACGCTCAGCCATTCCGTTGCCGTCAAGATCAAAGTTGACACCTCCATTGAGTGATGTCGGATTGAATCCATTATTGCCGAGATCCAGCACGATGGGGTCAACGCGGCTGGTCTTGCCATCATTGAACTTTCCGTCCGCATCGCTTCCGCCGGCATTGCCCTTGTCATCAGGGTTATAGGATTTTCCACCGGCGATTTTGCCATCGCCATCAACATCAGTTTGTTTTTTGTTTTCGTAATTATTGACAGCAGTCTCGTAATCGGAAAGGGTTTGATTCAGTTCGTTGATTTGATTCTTGATACTGCTCGGAAGGAAGTCTTTGTAAGCTTCTGCCATTTCATTAAGAGCCTGAATACCTTCCTTATCAGACTGGATGCTTTCATTGTTTTCGCCAATAATTTCCTCAATGGCTTCATCCAGCTCTTCAAGCATCTGGATATAATTAACAATGATAGTCGCACCCTTATCAAAAGTATCAGCGGCGACTGAGAGAATCGTAGATACACATTCTCCAGCTATTCCAGGAACGTGTGAGACAATGGTCGAACTCATGTGCAAAAGACCTGATGTAATCTTCTGAATTGCTCGTCCTCTGTCCGCATTATTCCCTTCTAATCCTAAAAGATCACCCAACGTGTCGATACCCTCCGCTATATTGAACGCCTGCTCAGATAGCGAAACAAGATCTTCAGCTCCACTTATTAACGCATCCGCATTAGCAATCCATTTGCTATAATCCTTGTGAGTGCCCGCTAATTGGGCAAGCTTCTCATTGTATTCATTCACACCTACAGCAGAACTTTCACAAATGAAATTAGAAATGTTCCCGTAATTCAGGTTGCTGTTTAAGCTTTCGAGAGTGTATTTGATTCCGATTTTGCTGTACTTGATGTACTGATCACGCCACCACTCAGGATCTTCTAATTTTGAAAAATCGACCAATTTTCCGTCCGCCGTTTTAATAGCAGTTTCTGTGATTTTACCAGTATTATCATTGATTTTGAGAATGACCTCAATCACACCATCTGCGCTTCCAATACTCATTGTTATAATCCTCCTTTATTTGTAGTTACGGTATGTAGATTCATAATTTCATTCTGATGCAACCTGCACAGCAATCTCTCGAATACTTTGATCTTGATTGATAAAAAAGCTGATATTCTGCGATTCTGTCAGCGCATACCGAACATATCCCTTACCGTTGTCGTTATAACCAGAAGCATCCGTTGGCGTTCCCAGCGCATCCTGAACCTGTTGGAATGTATCCTGCAAGGTAAAGCCGGAAATGGAGGAATCATTCTGATCTGCGGTATACTGACTCACCGAAAGATTGTAAAAGGACAGTGTTTTCAGTTCCGTTTCACTCAGTTCGTGATCGCAGTTATAGGTGATTTGTCCAATCTGCTGCTCGTTGAAATAAAGCGAATAAATGACAAACGAATATTCCGTATCTACATACGGGTTATCCTCCCCTGTCGAAAATTCCTCCCCCAGATCCGCCAGCGTACAGGGCATGGAAACCTTATGCCCAAACAATTCGATGTTCTGGGTGATGTGCTGGAACACCTCCTCATTGAATGTTCCGTCATAGGTGAAAGTTTCGTCCTCCTGTGCTGAATCCGTCGTATCTGCCGCAGCAGACGTTTCTGCTGCTGTTGATTCTATAGCTGAGTCTGGCTGTTCACTCTGCTTTCCACATCCACTCATCAGAGGGACGGTCAGCATTAACGCCAGAAATGTTGCGATTACTTGTTTTTTCATGTTATCCACCTCGTATAATAGATTCGTATAATAGATTTTAGGGTAGTTTCAAGAGCACCCCAATGAACCTCTGCCACGCTCAGTTGAGAGAAGCAGCAGTGAGATCGGAATGAGCGTAGCGAATGGAGATTTCAATGCTGCCGGCGGAGTTCCGCCGGGTTTAATCAAACAATCAACAGGCATTCACATACCCATGATAAAATAGCTGTGATAACGGGTAAAAACACGCCTAAAACGCTTTATACGAAGAAAATATCGTTCAACTTCATTGCGACGCTTGTAAAGTTCCTTATCATATTCCCAAGGATTTTTACGGTTTCTTTTTGGCGGAACAACAGGTACAAAACCTTGCTTTACGGCGAGTTCGCGTGTTTCGTTATCTTCATAAGCCCTATCCATAAGCAAGTAATGTTTATCTTCGGAATAAAAGCTTTCGATAAGTTTTCTTCCTTCCGGAGCATCGTGTTTGTTTCCGGCAGAAAGCCGAAAAATCATTGCAAATTTCGAAGACGTGGAAGCCAAATGAATCTTTGTTGTGAGCCCCCTTTTGAACGTCCTATGCTCTGCTCGCCGCTTGATTTTCTTGCTCCTGCCGCATCAGGGTGGACTTTGATGCTTGTGCTGTCGATACAAATTATTTCGGTACGTATTTCTATAATATTTTCTTCTTGCAATGTCTCAAAAATGCGGTCAATTACTCCGCTTTTACACCAGCGATTAAATCTGACATAAATTGTATGCCAATTTCCGTATTCGTTCGGCAATGCCCTCCATTTACATCCGTTTTCGATTATATACAGTAATGCACACAAAAAATCATAATTTGATACTTCTGGCTTTCTGCGAGGTGTAGGCATCAAATGCTCTATTTTCGCAAATTGTTTTTCTGTTAATCTCATGTGTTCATTATAACATATTTATTGTCAAATTACAATAGTTTTATGTGAACATGATCTAAATCATATTTAACATTTACTGTATGATATACAGTAGGTCCCCATTTATAAGCATCAGAGCTCAAGCAATAAAATCCTGTGCTCTCGGCTGCAGCCCCTCTTTTTTTGTACTATAATTGTGGTACTTATGTTTGCGAGAGAGCTGGACTTGAACCTTGTACATAATAAATATAATTAACTGTAATTTACAGCTTGCAATTCCTACAGTACGGCTGCTCTGAACGCATCCATAATGCTTGTTTTCCTCGTATCTACGCTGTTTTTCAAAATGCACCCCTCTATCGAAAAAAGTGCCAAAAAGAAAATGATAGCTTTTTCTATCGTTTTCCCTTTGACACCCCATTTTCGGCTTTTTTCGGTTTTTCAGCGGGTTTTAAGGCTGTAGTGAGAAGTAATCGTTTTCCGATTGTCTGTTTTCCTCGCATTTACGACATTTTATAGACATGAAAATGCACCCCTACTTTGGATCAAAATAGGGGTGCTAATATGGTTGCGGGAGCTGGATTTGAACCAACGACCTTCGGGTTATGAGCCCGACGAGCTACCGAGCTGCTCCATCCCGCGTTATGCACACTCCGTATTTCGGAGTGCTTATTTATTATATCATGCCCCCGCACAAATGTCAACACCTTTTTTTCTCCGCTTGCTCCCCCCAATGGAGAATTACCGAAAAACTGCACGATAAACACAAAAAAACGTCGATTTTTTGTGCAATATTTATAAAATAAACGACAGTGTGTTATGAAATTTATATATCAATCCTGTTAAGGGGCTTGACTTTTTCGACGGAATGTGGCAAAATAAGACTTGGGGCAGCACGCACAGAGCATTCCACAAAGGCTGCGCTGCGCTCTTCCTGCTTCAGAAAGGATGTGTCACAATGGACAACAAGGTAGCAAATCTCATCAATGAACAAATCAACAAGGAGCTGTACTCCGCATACCTGTATCTGGATTTTGCCAATTACTATGCGGCTGCCGGGCTGGATGGCTTTGAAAACTGGTACAGAATCCAGGCTCAGGAGGAACGGGATCACGCAATGCTGTTCTATCAGTATCTGCACAACAACGGCGAACCGGTGGTTTTTGAGGCTATAGAAAAGCCGGATTGGACCCGGGGCGACAATATGACTCCCCTGATCAAGGGACTGGAGCATGAAAAGTATGTTACCTCCCTGATTAACAATATCTACGCTGCCGCTTATGAAGCACGGGATTTCCGCACTATGCAGGTGCTGGATTGGTTCGTCAAGGAGCAGGGCGAGGAGGAAAAGAACGCCTCCGATATGATTACCAAAATGGAGCTCTTCGGGTCCGACTCCAAGGGTCTGTACATGCTGAACAATGAGCTGAAGGCACGGGTATACAGCGCTCCCTCCCTGGTGCTGTAAGTCATATCCAGGAATCCATACTAAAAAAGCCATACCGGTTGCTGGCCGGTATGGCTTTTTCTCTTGTCCATGCTTTGCTTATTTGCCGAAATCATCCACAGAAATCAACCGTGCCAGCGCCCGGGCGATCATGGTCAGGTCGTCCGAATCCACATTCCCGTCGCAGTTGACATCTGCATTGAGCACCTCCTGTGCAGTCAGCGCAGGCGTCAGCTCCTGATCCTGCGCCACATACCGGGCCAGCCGAACCAGGTCATTTACCTCCACTGTGCCGCTGCTGTCCACATCTCCCAGCACAGCTGTATCGGTTGTAGTAGTGGTTGTGGTGGTGGTTGTCGTCTCTGTGCCCTGTGTGGTAACGGCTGTTGTCACGATGGGCTTGCTGCCGTTCGGTTCAATACCCCCAACCAGATTGCCGCCGCTGTAAACACAGATATAGTCCGTCCTGGTTTCGCTGCCGTCCTGATAGGTATCCTTGCATTTGGTGATACCCTGATAGCTCCAGTCATTGGCAGGATCCCAGGTATCTCCGTAATAGAAGCCCACTGCCATCTGGTATTTCTTGTTGGCATTGGCAATGTTGTAGCCATCCCACTTGATCTCCACATAATAAATGTTAGGGTCAAAGGATGCATCATACTGATAGGGACCGGACAGCACCCCGTCAAAGTCTGTCTCCACGCTGGTCTGGTCGTACAGCTCATCCCCCTTCACCAGGCTGATATTCGCCGGATCAGAGAGCTCCTCCACGCTGAAGAAATAACGCACGGAAATATCGGTTCTGGGCTTGTTGGAATCGGTGCATACCAGCATAGCCAGCTTGGTCACACCGGCGCCGGAGGTCTGGAAGTCATCCACCGCATAAGCCTCCACCCAGTAATCCTGGCCGCCGCCTTCTTCCTCACTGGTGCCCAGATCAATGTCCGGGTCAATCTGCATGTCGTCCGTGCCGTAGAAATGATACAGACCGGCAGAAGCGCCAACAAAAGCGGCATTATAATCGATGGTAACCTCGTTGTAGGTCCAGTCCTTGGTCACATCATTGTGGGCATCGTCCGCATCCGGGCCACCCGCCAGTGCACCCACCAGCACATGCTTCTGGGGCTTGGTATCTTCGCATTTGGACAGGCCTGAGGATGCTCTGTGGTGGGGATATGCTACAGATACATCATTCAGGCCCACAATAAAGCACCGGGGGCCATGGGTTTCGTCCTCGCTGTAGGGCTCAGGCTCACCATTGTTTTTGGCTTCTTCATTGGCAGCCAGCCGTTCCTTATAGACAATGTCGTTGTTGCCCATCAGGTATTCCATCTGGCCCTTTGCCCAGTCGCTGTACGCCGAAGGCTGATTGTTGTTCTGATACTTATCATAGACAAGTGCAATCAGCTGGGCGGCAGTATTGTACCGGGCACTGCCCCAGGTATTGAGCCAGAAATAGCCCTGGGGAGTAATGGTACCCACACCGCCGGAACGGTACTTGTCCAGCGCCTCTTTCACGCTTGCCCAGCAATCCATTTCCTCATAGGGACTCTTGCCCGCAGCCACCTTGTATTCGTCAATGAAATCCGGATACATTTCACTGGTGATCTCGCCCAGAATGCACTGTACGCCGCCCCACATATCATTCCAGCAATAAACATAACTGGGGGCTGCATAGTAATCATAGTACGGGTAAATTTCCTCCAGATAGGCGTGATCGCCGGTGATCTTATACATCCATGCGGAAGCCCAGCAATAGTCGTCTTCCCATTTGGATGAACCGTAGTACTGCTTGGGGCCGTCCCCGTTATCACTCAGTTCCTTTTCATGATCCCGGGCAAAATCATAAAGTGCATTGGCATATTTCAGGGACAGTGCTGCATAGTCCGCATCCGTATCCTTGAAATTCAGATAGTTGATAGCCAGGGAAGCCGCCGCAGAAGCCACATAATCCGTCTGGGGCTTTTCTCCGGTCAGGAAGAAAGCAGGCCGGTCCATGGTATCAATTTCCGGTGCCTGCCAGTAGGCGTGGTCAATATCTCCGTCTCCCACCTGGTAGCAGAAGGCAACCACATCACCGGAGTCGTCCAGGAAGGTGCAGCGCATCAGATAGTCGTTGAAATACCGCAGGATGGTTTCCACGTGGGCATCCTGTCCGGTGGCAGCATAAGCGTCCCGGAACTCGTAGTAGCCCCAGCCCACAGTAGCTGCAGAGTAATTCTCCGGCATGCCGAATTTCACGTGATCCCCTGCATCATGGAAACCGCCGGACACGTCAACCATACCGTCTCCGTCCGGATCCAGATAATCCTTGTTGGCAGAAATAAAGGTACTGCTCAGGTTGGTATGCTCCGTATCCAGGGGCACCTGTGCATCATAGGTATGGCAGTCCCCCCGCCAGTTCAGCAGGTTATTCTCGCTGACATCGGTGCCGCACATATTGGCATCGTAAAAGTAAATGGAATACTGGAGAAGCTTTGCAAAGTTCGCATCAAATCCGGCGGATGCTGTGCCGGCTGCGTTGGCAGAAAGATCCGTCCGGGAAACCGCCGCCGGCAGACAAAGCGCTCCCGCCAGCATAACGCCTGACAGTCCCAGAGCCTTCAGCCGGCGCTTCATGGTTTTTTTCTCTCTCATTGTTTTTCCTCCTTATGGATTGTACGATGGATTCATACAAAAATATTGTAGCACAGTTCATAAATTTTTTCAAGGGCAATACCGCATAGAGCCTGTGCGGCAGCTGTTGGACAGTTTTTTTGTCAGATTGCATAGAAACAGCACAGGAACACCAGCCTGTTTCAAGAGATTTCTGTGTGATATGACGAAAAACCGTCGGCAGATGATGTGCAAAGCCGTCAGGCATGCTGTATTCGCTATTGCCCAAGGGGTTCTTTCCTGTTTTGCACATATTCTGTATGGGCATCCGCTGTATGCAAAGCTCCTGGCCGGCAAAAAGATATGCTGCATGCGGAACAGAAAGATCATCCTGTTTACGCAGAATTAGCACTCTCATATCGAGAGTGCTAATTTTCATCATTTTTTCACCGAAACAGCATAAAATCATCATACCGGGGGATTATCCTATAGACAATGAAACGAAAGGAATGAGACCAATGAACGTGTAGAACACACATGCAAAACCTGAACAAAAATTAAGGAGGAATCAGTATGTTTGTGATGACACCGTTTGAACACAGAAACCAGGATATATTCCAGGCTTTCAATGATTTTGAGAATCGCTTTTTCGGCGGCACTGCCGCAGTGAATGCCTGCAAGACGGACATTCAGGAAAATGACCAGGCATACTTGCTTGAGGCGGAGATGCCGGGCTTTTCCAAGGACGAAATTCACCTGGACGTTGACGGAGACTATCTGACCATCTCAGCAGAGCATACCACTGAGAACAACAGCGAGGGTGATGGGGAAAACAAGAACACCTACATCCGCAGAGAACGCTCCTATGCCGCATATAAGCGCTCCTTCAACATTGCCAACGTGGATGCAGATCACATTGAGGCTGCCTATGACAATGGCATTCTGAAGCTGACGCTGCCCAAGCGAATGGTAACCACGCCGGCAGTACGGCGCATTGAAATACAATAATTCCATATGCTTTTTGCCCGGTCGCTCCACCCGACCGGGCTTTTTTTATCTGTATTACCGGCGCTGCGCATCCCGGACAGCACATTCCCCAAGCCGGTGCAGCTCCTTCCGGGAAAGCTCCTGCAGCAGCACACCCTGCAGCTTCTCCTGTGCGATACAGTACAGCAGTGCCCCTGCTGCCTCCGGCTCAGACACAGGCAGCTCCGTTGTCAGCATCGCTGTACCATGCTGGTTGGTCAGCCGCACACCCTGCCGGGACAGACAGCAGATCAGCTGACAGCTTCCGGCAAGCAGCTGCCGGTGTGCCGATGCAGCATCCTCGCAGCCGGTCAGCAGCATAAGACTCTCCTCCCCGGCTGTAACCACATCCGCAAAGGGAAGAAATGCCCGCATGGCAGCCTGCCAGGCAGCAGGGCTGTCCCACAGTGCCAGATGGTACCGGAGAGCAAAGCTGAGGAGTCCTCCCTGCTGCCGCAGCACCCGGATGGCCCGCTGGTGTGCAAACCGGCAGGGTGCATCCGCCAGCCCCTCTGAGGTAAAATGCAGAATACCGCTTTCCGCAAGCAGAATTTCCTGTAAATGGGATGCCGCAAGCATCCGGTCTGCACCGGTTGCAGGATAATAGGGATTTACTCCATGCTGTACAAAGCAAAGGGTGGTGGCTGCCTGTCCGGTCTGCTGCATCTGGGCGGTATCCACCCCCTGCTGCTTTAGCCAGTCCAGCACATGCCTGCCAAAGGGATCCTCCCCCACACAAGCCAGCAAGCTGCATTCTCCCCCCAGCCGGGCAATGGTACAGGCAGCTTCCAGTGCCGTGCCACCGCAGGACGCCTGGTACTGCTCCGCTTTGTCCAGGGGCTCCTCCGTAAGCAGCCGGAGCAATGCTTCCCCCATGACTGTGATTTTCTGCATAAAGCAAGCCTCCTTTGCCGTGACATACGCTTAGTATGCCGCAAAGGAGGCTTCTCATTCAGAAAGGCTCCGGCGCCGGATTGCGATACTCCTGGAACCGGAACACCCCATAAGTATCCGGCACGGGCTCATCAGCTTCCAGCACCCAGCCAAGCTCCGGCAGGGGCGTGGGAAAGCTGCAGTCCGCCGGATAAATCCGGCTGGTATATGTAATCCGGGCATGGGTACAGAAGGGCAGAAGCTGCCGGTAGATCTCCCTGCCGCCGATAACCCAGCAGGGCCGGTCCTGGAAATCCGCAAGCCGGGCTCTGAGCTGATCCAGGTCCCGGCAGACCGTAATTCCCGGCGTTTGCTCCGCCATACTCCGGCTGAGAACCAGGTTGACTCTGCCGTCCAGAGGGCCTTCCGGCAGGCTGTCAAAGGTTTTCCTGCCCATCACCACAGCACTGCCCAGGGTTATCTGCCGGAAGGCGTGCAGATCCTGGGGCAGCCGGTAGACAGTACGGTTTTCCCATCCGATATGCCACGCCCCGTCCACCGCTGTAATCAGCTTCATCGGGGTTCCTCCGTCCGTGCCAGCAGCTGGGCCACTGTCCGGTGCAGAACAGGATGCATCCAACAGGACTCCAGCTCACTGAGGGGCTTCAGCACGAAAAACCGGTTTGCAGCTTCCGGATGGGGTACCTGGAGCCGTTCATCCGAAATAATCTCATCGTCGTAGAAAATCAGATCCAGATCCAGCGTGCGGGGGCCCCAATGAATCAGCCGTTCCCGATGCCGGGACTGCTCAGTCTGCTGCAGCTTGTCCAGCAGCTCATGGGGAGTATACAGGGTCTCCAGCACCATGGCACCGTTAAGAAAGTCCGGCTGATCCGTATACCCCACCGGCTTTGTCACCAGATAGGAGGACACCCGGCAGCCTCTGCACATTTCGTCCGAAGAAAGGACTTCCACCGCAGCATCCAGATGTCCCCGGCAGTCTCCCATATTTGAGCCCATGGAGATGGCGGCACGGTGCCAGCTGCGGCTGATCTGTACGCTGATGGATTCCACCGGCAGCTGCACCGGTGCCCAGGGCTTGGCAAGCTCCAGATCTACCCGATGCACCAGAGGAAAGTTCCGCAGGACACCGGCGGCAAGATGCTCTGCGGCAGCCTCAATCAGCTGAAAGGGCTGCTGCATCTGCGCACACAGAAAGCTGCATACCCTAGCGTAATCCACTGTCCGGTTCAGATCGTCCTGCATGCCGGCGGCACGGGTATCCAGATACAACACCGCAGAAACCAGGAACTTCTGTCCCAGCACACGCTCCTCCGGCAGCACCCCGTGATTGGCAAAGACCGTCAGATTCCGGATCGTGATCTTATCCATGTCTGCTTTCCTTTCCCAGAATGGCTTCCGTCATATCCACCGCCCGGCGGTTTGCCAGCACATCATGCACCCGCACAAAGCGGCAGCCGGTCATCACCGCCACCACTGTTGTGGCCAGGGTGCCCTCCAGCCGCTGATCCACCGGCACATCCAGTGTGAGCCCGATCACGGATTTCCGGGAGGTGCCCAGCAGCACCGGATATCCCAGTTCTGCGATTTCCCTGCCCCGCCGGATGATCTCCAGATTCTGCTCCCGGGTTTTGGCAAAGCCCACGCCCCCGTCCAGTACAATTCTGTCCTCCGGAATCCCTGCCTGCTTTGCAAGCGCAATACTCCGGCGCAGATCGGAAAGCACATCCCCAAAGAAGTCACTGTACACAGCCTCCTTCCGGTTGTGCATCAGGCAGCAGGCCGCACCGGCCTCCGCCACCAGCTGTGCCATACCCGGCTCTGCCTGAAAGCCCCAGATGTCATTGATCATATCCGCCCCTGCCTGCAGTGCGGCAGCGGCAACCTTCGGCTTATAGGTATCCGCCGACACAGGAATATCCAGCCGTGCCCGGATGGCTTCGATCACCGGGGCAATACGGCTGATCTCCTCCTCATCCGAAATCCTGGTATAGCCGGGACGGGTGGATTCTCCCCCCACGTCCAGCAGATCCGCCCCCTCCTTCAGCATCTGCTCCGCATGGAACAGAGCGGCGTCCAGCCCGGTATATCTGCCGCCGTCGGAAAAGGAGTCCGGCGTAACGTTCAGAATACCCATGATGTATGTATGGTCCGTGTAAATACGGCTGCCGATTCTGGTTTCCATCATTTCTCCTAATACTTGATTTTTGTATTCTTCTGTGCCTGGCTCCAGTTGCAGTCCAGCTCCGCTTCGCAGCGGTAACATGGACGGGAGCGCTTGTCCGCCTCAAACAAAAGGTCACCCAGTTCTGAAGTTGCCCTTCCCTGCCGGTGCTCCAGAATGGCCTGGGTAATCTGACCGACCCAGTCCTCCGGACAATCGCATTCCCGCAGAATCTGCTTTGCCAGCCGGGCACCTGCCTTCTCGTGGGGAATATCCTGCTCCAGCTCCAGGTATCTGCCGCAGTCGTGGAGCAAAGCGGCTGCATACACCTGATCCCGGTTCAGCCCGTAGCCCCGCTCCAGATTCAGGATGTAGGCAATCCGGGCAACATCCATCAGGTGTTCCCAGCCATGCTTACAGAACTTCCGGTCCTTTTCATATTTGCTGTTCTGATCCATACATTGCAGGAACAGCGGATTAACTGCAATGCGGTTTGTAACGGTCATCGTACCAGGCTGAGAAATTCCCGTTTCAGCTCCGGGTCCTGTGCGAATGCGCCGCGGCTGCAATAGGTCAGCGTCCGTGTGCCGGGCTTTCTGATGCCCCGCATGGTCATGCAGGTATGCTCCGCATCCACAGCAACCATCGCCCCCTTGGGGTGCAGTTCCTTCATCAGTGCATCGGCAATCTGGGCAGTCATCTGCTCCTGGATCTGCAGGCGCCGTGCATATACCTCAACGGTTCTTGCCAGCTTACTGATGCCGACAACCTTTCCGTCCGGAATATAGGCAATATGCACCTTTCCGAAAAACGGCAGCAGGTGATGCTCACAGGTGGAGTAAAAGGTAATATCCTTTTCCACCACCATTTCACTGTCCTTGCTGGTAAAGGTCGTGGAGAGATGGTCCGAGGCCCGGTCTCCATACCCTGCAAACAGCTCCTCATACATTCTTGCCACCCGATCGGGAGTATCCTTCAGCCCTTCCCGGTTCAGATCCTCGCCGATACCCTCAAGCAGCAGACGGACGCCCTGCCTGATTTTTTCTGTGTCCATAAAAGATTCCTCACTTCACTTGAACTCTCCGGATCTCCGCCCTTGCCTGTGCCAGGAAGGACAAGGATCCGCATACTGCAACGACCGCATTCTGCCTCCGGGCTGCCGCCCGTACCGCCTGGGCCGGATCGCCGAATGCACGGACTGTGGGAAACAGCCCCTGTGCTGCCGCTGCAAGCTCCCCGGCAGGCAGTCCCCGCTTTCCCGGCGCTGTCACGGTATACAGCACCGAAGCAGTATGCCCCAGCCGCTCCAGCATCCGGTCATAGGCCTTGTCCCGGAACACTCCCATCACGGCAAAAATCTCCCTGCCGGGAAAGCGCTGCTCCAGTCCGGTGCAAAGGGCATCCATCCCCTGGGGATTATGGGCGCCGTCCAGTACGAATACCGGTTCATCTCCCAGCAGTTCAAATCTGCCCGGATGCTGTGCCGCTGCCAGCCCCCTGCGGACAGCCTCCTTTGTAAGGGGAAGCCCTGCCCGGGCCAGCTGCCGGCATGCCTCCAGGGCCACCGCTGCATTCACCAGCTGGTATGGACCATGCAGACCCAGCAGATAAGCTGTTCCATCGGACGGATCACGCAGCACCATACCCCGGGACGTATTCTCCTGCAGCTCCAATGGAGCCGCCACCGTACAGCTACTTTCCCGGATTCGGCAGGTATCCTCCAGCACGGACATCACCTCAGGAGGCTGGGGTGCCGTTACCAGCGGACAGCCCGGCAGAATAATCCCTGCCTTGTGCCGGGCGATCTGCTCCAGAGTATCCCCCAGAAAGCCGGTATGATCCATCGCCACCGGAGTGATAACAGCCAGCAGCCGGTTTTCCGCCACGTTGACAGCGTCCATGCCGCCGCCCATGCCGCATTCCAGCACTGCCAGCTCACAGCCCTGCTGTGCAAACAGGGCAAATGCCACCCCGGTCTCCAGCTCAAAGCCGGTGGGATAAATCCCCTGCCGGGCCAGCTCCTCCGCCCCCTGCCGCACCAGGGTGCATGCCCTGGCAAACTGCTCCTCCGTGCAGGGTGCCGTCCCCTGCCGGTACTGCTCCAGCCGGTGAAATACCGCCGGCGAGGTGTAGGCTCCCGCCCGGCAGCCGCTTTCGGCCAGCACGGCGGACAGCATCGCACACACGGAGCCCTTGCCGTTGGTTCCCGCCACTACAATGGTCTGTACCGCCTTCTGGGGATTCCCCATCCGGTCAAGCAGCGCCTGCATGGCGGTAAGACCCGGGCGGATGCCCCGCTCCTGCCGGGAGGCAAGCCACTGAACTGATTCCTGGTAATCCATAGTCCTCGATCACATTTCTTTCCCATGCGTCTATGCGCAAACTACTTTTCTTATCCTACCACAAAACAGGCAGAATGTCAAATGCACACTGCCTGTTTCCGGGATATTACCGTCTGCCGCAGCCCTTGTCAAATGCCGGGTTGCAGGCATAGAAGTTTTTCGCATTCAGCTTATCCTGCGTAATGCGCAGCGCTTCCCCGTGGCAGTCAAGGGGAAGCAGAAGCCTGCCGTATTCCATTAGATCTTCCACAGGATGGTTACTCTGTGCTCCGTTGCGTAAATCACCCGGATGAGCAAATCTGTTACCCGGCGTTTATCCGCAAAGGACAGCTGCTCCCACATGGTCAGATGGTTCCGGAGCCCGGAAAGCGGCATATCCCGTTTCTGCTGCAGCAAACGGATTCGTTCTCCGAGTCCGGTTTTGCGCGCGTCGAGGACTCTGACCTGTTCGTTTATGTACCGGAGCAACACGCTGTCCGCCTCCTGGAGCTTTTCCAGCAGAGCGCTGATCTCCCGGTCAAGCTGAGCCCGTTCAAGCAGCAGCCCGGTCAATTCCGGGTCCGGGGCGTTTTGTTTTTCCGGGAAGAGCGTCTCAAACCGGCTGAGCCGTTTCCGGATTTCACCGGAAATGAGCTGTTCCATATCCCCGGTGCAAAGCGTGCCCGCCCCATTGCATGCCTTGGCATGCAGACGGTGTGAGCAGAACAGGTACCTGTCCTTGTGATTGCGGAACTCCTTTGCCAAAAGCGCATAACCGCATTCTCCGCATTTTATTTTGCCTGCCAGCCAGGAATTCTTCGCTTTCTGCACAGGTCTGACCTGCCGGCTGCCCAGGCATTTCTCCCGGCATTTCAGCCATAGATCGGATTCCACAATCCCCGTATGGGGAGCCAGCACAAGATGATTCCCTGCCAGGACAGTCGTTTTCCGTTGCCCGGCATTCTGGGCTTTATAATAGTAGCAGCCATGCACGCCGATAAACTCACCGGGCGGATTGGCGGGCTTTACGCCCTGGCCAAGAAAAAAATTGTACACCTTCAGATCAGCCCTGACATAGATCGGATTGATGAGAATATCACGTATTCTCGGCCGTTCCCAGTCCTTCCCCCGTTTCTTCAGCCCCAGCTCCTGCAGACGGCGGATCACATCCCCGAAGGACACATCCGGTTCCGCATAGAGGGCATAGATAAGCCGGATCTGTTCCGCCTCCTCCGGTACTGCCTCGTACATGGCGGTATGAATCCCATCCACAACAGCCGGAACCCTCCGGAACCCGAAGGGAACCGGCCCACCCATATAAAACCCCTTCTGGCTCCGTGAAAAATATGCATCAGCCACACGCTTCTGAATGGTCTCCCGCTCCAGCTGTGCAAATACGATGCAGATATTCAGCATGGCCTTGCCCATGGGCGTGGAGGTGTCGAATTTTTCCGTTGCAGAGATAAACTGCACCCGGAGAGCAGCAAACTCCTCCATCATATTGGCAAAATCAACAATGGAACGGCTGATACGGTCCAGCTTGTATACGATGACGGCACTGATCTCCCCCTTCCGGATATCCGACATCATCTGGGCAAACCGAGGGCGGTTCATGTTTTTTCCGCTGCAGCCTCTGTCAATATAGGTTTTGCAGGCATCCCCCCTTGCTTCAAACCGGCAGTATGCAATCTGCTGTTCAATGGAAATGCTGTCGGCACGATCCACTGACTGCCTTGCGTAAATTGCGGTCATTGCCCGTGATTCTCCCCATTATATTTTGAAAAGATTTCGTAAAGTTCAGCTCTGATTCTGTCAGCAGAATCGTCGTTGTCCACCGGAGTGAGATGCTCCACCGTAATCTCTCTGTTTCCGAAGCTCCGGAGGCTTTCCTCCCTGCTGTATCCGGCTCTGTTGATGTCCATCATAATCATCACCCTCCTGACCATAGTATATTTCGGCAGTGCCGCTCCCATAACCCGGAACCGGTTCTGATTGCTGAATCAGCGGAGCAGACCGCTTTCCCGCTGTTCCCATGCTGATCCGGACTCTGGTCCGACGAGTTTTTTGTGTTCTTATTTGGAAAATTCCTGGAATTTCTCGAATTTGCTTGACCTGATATATTTTACGTGGTATAATTATATGCAATATAGTGAATGCCGCACCATGTTTAGCCTATCGCTGCGCAAAGCCGTCAGGTGTGCGTTATGCGGTGCTGCCCAGAAGCATTCCAGAAGCTACAGCATCACAACATTCTGCTCATACCCCACTGGCTTCCGGGAAAAATGCAATCCGCGGGCAGAGCATCCGTTTTGGCTGTGTGTATGCCAGTTCCCGGCATCCTAATGATAAGCTGCGGAAAATCCTCCGGAGTGCTTGCTAAGGGAAAAGGATTTGCCCTACATTCCACCGCAGACTTGTTTCCGCTTCGGGGCAGTAATTGCCTCCGTACCCCCTCTTTTGGCAGTATATTGCGGCACCGCCGTTGGTCCCTGTGTCCTTCCATCATGCGTAAGCCGGATTCACAGCAGTTCTGTTGCATGCATTCCGGAGCGGCATCTGCACAGGGACGGTACAATTATGCGTCCCCGTCCGGGCATACAGAGCCCGTTTCAGCCCCTCAGACAGGATATATCCGGCTATGCAGAATGCGTAGATATGAAACCCCGGAAATGCCCCATTATCACAGGGCATGTTTATTTCCCGGGAAATCGCAGTCTGTATGGGAACGACACAGAATCTATTCAAAAGATCGTAAGGGAGAATTGATATGAAAGGCATCATTCTGGCCGGAGGCTCCGGCACAAGATTGTATCCGCTTACCAAAGTAACCTCCAAACAGCTTTTGCCCGTATATGACAAACCCATGATTTTCTATCCCATGTCCGTGCTGATGAACGCAGGGATCCGGGATATTCTGATTATTTCCACGCCCCACGATCTGCCCCGCTTCCAGGAGCTTCTGGGGGACGGCAGCCAGTTCGGCATCCACCTGTCCTACAAGGTACAGCCCTCCCCGGACGGGCTTGCCCAGGCGTTTATTCTGGGGGAGGACTTTATCGGGAATGACTGTGCAGCCATGGTGCTGGGAGATAATATTTTCGCCGGACACGGGCTGAAAAAGCGTCTGCGGCAGGCGGTTGAACAGGCTGAACAGCAGAACCTTGCAACCGTGTTCGGATACTATGTGGACGACCCGGAGCGTTTCGGCATCGTAGAGTTTGATGAGAACGGCAAGGCGGTTTCCATTGAAGAAAAGCCGGCGCAGCCCAAATCCAACTACTGCGTGACAGGGCTGTATTTTTACGACCGGCGGGTAGTTGAATACGCCAAAAGCCTGAAGCCCTCCGCCCGTGGGGAACTGGAAATTACCGACCTGAACCGGATTTACCTGGAAAAAGGAGATCTGCGTGTGGAGCTTCTGGGTCAGGGCTTTACATGGCTGGATACCGGCACCCACGAAAGCCTTGTGGAGGCTTCCAACTTTGTCAAAACCATCGAAGACCACCAGCACAGAAAGATTGCATGCCTGGAGGAAATTGCATATCTGAACGGCTGGATTACCAGAGAAGATGTGCTCCGAGCCTATGAGGTTCTGAAGAAAAATCAGTACGGACAGTATCTGATGGATGTGCTGAACGGAAAATATCTCGATACCCTGCACTGAATTGGAGGAAGATCATGACCATTATTGTAACCGGAGGAGCCGGATTCATCGGCTCAAATTTCGTTTATTTACAGCTGGAGGAGCATCCGGAGGACAGAATCATCTGCCTGGACAAGCTCACCTATGCAGGCAACCTCTCCACGCTGGAGGCAGCTATGCAGCACCCGAATTTCCGGTTTGTCAAGGCAGATATTGCAGACAGAGCCGCTGTGGAGCAGCTGTTTGAGGAGGAGCATCCGGACATTGTTGTCAATTTCGCAGCAGAGTCCCATGTGGACCGTTCCATTGAGGATCCGGGAATTTTCCTCCAGACCAATATCATGGGAACCCAGGTGCTGATGGATGCCTGCCGCAAATATGGAATCCAGCGCTATCATCAGGTTTCTACGGACGAGGTTTACGGCGATCTGCCCCTTGACCGTCCGGATCTGTTTTTTACTGAAGAAACACCCATTCACACAAGCAGTCCCTACAGCTCCTCAAAGGCCGGAGCGGATCTGCTTGTTTTGGCATATTACCGCACCTTCGGGCTGCCGGTTACCGTTACAAGATGCTCCAACAACTACGGTCCCTATCATTTTCCGGAAAAGCTGATCCCCCTGATGATCAGCCGGGCCCTGGCGGATGAGCCCCTGCCGGTTTACGGAAAGGGTGAAAATGTGCGGGACTGGCTCTATGTCAAGGATCACTGCAAGGCCATCGACCTGGTGATGCGCAAGGGCAGAGTTGGCGAGGTTTATAATATCGGCGGACATAACGAAAAGACAAACCTGGAGGTTGTCAAGACGATCCTCCGGGAGTTGGGCAAGCCCGAAAGCCTGATTACCTATGTGACCGACCGTCCGGGGCATGACATGCGCTATGCGATTGATCCCACAAAAATCCATAACGAGCTGGGCTGGCTGCCGGAAACAAAGTTTGAAGACGGCATCAAACAGACCATTCAGTGGTATCTTGACAACAAGAAATGGTGGCAGGACATTATTTCCGGCGAATATCAGCACTATTTCGATAAAATGTACAGGGAAAAAGGGAGAGTCAGCCAGTAACACAGGGAGATCTTTATGAAAAAATATAAAATCGGATATACCCAGGGCGTCTACGATATGTTCCATATCGGGCATCTGAATCTCATCAATCAGGCAAAGGAGCGCTGTGAGTATCTGATCGTGGGCGTCAATTCAGATCAGCTTGTGGAACGGTATAAAAACAAGACGCCCGTGATCTGTCAGGAAGACCGGAGAACCATTGTTGCCAATATCAAGGCCGTGGACCAGGCGGTTATTGCGGACACCCTGGATAAGACGGAAATGCTGAAACAGCTGGGCTTTGACGCAGTTTTTATCGGAGACGACTGGAAGGGCAGCGAACGCTGGCAGAAAACCGAAGAAGAATTAAGCCGTTTCGGGGTGGACGTGGTGTATCTGGCGCATACGCCGGATATTTCGTCAACTGCCCTGCGGAAAGTCAAGGATAACAGAAGCAGCACAGTCTGTGCGGAGGAAACATGAAAGCACTTGTTACCGGCGTAAAAGGCCAGCTGGGCTATGATGTAGTCAACGAGCTGCAGCAAAGAGGTCATGAGGCAATCGGCGTGGACATTGAAGAAATGGACATCACCGATGCAGAATGCGTAAACCGGGTCATCACGGAGGCCGCTCCGGATGTGGTGATTCATTGCGCCGCATGGACGGCAGTGGACGCCGCAGAGGATGCAGAGAACATTCCGAAGGTCCGTGCGGTCAATGCAGCGGGAACCCAGCATATTGCAGACGCCTGCAAACAGCTTGGATGCAGGATGATCTATATTTCCACCGACTATGTATTCAGCGGTCAGGGCACGGAGCCCTGGACACCGGACTGCAAGGACTTTGCGCCCCTGAATATTTACGGCCAGACCAAGCTGGAGGGTGAGCTTGCGGTTGCAAATACCCTGGATAAGTTCTTCATCGTTAGAATCGCCTGGGTATTCGGCAAAAACGGAAACAATTTTATCAAAACCATGCTGAATGTGGGAAAAAAGCACGATACGATCCGGGTAGTTAACGATCAGATCGGCACGCCTACATACACCTATGATCTTGCCCGCCTGCTTGCGGATATGGCAGAAAGCGAGAAATACGGCTACTACCATGCCACCAACGAGGGCGGATATATCAGCTGGTATGACTTTGCCTGCGAGATCTTCAGACAGGCAGGCTATTCCACCCGGGTGGTACCGGTTACAACAGAAGAATACGGGCTTTCCAAGGCAGCACGGCCATTCAACAGCCGGCTGGACAAATCCAAGCTTACAGAAAACGGGTTTACTCCCCTGCCGGACTGGCGGGATGCATTGGGAAGATATTTGAAGGAGATTGAGTTTTAATGGGACAGATCAGGGTTGAAAAAAACCTGGGGGGCATTGAGGGGCTGTGCCTGATTGAGCCGGCGGTGCATGGGGACAGCCGGGGCTATTTTATGGAAACCTACAACCAGCAGGATATGCAGGAAGCCGGACTGGATATTACCTTTGTACAGGATAATCAGTCCTGCTCCGTAAAGGGCGTTCTGCGTGGGCTGCATTTTCAGAAGCAGTTCCCCCAGACCAAACTGGTGCGGGTCATCAGAGGCAGCGTGTTCGATGTTGCCGTTGATCTGAGAAGCAATTCTTCCACCTATGGAAAATGGTTCGGCGTGGAGCTGACTGCTGAGAACAAAAAGCAGTTTCTGATTCCCAAGGGCTTTGCCCACGGATTTCTGGTGCGCAGCGACATCGCCGAATTCTGCTATAAGTGTGATGACTTCTATCACCCCGGGGATGAGGGCGGTCTTGCTTGGAATGACCCTGAAATCGGCATCGACTGGGGTGTTACAGGTCAGTATCAGGGTTCCGCTTCCGGGGCAGGGTATGCTCTGCCGGATGGTACCGGGCTGACTCTAAGCGACAAGGATCAGCAGTGGCTGGGCATTCAGGATACATTTAAGTTTAAATAAAAAAGAGTGGCAGGAAAAATGCAGAATATTTTTATTGTTGGTTCTAAGGGAATCCCCGGCTCCTACGGCGGATATGAAACCTTTGTAGATAAGCTGACGGAATATCATCAGAATGATCCGGCAGTCAAATATCACGTGGCCTGTGCAGTGGACAATGCCCAGGAGGCAGGCGAATTCACCTATCACAACGCACATTGCTTCAAGATTCTCCGCAAGCAGATCGGCCCCGCACAGGCTATTTTTTATGATCTGGATGCGCTGAAATACTGTGTGGATTACATCAGAAAAAACAACATTTCCAATCCCATCGTGTATGTTCTGGCATGCCGGATCGGCCCCTTTTTCAACAAGTATGTGAAGCAGATCCACAGTCTGGGGGGCAAGGTCTATGTGAATCCGGACGGTCACGAGTGGATGCGTGCCAAATGGCCTGCTCCCGTCAGAAAGTACTGGAAGGTTTCTGAACAGTTTATGGTGAAGCATGCAGATCTGCTGGTCTGCGACAGCAAGAATATTGAAAAATATATTCACACCGCCTATGAAAAGTATCACCCGGAAACCACCTTTATCGCCTATGGCGCCGAAACCAGAAAAAGTGCCCTTGCCGATGATGACCCCAAGCTGACGGACTGGTACAAAGCAAAGGGACTTGCACCCCGGGAATATTATCTTGTTGTGGGCCGCTTTGTGCCCGAAAACAACTATGAAACCATGATCCGGGAGTTCATGAAGAGCCATACCCGGAAGAGCTTTGCGCTGATTACCAACGTTTCGGATAAGTTCCTGGAGGAGCTGAAGCAGAAAACCGGCTTTCACAAGGATCCGAGAATCAAGTTTGTGGGCACCGTTTATGATACGGAGCTGCTGATGAAAATCCGGGAAAACGCCTACGGCTATTTTCATGGCCATGAGGTGGGCGGCACAAACCCCAGTCTGCTGGAAGCTCTGGGCAGTACAAAGCTGAACCTGCTGCTGGATGTTGGATTCAACAAAGAAGTGGCAGAGGACTCTGCCCTTTACTGGAATAAAACCGAGGGTAATCTGGCTGCACTGATCGATCAGGCTGACGGTATGCGTCAGGAGGAAATCGATGAATTTGACCGGCTGTCTACCGAACGGATCCGGCAGGCCTACAGCTGGGAATTTATCTGCGGCAGATATATGGATCTGTTTGTAAACGGAAATAACGGTGAGTAAATGAGTAAAAGAGGATTTCTGAACAGGTTGTTTTCATCGCTGGTTTCCAGGCTGAAGAAAAGAGAATATCTGATTGATGAGCATATCACAGGCGCTGAGCTCATGGGCACCGTATGGGAACGTGGGATCATGCTGCTGCGGGGATTTTTCAAAAAGTGCTGGTTTAAACAATCCGGAAAGATCTTTTTCTGTGGAAAACACTGTGTGCTCAGAAGCAAGCGTAAAATCAGCGTCGGCAACGGCGTGACCATTCATCAGGGCTGCCGGATCAATGCACTTTCTAAAAAAGGAATCAGCATTGGCGACAACGTAAACATCGGGCCGGAATGCATCCTGGAATGCAGCGGCGTCATCACAGAGCTGGGGGAAGGCATTGTCATCGAAGACAATGTGGGTATCTCCGCACGAACCTTTATCGGCGCCAGAGCGGACGTATTGATCGGACACGATACCATCATCGGCCCGTATTGCAGCATTCATGCGGAAAATCATGTATTCAGTGATCCGGATACGCCGATCCGGCTGCAGCCTTCCTCAAGAAAGGGCGTCGTAATCGGCCCGGACTGCTGGATTGGGGCGAAGGCAACCATTCTGGACGGAGTTACCATCGGTCAGGGCTGCGTCATTGCGGCAGGGGCGGTTGTAACCAAATCCCTGCCCGACTATGCCGTGGCAGCAGGCGTTCCTGCAAGGGTCATCAAATACCGCAATTCCTAACATCTGCTTTTGGAGAAATCAATCATGAAGGATTTTATCAAACTGCTTATTTTCTGGGCCTGCAGGGCTTTTTTCTGTATATTCAATATCTTCCCCATCAAGAAAAACCGGATCACCTTTGTCAGCTACAAGGGTGCTCAGTATTCTTGCAATCCAAAGGCGGTTTCGGAATACATCCTGCAGCACTGCGGCGATCAATTTGAAGTGGTGTGGGGGCTTGATGATCCGTCCACATACGACGGAATCAAAAACGGGAATGTAACGGTTGTCAAGCACGGAAGCATGAAATTCTACAAGCTGCTGTGCACATCCGGATTTATCATTACCAATGTGGATTATCTGTCCTACGTCCGGTTCCGGAAGGGGCAGTATATCATCCAGACATGGCATGGGGGCGGCTCCTATAAAAAAGTCGGCACCCAGACAAAAAATATCAACTATTTCACTGCGAAACGCCGTTCCTACTTCAACGCAAGAACGGACGCCTTTATCTCCAGCTCCCAGCTGTTTACCAGGGACACGATTCAGGGTTCCTTCCAGTTCCAGGGGGAAATACTGAATTTCGGTATGCCGAGAAATGATCTGCTCTTTACCGAGAATCCACAGAAGGCAGAAGCAATCAGAAAAAAACTGGGCATTGCCCCTGAACAGCATATTTTACTCTATGCACCCACCTACAGACAGGTTATCAAGTATACGGATTACGAGCTGGATGAAGCTGGACTGAAGGAGGCACTGCACAAGCGGTTCGGCGGAGACTGGGTTATCCTTTATCGGCTCCATCCGATGCTGAAGGATACATTCGACGCTGCCAGCCACGATGTTATGGACGTGTCGTCCTACAATGACATGCAGGAGCTGTTGTTTGTAGCCGATGTTCTCATTACCGACTATTCTTCCTCTATGTGGGATTTTTCCCTGACGCACAGGCCCTGTTTCCTGTTTGCGACAGATCTCAGCTCCTACCAGAACGAACGGGATTTTTACACCGATATTCACAGCTGGCCCTTTATTCTGGCGGAAAGCAATGCAGAGCTTTCGGAAAAAATCTATTCTTTTGATGCAGAAAGCTACGTCAGCGATGTTATCGCCTATCACAAGGATTCAGGCAGCTTTGAAACCGGTACTGCTTGCCAGAAGGTAGCCCAGCTGATGCAATCCAAATTATAAAAAAGGAGAAAATGCCATGAATGTTGCCGTCATTTTTGCAGGAGGCACCGGTCAGAGAATGAACACCAAGGTTATGCCGAAGCAGTTTCTTGAGGTACACGGAAAGCCGATCATCATTTACACACTGGAAAAATTTGAGGAGCATGACGATATTGACGGCATAATCATTGTCTGCCTTGTGGACTGGATTGATTACCTGAAAAAGCTGCTGACGAAGTTCGGCATTACAAAAGTCAAGGAGATTGTACCGGGAGGCGAAACCGGACAGATGTCCATTTTTTCCGGCATTTCCAAAGCCCATGAATTATTCTCGGATGAGGATATGGTTCTCATCCACGATGGCGTAAGACCCGTGATTGATAAGGAAACCATTTCTCAGAATATTCTGTGCGCCAGGGAAAACGGCTGCGCAGTAACCGTCTCCCCTGCTATCGAAACCATTGCCCTGAAAGAGGGCTCTACCATCAAGACGATCATGAACAGAAAGGACTGCTGGATTGCCAAGGCTCCCCAGACCTTCAGAATCGGCAGTATATACGATGCGCATCTGAAGGCCCAGGCAGAGGGCAGATATGATTTTGTGGACTCTGCAAGCCTGATGCTGCATTATGGCACAAAAATTTACCCGGTGGAGGGTCAGCCGGATAATATCAAAATCACAACGCCCTCGGATTACTATATTTTCAGAGCTATGCTGGATGCCAGCGAAAATTCGCAGATTTGGGGGTAATGAACGTGCATACAGAAAATCCAGTGATTATGGATGACATTGCGGACATTTGTCATGACACCAGCATCAACTGGGACAGGTTCACAGGCAAAACAGTCCTTGTAACCGGCTCCACCGGACTGATCGGCAAGCTCATCGTCAAGGCGCTTTCCGCAAAGGGCGGTATCCACGTCATGGCGATGGCAAGAAACCGGGAGAAGGCGGAAGCCTGCTTTACCGGTTACAGCGACGTTACGCTGCTGATCTGCGATATATGCAGCATGCCCGAAATTGAAGCCGATATTGACTATATCATTCACTGCGCAAGCATCACAGACAGTAAGATGTTTGTGCAGCAGCCTGTGGACACCTTCCTGACCGCTGTTATGGGTACGGATAATATTCTGCGGCTTGCTGCCCGAAAGAAATGCGCCGGTGTTGTCTACACCTCCAGCATGGAGGTTTACGGCACGCCCCAGACTGATGAGAAAATTGATGAACGCCACTCCACCAATCTGGACTGTATGAATGTGCGCTCCTGTTATCCCGAAAGCAAGCGTGCCTGCGAAAATCTCTGCTGCGCCTATGCATCCCAATACGGAATCAGAGTGATGACTGCCCGCCTCACCCAGACCTTCGGCGCCGGCGTGGACTACCAGGATGGCCGTGTTTTTGCGGAATTTGCCCGGTGCGCCGTGGAAAACAGAAACATCGTGCTTCACACCAAGGGGGAAACAAAGCGCTCCTATCTTTATACTTCCGACGCAGTAAGAGCAATCCTGGCCATTTTAGCAGACGGACAATCCTGCCATGCCTATAATGTTGCCAATGAAGCCACTTACTGCTCAATTTATGAAATGGCGGAGTTAGTGGCAAAGCACTGCGGCGGTGATGAAATAAAGGTAGAATGCATTCCGGAGGATATTACGAAATTCGGATATGCAAACCGGCTGAACATGAATCTGGATACCTCTGCGGTGCAGGCGCTGAACTGGCAGCCGAAATACGCCCTGGCGCAGATGTATGAACGAATGATACAAGCCTGGAATACCACTGAAAGGTAAAATGCACAGATGGAAAAAGCTATTATTTTCGATACCGCAATCGGCACCTCCAATATTGGGGATATTGTTATCCTGGAAAGTCTTGAAACCCAGCTGGAGCCTTTGCTGAGGCAATGCTTCGTTGTGCGATATGCAACGCACCTGAAAAATTTCAATTTCCTGACCTACCTCAGACTCCGGGCAAAGAGAAGATATGCGGATGCCTGCGATTATAAATTCATCATGGGCACAAATCTGCTTTCCTACGACATTTTCAATACAAGACGGCAGTGGCAGATCGGACTGCTCACCTGGCCCCTGTACAAAAATGTTGTAGTTGCCGGCGTGGGCACCACCCAGGGCAAAAGAAGGCTCACCGCTTACAGCAAATTTATCTACAAGAAAATATTGAGCAAAAAGTATATTCACTCCGTAAGAGACGAGGAAAGCCGGGAGCTTCTGGAATCCATCGGCATAAAAGCAATCAATACGGGCTGCCCCACGCTGTGGAAGCTGACGCCGGAGTTCTGCAGGCAGATTCCGACAGGAAAAGCCGGGGCCTGTGCATTCTCCTTAAGTGGCTTCAAGGATCAGCTTGACCTTGAAAAGGACGGTAAAATGCTTGCCATTCTGAAACAGAATTATGAAAAGCTGTATTTCTGGTGTCAAACTACGGAGGACGAAAAATACCTTGATACCTTCCCTGAAACTGCTGATATTACCCGGATTTACAATCTGGATGTTTTCGGTCAGCTGCTGGACAAGGGGAACATTGATTATGTGGGCACACGGCTTCACGGCGGCATTTTTGCGCTTCAGCACAAGGTTCGTTCCATTATCATCTCCATCGATCACCGTGCCCGGGGCTTTAGGGAAACGAATCATATTGTCACCCTGGAACGGGATGAAATAGAGAAGCTGGATGACATGATCAACAGTGAATTCAGGACGGAAATTGTGCTGAAACAGGAGAACATTGATAAATGGAAATCCCAGTTCCTTTCCAGAGGTGAATGAGTTGAATTGCAAAGCCAAGCTCTCCGTTATCATTCCCGTATATAACGTGGAAGGCTATCTGCGCAGATGCCTGGACAGTCTGCTGGCACAATCCTATCCGAATCTGGAAATCATCCTCTGTGACGATGGGTCCACAGACAGCAGCGGTGCCATCTGTGATGAATATGCCGCAATGGACAATCGGTTTGTTGTCATTCATCAGGCAAATGAAGGCGTCTGCACCGCCAGAAATGCTGCCTTCAAAAAGGTGAGCGGAGATTTTCTCACCTTTGTGGATGCCGATGACTTTCTGGAAGCTGATGCTTATGAAAAGGTTATGGCGGCGATGGAAGACTGCGGTGCAGACGCTTGTTTTTTCGGCTGGCGCAGACTATATGAAAACAGCGGCTCTGTGGAGGATACATTCAAGGGGCAGAGCGGCACCGGTACTGCAGAAGAAGCAGTCAGACAGGCGCTGATTTTCGACGGATATGCAGGACATATCTGGAATAAGGTATTCTCCACCGCATACTGGAGAGAAAACGGTTCGGTCAACCTGCCGGAAATGAATCCTGCCTTTGCTGTCGGTGAGGACTGTGAATGGCTTGTCCGCATGATGCGCCCCTATCAGAAGGTGGTGTTCCTTACTGACCGCCTGTACAATTACCTGGTAAGGCAGAACAGCGCTGTGAATATTCAGAAGCTCACAAACGCCCGGCTGACAGAGATCCCCGCCCGGGAGAAAATTGCAGAAGAGGTGACAGAGACCTGGCCCGGTCTGGAGGCTGCTGCCCGTGCAAAAGCATATTCCCGGCTTATCCAGAACGGCAAGCTGGCATTCAGACTCCGGGATAAGCATGCCGCAGCGCAGATCAGACCCTATCTGGCAAGAAACCGCAGGAGCTATTTTCGCTCCGATGAAATCAACATAAAACAGAAAATCAAGGCTGTTCTGATAGAGGCTTTGATCAGATTCACATAAACATTGCTTGTAATCAAAGGATTGGATCAATGGTAATAAAAACCTTCAGAATTCCCCTGTTGGAATTGATTTTTTTGGCGGTATATGCGCTGTTTGCAGCCGCCATGATTATTGATGCGTCGCTGATTTCCCTCGGTCCCATCAAAACACTGATTAACTACGGTTCCGTGGGCATTCTGGCGGCTATATTGATTATCCGAAGCTACTCGCTGAAACAGATTCGGTTTTATCTGTTGTTCGGCATTTTTATATTTGCAGCCTTAACCACGAAGCGAACATTCCTGCTGGTTTATATGCTGCTGCTGCTGAACGCAAGATACTCCAGCTTCCGCAAAATCGTGTTTACCTCGCTGATTGCCAGCAGTCTATCCATCCTTTTTGTCATCCTGTGCTGCAAGCTGGGACTGATTGCCGACCTTGTTTATACAAGGGACGGGGTTGAAAATGCGCATTCCTACGGCTTCGGCCATTACAGCTCCATTTCCTATTTCGCCCTATACATCACGCTCATGTGGTTGTATTTACGAAAGCATGCCGTGGGATGGCTGGAGCTTGCCGCCCTGGCCGCGTTCAATTTCGGCATCTACCGCATCACCACCACCCGTCTGAGTTTTTATCTGGCTCTGTTTGTCCTCCTGCTGTATGTAATTATTGTGAAATACAGGTGGATTAAAACCTCCTCCACATTCATCGTCTTTCTGTCTTCCATTGGCTTTGCTGTCTGCTTTACGGCATGTGTCCTGCTGCACTATATGTATGACCCCGCCAATGAAATACTGGAAAAACTCAACCAGCAGCTGAACAGCCGACTGCTGATGGGAAGAACCGCCTTTGACCTTTACGGTCTGAAGCTCTTCGGTCAGTCCATCGAAATGGTAGGCATCAAAAGCGCTGTATTCGGCGAGGGAAACCAGAAGTATTTTTACATTGATTCCGGCTATGTTTATGCATTGATCGGCTACGGCATCCTGTTTACCATCGTACTGCTGCTGCTCTATACGATGGTACTGCGGAATACGGCAAAAAAGGAACAGGGTGTACTATTCATCTGGGCGGTTACCGTTATGCTCTTCAGCATTTCCAACAATGCGTGGGTCAGCATCACCTATAATCCGCTGCTGTTTTACGCTGTAGTTCCGGAAGCTAACAACGTCCTGACCCGTTTGCTCGATAAGCTGAAAAAGCAAAAGCTGATACACATTCAACTATCATAGGTGATTGCATGGAATACAAAAAGCCCGGATTAATCCGGAAAATTACACATAAGCTATCCGAGAAAAGCTGTATTGCCTTTGGGAATGCATGGACAAAGCCTGACCCAAAGCTGATCGTTTTTTCCAGTGAACCCGATTTTTCCGATAACAGCCGAGTGTTGTTTGAATATATGCAGGAAAACGGCTTTGCGGAAAAATACAAATTTGTCTGGATTGTCAACGAGCCTGAGAAATTTGCCGCTTTGCCCTATCAGAATACGGTATTTGTACAAAAAAATGACGA
This sequence comes from Ruminococcus sp., assembly GCA_022768805.1. Classification (GTDB taxonomy): domain Bacteria; phylum Bacillota; class Clostridia; order Oscillospirales; family Ruminococcaceae; genus Ruminococcus_F. The sequence goes on from JALELB010000033.1 coordinate 29,265, forward strand.
ATACAGGTATCTGCGCAAAGAAGCCCTGCAATATCTCATGCAAGCGCATTACTATATCGGCACACATATTCGTCAGAACCGGATCAGAAAAGCAAATTCCGGTCAGACCATTATCAACCTGTGGCATGGCTGCGGCTTCAAGGATACACAGCATATGCCCTGGAACGATGCGTTTGATTATGTGCTTGTGCCCGGTGATGTATTTATTGAAACAAAGTCCAGATTTTTCGGGTGCAGCAAGGATAAAATCCTGCCCATCGGCTACCCCAGATATGACCTGTTCCGGAAAGAAAATGCGACAATGGCTGACTTTGTAGCTCAGTTCAAGCATAACCCGGACACCAAGCTCGTTATCTGGATGCCCACCTTCCGGAAAACCGGAAAGAATAAATATCCGGAAGAAAATATTGCATACCAGTTCCCCCTGCCGGTTCTGCAGTCCACGGATGAGCTGTTGCGGCTTGACAATCTTTGCAGGAAAAAAAACCTTGTGATACTGGTGAAAAAGCATCAGTACCAGCAGGATTTCGGCATTGACCAGAGAAGCCTGAGCAACATTGTATTGATTGATAATCAGACCTTTGAGGATCATCATATCCAGATGTACGAATTTCTGCCCCATACGGACGCACTAATTTCTGATTATTCTTCCGCTGCCATTGATTATCTCCTGATTGACAAGCCCATCGGCTTTACCCTGGACGATTATGAGCGCTATAAGGAAACAAGGGGCTTTGTTTTTGAAAATCCCCTGGACTATATGCCGGGTGCGCACATCTACACCTTTGATGAGCTGGCCGCATTCATCGTGGACATTGCTGACGGAAACGAAGATACTTACAAATCCCAGAGAGCTGAAGTCAGGAAACACACAAACAAATACAGCAGTGACTTCTGTAAACGGATTATCGAAAGGTTTGAACTATCAACATGAATGAAATCCAATCCGCAAATCAAAACAGCCGGATCCTGGCAATCGATTACCTGAAGGCCATTTCCATTATACTCGTTGTGTTCTCCCATATCAATCAATATAACGGATCGGCAAAGATCTGGTCTGTCTGCTTTGCGGTAAACGTTTTTTTCTTTTCCCACGGGGTGGTGTTCCGGCAGAAAATCAAGAAGCTGTCCGACTGGAAGGACTTCATTCTGAACCGCCTGATTGCCATTATGGCGCCATATCTGATCTGGGCCATGATTTACTCCCCCTTTACGATCAAAAATGTGCTGAAAATCGCATACGGCTCCCATGAGTCCTTATCCCTGGCAGGGAGCCTGACTTCATTATGGTTTCTCCCCTGCCTGTTTGCTGGGGATATGCTGTTTGAGCTGATTCTCTGCGCTGCTGATAAAATACCCGGCAAGAAAGGGCGATTTGCATTCATTCTTGCAGCGGTGCTTTTGATGCTGGGCGCATGCGTCCTGATTCCCCATCCGCAAAACGGCTGGCCCTTTGAAGCCGATGTGGCGATCCAGGCAGCAGCATGGATCGGCGCCGGTTATCTTACCATGTACTTGCTGAAAAACAGAATTGCTTCCGACACCGGGAAAAAGACGAATCTTTTCCTCCTGATCCTGCTTGCAGCCGCAGGGCTGGCCTGCTCTTTGACGGCCTTCTGCAATACCGGCATGCCGGGAGGCTATGTCATGGTTGCAGAGGCCAGATACGGCAATTATCTGCTGTACATGGCAAGTGCAGCCGGAGGTACTGTTTTTGCTGTTGCCCTGAGCTTTATTCTGGCAAGAATCAAAAACAAGCTGTTTATGCGCACCTTCCAGCTCATCGGGCAGAATACGATGGTTATTTTTGCCGTCCATAAATTCGTGATTTTCACCCTGCAGGACGTTATGCGCAGTATTGCCATCCCCAATGGGGCAGCTGCTGCAATCATTCTGGTGTCAGCAATCGCTGTCAGTCTGATTCTGGCACCGATCATCAACACCTATATGCCTTTGCTGGCAGGCAAAATGAAATATAAGCGGATATTCGGAGAGAAATAATGGGTAAAACAAAACGAAATCTTATCTATCAGACGCTCTATCAGATGTTAACGCTGGTGCTGCCCTTCGTGACAGCACCCTATATATCCAGAGTGCTCGGATCAGAAAATACGGGCATTTACTCGTATACCTATACGACAGTCAACTACTTTATGCTTGCTGCGCTGCTGGGCATCGAAACCTATGGCACCAGAACCATTTCCAGGGTGCGCAACAATCAGGAAGAGCTGAATAAGGCGTTTTCCAGCTTGTTCTACTGCCATGTGTTCGTTGCAGGCTTGTGTCTCATCGTCTATATGGTCTACGCCCTGTTCTTCAGCGGCGTTTACCGGGTTTATGCCATCATCCAGGCTTTGTATATTCTTGCAGAGCTTCTGAATATCAACTGGTTTTTCTTCGGCATAGAGGAATTCAAAATTACCGTTACACGCAATCTGGTCATCAAGGTGCTGACAATCGCCTCGATTTTCTTATTTGTCAAGGATAAAAACGACCTCATTGTCTATATCACCATCATGGCTCTGGGCACATTTATCAGCCAGTCCTTTGTGTGGATCTTTCTCAGGAAATACATCAAATTCGTGAAAGCCAGCTTGTCTGAGATTTTCAGTCACCTGAAGCCCATGAGCGTGCTTTTTATTTCAGTCATTGCCACCAGCATATACCGGATGGTGAGCAAATCCATGCTGGGAGCCATGGGAGAACTGTCTTCCCTTGGCTGCTTTGAATATGCGGACAAAATTATCCGCATGCCCTTGAGTATCATTACGGCCATCGGCCTTGTCATGCTCTCCAAAACCTCCAATATGTATGTCAACAACAACAAGGGGGCTGTCAGCCTGGTGGGCAAGTCCATGGAAGCGGTGCTGATCTTCGCTTCTGCCATCGCCTTTGGACTTTGCGGTATTGCGGACAATTTTGCAGTGCTGTTTTTCGGCTCCGAATATGCCTACACCGGAAATCTGATTGAAGCAATGAGCATTTCCCTGATATTCATGTCCTGGAACAATGTACTGAGAACACAGTACCTGATGCCAAAGTGCAAGGACAAGGAATATGTGATCGCAGTCTGGGCCGGAGCAGTGGTGAATGTGCTGAGCAATCTCATCTTCATCCGGCTATGGGGCGCCACCGGCGCAGCGCTTACCACAAGCCTTTCCTATTTCGTGGTCAGCCTGGTACAGGCATATTACGTGAAGAAAGAGCTTCCTGTTTTGGAATATCTGAAAAAATCCGCTGTACCCTTTGCAGCCGGCATCGTGATGCTTCTCTGCGTAAAATGCATCGGATACGCTCTGGACTGCAGCTGGATCTCACTGTTCCTGCAGGTGCTGGCAGGCGGAATCATCTATATGACCATCGTACTGATCTACCTGAAAAAGACCAATTCGTATATTTATGCCGGACTTGTGGAGCCCTTTATCAAAAAAATAAGGACAGGCAAATAAGCCGAACCCTAATCCAATGATAAGCTGCATGGTGAACAACGCTTCCTATGCAGCTTTTTGCATTGACTTCTCCTTGTACGGAACGGTTCCCCGAACCGCTGGAAATGCACCAATTCACGCTGCCGCAGAAACCGGATGGCATCCCGCACGTCATAATCATCCGCCAGCCGCAGGATATTGTCATAGGTGGTGCGTGCCTTCTGCTCTGCAGCCATATCCTCAGTCAGGTCCGTAATAACATCTCCCGCCGACTGGAAAAAGCTTGCGGTAAAGGGCTGGCCAGAGGCTGCAATAGGGTAAATGCCTGTGGTATGATCGACAAAATAGGTGTCAAAACCGGAACGTTTGATCTCCTCCGGCGTCAGATTCCGGGTCAGCTGATACACAATCGTGGAGATCATCTCCACGTGACCGAGTTCTTACGCACACGGAAGATATCAATAGTAAAACAGCCCCAGAGGATGAACCCCTGGGGCTTATTCTTACTTATTCAACTCTCCAATCGTCTTAGGACCGGCAATCCCGTCCACCGACAGCCCGTGGTCACGCTGATAGGCACGGATTGCTGCAACGGTGTTTTTGCCGCAGATGCCGTCCGCTCCGGTTGGCCCGCAGGAATATCCTGCTGCGATCAGCTTTCGCTGCAGCTCCTTGACGTCGTCGCCCTTGCTGCCCAGTTTAATGTTCCGTGCTGCTGTCTTGACGTCGTCTGCGCTGTCGTATGTGCCCTTTGCGTTTGGCACTCCACTGTGCTTGTTTATGTCGATCTGCTGCCCCTTCACGCCGCCCAGGCGGATGCAGTAGTGGCAATGGCTGCCTGTACTGTGCCCGGTGCTGCCCTCCACGCCGATCAGCTGCCCAGCCTTTACAGTATCGCCGACACGCACAAGCACCTGGGACAGGTGGCCATAGTATGCGCAGCACGCCTCTCCATCTACGGTGCAGTCAATGCGCACATACCGGCCAAAACCCTGCTTGTGGTTGCCTGGGTTCTCCCATCCGGCTCTTGTCACCCTGCCGGACACTGTGGCGTAGATGTTCTTGCTGTCGATGCCCACCAGATCCAGCCCGTCATGGGCAGATCCCTTGTACTCCTGCGATACACGGAACTTTCCTTTGTATGGTACTAGCATGATTCATCCTCCTTATCCTCTTTATCTGATTTGCGCTTTAACTGAATCAACGCATCCAAAAGCCTCTGCGGGAGCGGAAGGCCGATAGCCCCGGCGTTTTCCAGTATGCTGATACCTTCATTCGCTAGATAAAATCCGATAACCGCAGACCGGCACAGGCTTGTACCACCGCCCAGAATTCTGGTATCCATAATGTGTCCAACGGCTACAACACACAGGATCAATCCTTTCCTTGCGATTCCGATAAAGCCCGTCTTGCTGCTTGCGGTGCGAGCGATCCAGGCGTTCACCACTCCGGTGATATAGTCCAGCGCCATGAAGGCGACCAGCGCCATCAGCAGCCCGTCCAGGCTGCCGAACAGAAATCCTGCAATACCACACACAGCGGCAGAGGCTCCCTTGATAAAGTTCGTCATATTCGCCACGCTTTTACCTCCTAAACTTTAGTTAGCCCCGTAATTGTCCAGCCCTTTGCGGTCAGCCCCGCCACGGCACCATCGGATGCGGCTGTTCTGCTCATCCCATTTGCCGTGAACGTCCCTTTTTTGTTCATATTTTCGTTCAGATTTATTAAGTTTTGATCCATTTCTTCTGCGGATACGCCTGTGTATGATAGATTGATAGTAGTAGGGTAAGCGATTCCGGAATATACGCCAGATATGTTCGCGCAGTTGTACAGGCTCAATAAGTATGTGATTTTGCCGCCTAGATCGGCAAGGTCACCGGTGATGTTCGTGCAGTTGTACAGGCTCAATAAGTATGTGATCTTCCCGCCTAGAGCGGCAAGGTCACCGGTGATTTTCGGGCAGTTGTACAGGTTCAATGTGTTTGCGATTTTGCCACCTAGATCGGCAAGGTCACCGGTGATTTTCGTGCAGTTGTACAGGTTCAAGTAGTTTGTGATTTTGCCGCCTAGATCGGATAAGTCTGCTTTAAGTGCGTTATTGTTTTTTATTTCAAGTTTTTCAAGTGCTTCATCGAAGGCAATACGTATTGTACTGTAATCGTTTGTAATGTTGAAAGAGCAAGTATTTCCTTGTATTCTTTCCCCGTTATACTCCCAGATAATATTGTTCCCTTTTGCTGTTGCGTTGAATGTTCCGATGTCGTGGGGCAGTACTATATATCCCCTTTTCGATACGGAAACCCTTCTTGCCGCCAACCTCGTGAATAAGTCGGATGACTTATTCGTCCTGCCCGCTTTCAATATCTCCCAAAGCATAAGCATCCTCCTCAGCTTCGATAGTTGTTCCATGCAGCGGCATAAGTGATACGGTATCCGCCGCTGTATTCCGCAGCGATAAGGTCGATGCCGCAGAAGCGGCTACGGATCCTCCGGACTGGATAATCCATTCACCTGTGCTCGCCATTCCATAGAAATCCCCGGTGGACACGTCCCAGGCAATGGATCCCTGGGCAATTTTGCAGCCGGGGATGCTGTTCACGGTGGGCAGATCAGACGCTGCGTCCACGCAGATCTCCATCCGTTCAACGCTTTTTTCCTCCTTGAATTGCAGAAATTTTCTTGCCATCACGGAATAAGCCATATTAAGCCTCACTTTCTGCGGCCACTGCCGCTGTTGCGCTTGCGCCTTCCAGCGCTGATACTCTTGCCTCCAGGGCTTCAAATTCGGTGGAAGTTATAAATTTTTCCCAGCTTCCGAAAGTCGAGCTGCTCACGTTGTATGTACGGGCATACAGCACACCTGCCCGCCCTATCAGCGTCTGCCGGATGAAGTTTGCCGTGCTGGTATACTCCACGATCAGCTTGAACGCTTGCCCGGATGCTGTATAGCCGTCCGGCAGATTGGTGCATGCCGCCGCAATGGCGTTGGTCGGGGATGCATACACGCCTGGTACCAGGATCGTGTTCAGGTCTTGCCCTGCATCCCAGACCGTGCCCCAGCTGGACACAGGCACTGCCCCAACCTGCACTGCCGTCACCCCGTGGGGATTCTCCTGGCTGTCCAGATGGGTCTGGATGGCTGTGAAATTTTCGTTTGTCTTCTTACGGCCTAAATCAACAAGATCTTCT
>JALELB010000034.1 GCA_022768805.1 Ruminococcus sp.
CACGGCGGCATTATAAGAAAAGTAAACCAAGTTAATCAAGTCAACTTGACACGGGGGATAAAAAAACTTTTGTGGCAAGACCAAAAATGAAAGTGAAATTGAAAAAAGCAGTGATTTTGGTAGAACATTTGGTAGAAAAAATCTCATACACAAGAAATTTTTCTACCAAATTAGTCAGAAAATAAGAAAAGAATGCCGTAAAATCGACATTCTTTCATTGGTGCCGCTGACCGGACTTGAACCGGTACGGATGTTACTCCGAGGGATTTTAAGTCCCTTGTGTCTACCAATTCCACCACAGCGGCAATATGACTATTATACTACAGAATCCCCATTTTGTCAACCGTTTTATACGCTCAGCAGTCCGGCAGTAAACAGCACAGATACTGAAGACTGTTACCGGAAGCAAAAGCATCCGCTAAGTCTGATGCAAAACAGCGGATGCTTTTTTGTTTCCAGATCAGACCCGTTCATTGATCAGGTCGTTCATATCATATAAACCGGCTTTTTTGCCCTGCAAGAACACAGCGGCGTTGATGGATCCTACTGCAAATACACCCTTGGAGGCTGCGGAGTGGGATATGGTAATGGTTTCATCGTGACCGGCAAACAGAACCTCATGCTCGCCTACAATGGTGCCGCCCCGGATGGCATGAATGCCGATCTCATTCTTGTCCCGCTTGCAGCGTCTGGAATGCCGATCATATACATACTGGTGAGGTTCGTCCATCGTTTCGTTAATGGCGTTGGCGATCATCAGTGCTGTTCCGCTGGGTGCATCAATCTTCTGATTGTGATGCTTCTCAATGATTTCCACGTCAAACTGATCTCCCAACAGGGCTGTTGCTTTTTTTGCAAGGCTCACCAGCAGGTTAATGCCCAGGGACATGTTCCAGGAGAAGAACACGGGAATCTGCTTTGCAGCTTCCTTGATGGAAGCAACCTGGGCATCCGTATAGCCAGTGGTTGCAAACACAGCAGCGGTGCCGGTGGACAGACAATAGGCCAGCAGCCCCTCCAGGGTGGAAGGGTGGGAGTAATCCACAATTACATCCGGCTTTTCCGGTAATTCCTCCGGTTTGGAAACTATGGAAAAGTCCCCGTAGACAGTGGTATTGAGATCAATGCCGCTGATAATCCGGCAGTCACTGCGTTCCTGTACACACTGGTAAATGGTGTGCCCCATTTTTCCATTGGCACCGCAGATGGTGATATTGGTCATATGTATTTTCTCCCTTCTTGAAAATGCCGCTGCATAGGGAATTATGCAGCGGCGTTTTTTCATTAAAGCTCCGGAATCAGCTGATGCTTCTGCATACAAGCCGCCAGAGCAGTCAGATTTTCGCTGCTCATTCTCACAAGCGGCATCCGGCAGCTGCCCACGTTCATGCCCATCAGGTTCATGGCTTCCTTGATGGGAATCGGATTCACCTCAGAGAACAGGGCATTGATGAGCTCCAGATACTTAAGCTGTAATGCAGATGCAGACTTGAAATCACCCTCCAGACAGAATCGGGTGATTTCGTGGGTTTCCCGGGGCAGAATATTGGAAAGCACGGAGATGACCCCAACGCCGCCCAGGGACATTACCGGCACAATCATATCATCATTGCCGCTGTAAACATCCAGCTGATCGCCGCAGCGCTCCAGAAGCTTTGCCACATAGGAAATACTTCCGCTTGCTTCCTTAACTGCGACAATATTCTTATGGCCCGCCAGCTGGGAATAGGTATCAATGGAAATATTCATGCCAGTTCGGGAGGGTACATTGTACAGAATGATCGGAATATCCACACTGTTGGCAATCATGGTGAAATGCGCAACAAGCCCCGCCTGTGTGGTCTTATTGTAATAGGGCGTCACCAGAAGCAGACCGTCTGCGCCGCAGTTCTGTGCTTCCTGGGACAGCTGAATCGCATAACCGGTGTCATTGCTGCCTGTGCCGGCAATAACCGGAATACGCTTGTTGACATGCTCTACAGCGAAGCGGATGCAGGCAACATGCTCTTCATCCGAAAGCGTGGCGGATTCGCCGGTGGTGCCACAGACAATGATGGCGTCCGTGCCGTTTTCAATCTGATAATCGATGTTCATGGCAAACTCGTCATAATTGACTGTGCCGTCAAGATTGAAGGGCGTAACAATTGCAACGCCGGCACCGGTAAAGATGGTGTTCTTCATAAGTACTCATTCCTTTCAAAGGTTATTGCATGGAAACGAAATTCCGCATAATTTTTTCAATAGAAACAGGAGTGCCCAGCTGAAAATCCGGACTCAGTCCATAGGTGTATACCGGAAGCTCACTGAGCTCATCCAGCACCTTGCATGCCTGCTGGATGGTTTCCTTGGTACAGTCGTTGATGTCCAGGAAAACCTGCTCGGTTTCCGGTGCATCAGCTGTTACATGGGTAACGGTCACACAGCGCTTGGATTCGGTGACAGCCAGATATTCCTTTTGCTTGGAAAGCAGAAAGGCACGGTTTTCACTGATGCAGTCCTTTGCGCCGCAGAAATGAAGCATATTGTCCAGAGCGGTGCTTTCCACATTTGTGCAGTCATCCGGCAGGACAATGAGATAATCCAGCTTCATAAACCCCTTGTACACGCTGGTGCCGATAAACCGGCGCAACTCCTCCACTGTCTCATCAAAATCCACCAGGTAATCGGAAACATAGGGAAGTTCCCTTGGCTCGTTCATGGAAAAGTCAACGAAATCCGTGGCGGAGATCAGTGAATTGGGGTTGCGCAGATTCAGCAGGGAAATCAGCAGTGTATCATTTTCTGCGCTAATAAATACATTTTTCATCAGTCAAAATACCCTTTGGCAGCCAGCAGCTCAGCCAGCAGCACCCCTCCGCCGGCTGCACCGCGGAGTGTGTTGTGAGACAGGCATACAAACTTATAATCGTACTGTGTATCCTCCCGCAGACGACCGATGGAAACAGCCATGCCATTTTCCAGATTCCGATCCAGCTTGGCCTGGGGCCGGTCATCTTCCTCAAAGTAATGCAGGAACTGCTTAGGTGCAGAGGGAAGCTCCAGAGCCTGGGGAACACCGGAAAACTCCTTCCAGCACTGCAGGATTTCTTCCTTAGAGGGCTTCTTTTCAAAGGAGACAAAGACAGCGGCAGTATGACCATCCTGAACAGGAACACGCAGGCACTGGGTAGTAATTGAAGGCGTTGCCGTCTTGACGATCTGATCGTTTTCAATGGTACCCCATACCTTCAGCGGCTCCTGCTCGGACTTTTCCTCCTCACCGCCGATATAAGGGATCAAGTTGTCAACCATCTCCGGCCAGGTTTTGAAGGTCTTTCCGGCACCGGAAATTGCCTGATAGGTGCATGCCAGCACATTTTTCAGACCGAACTTCCGCAGCGGGTGCAGAGCGGGGACATAGCTCTGAATGGAGCAGTTGGACTTGACTGCAATAAAGCCCCGCTTGGTGCCCAGGCGCTTTCGCTGTGCGGGAATGATCTCAATATGCTCCGGATTGATCTCCGGCACTACCATGGGCACATCCGGTGTGAACCGGTTTGCAGAGTTGTTGGAAACCACCGGGCACTCTGCCTTGGCATAGGCCTCCTCCAGCTTCTTGATTTCGTCCTTTTTCATATCCACTGCGCAGAATACAAAGTCCACCTGGGATGCGATTTTCTCAATATCAGCAGCGGCGTCCAGCATAATCATATCCTTCATGGCTTCGGGCATGGGCGTAGTCATAGCCCAGCGGCTTCCCACCGCTTCTGCATAGGTTTTGCCGGCAGACCGGGGAGATGCCGCCAGTACCTTTACCCGGAACCAGGGATGATTCTCCAGCAGCGTTGCAAAACGCTGACCTACCATGCCCGTTGCGCCAATGATCCCTACATTGTATTGCTTCATTTTCCATTCGCTCCTTTTGTGAATTTGTGAAAAGTGTATAATATGAAAAAAACCGGTTGAAAACCGGCTCATCATAGGATATAATAGATGTATTGGCACATATCTCAGTGTAGGTGATTTATATGCCGATAGCGCTCCATCAATCCATGATGACAGTCACAGCCTTATTCAGACTGTGCCCAGAAGATGCGTTGCCATACATCCTCTTCGGCGGTGTTGCCTTTCTGCATGCACCGGAATGGCTGTTCCGTCGGATACCTTGTTGTATTCTGTGCAATGCATACTCTTCTGAACCGCACCTCTACCTTATTCACTTATAATCATAGCATGTATTTTTTTGCTTGTCAATATGCATTAAGAAAAAGCCAGGAGAATTCTATGAAAAAATCTGATTTTTATTATGATCTTCCGGAGGAACTGATCGCCCAGACCCCCATTGAACCCCGGAATCAGTCCCGTCTGATGGTCATTGACCGGGAAACCGGCGCCGTTTCACACCAGCATTTCTATAATCTATGCGAAATGCTGCAGGAAGGTGACCTGCTGGTACTGAACGACAGCCGGGTGCTTCCTGCCCGTCTCTACGGGGAGAAAATCGACAACGGCTCCTTTATCGAATTTCTGCTGCTGGAACAGAAAGGGGATAAGCTCTGGGAGCTGATCTGCCGTCCCGGGAAAAAGGCAAAGGTAGGAACCCGGTTTTCCTTCGGCGGCGGCAGGCTCATCGGTGAGGTGGTGGAGGTCAAAGAAGACGGCAACCGGCTGGTGCAGTTTACCTGTGATGGGAATTTCTTTACCGCGCTGGAGGATGTGGGACAGATGCCCCTGCCTCCCTATATCAAGGAAAAGCTACAGGACAAGGAGCGGTACCAGACCGTTTATTCCCGGGAACTGGGGTCTGCAGCGGCGCCAACCGCCGGTTTGCATTTTACGAAAGAAATGCTGCAGCAGCTGCAGGACAAGGGGGTTGGCCTTGCCTATGTAACCCTGCATGTGGGGCTGGGCACCTTCCGTCCGGTGAAGGAGGATGACGTGCTGCAGCATAAAATGCACAGCGAGCACTACGCCATGTCCCAGGAAACAGCGGATCTCATCAACCAGACCAAAGCCCGGGGCGGGCGGGTGATCTGCGTGGGCACCACCTCCTGCCGCACGGTGGAAAGCATCGCCACCTTTTACGGAAAGATTCAGGCATGTGAGGGCTACACGGATATTTTCATTTATCCGGGCTACCAGTTCAAGGTGATGGACGGCCTGATTACCAATTTCCATCTGCCGGAAAGCACACTGATTATGCTGGTTTCCGCCTTTCTGGGTTATGACAATACCATGCGCGCCTACAAGACCGCTGTGGAAGAAAAATACCGGTTCTTCAGCTTCGGGGACGCATGTTTCATCCGGTAAACTACACGCAAGGAGAATTGTATGTATACACTGTTAAAACAGGAGGGACTGGCACGCCGGGGAACGGTGGAAACCGTACACGGCACCTTCCAGACGCCCTGCTTCATGAATGTAGGTACTGCCGGGGCAATTAAAGGCGGCATCTCCACCATGGATCTCAAGGAGCTTAAATGCCAGGTGGAGCTATGCAATACCTACCACCTGCATCTTCGCCCCACCGACACCGTAATCCGGAAAATGGGGGGGCTCCACAAATTCATCAACTGGGACCGTCCCATTCTCACTGACAGCGGCGGCTTTCAGGTGTTTTCCCTGGCAAAGCTCCGGCGCATTAAGGAGGAAGGCGTATACTTCCAGTCCCATATTGACGGACGGCGTATTTTCATGGGGCCGGAGGAAAGCATGCGGATTCAGTCCAACCTGGGCTCCACCATTGCCATGGCCTTCGACGAATGTGTAGAGAATCCCGCCACCTATGCCTATGCCAAGCAGTCCTGTGCCCGAACCACCCGTTGGCTCCGGCGCTGCAAGGCAGAAATGGAACGGTTGAACGGCCTGCCGGATACGGTCAACCCCCACCAGCTGCTGTTCGGCATCAACCAGGGGTGTACCTTTGACGAGCTGCGGGTGGAGCATATGAAGGAGATTGTGGATCTGGATCTGGACGGCTATGCAGTGGGCGGACTGGCAGTAGGGGAGCCTACGGAAGAAATGTACCATATCCTGGACGTAGTGGTACCCTATATGCCGGAGAACAAGCCCCGGTATCTGATGGGGGTTGGCACCCCCTCCAATATCATTGAAGCGGTTGCCCGGGGCATTGATATGTTTGACTGCGTTATGCCCAGCCGAAACGCCAGACACGCCACGGTGTTCACCTGGAACGGCATTATGCATCTGACCAATCAGTGCTATGAAACCGATGACCGGCCCATTGACGAAGCCTGTGACTGTCCTGCATGCAGACACTACTCCCGGGCATACATCCGGCATCTGTTCAAGGCGAAGGAGATGCTGGCCGGCAGGCTTGCTGTGATGCATAACCTTTACTTTTACAATACGCTGACGGAACGGATCCGCTCCGCCATTGAAACCGACACCTTTGCCCAGTTCCGGGCGGAATACTCCGGACGGCTGGCAAGGCTGATCCGCTGAAAGAAGGAATTCGCATGATACGTCTTGCTGTGTTTGATCTGGACGGCACACTGGTCAACTCCCTTGCCGATCTGGCTGCTGCATCCAACTACGGCCTGCGCACACTGGGCTTTCCAGAGCATCCCACGGAGCAGTTCCGCTATTTTGTAGGAAACGGGGTCCGGAAGCTGTGCGAACGGGTTTTGCCGGAGGATGCCAAGGAGTATGTCGACCGGCAGTATGCTCTGTTTTCCGAATACTATAACACCCACTACGCCGACAAAACCCGTCCCTATCCGGGCATTGAAGCGCTTCTGCTCCGTCTGAAGGGAGAGGGCATGCGCCTGGCAGTGGCGTCCAATAAGACGGAGAGTTTTACCCGGGAAATCGTCACACATTTTTTCGGTACAGACCTCTTTGACCTGGTCAGCGGTAAAATTGACGGACGGCCGGTGAAGCCTGATCCGGCAATTTTACAGGCAGTCATGCAGCAGTTGGGGACTGCGCCGGAGGAAACGGTGATGATCGGGGACAGTAATGTGGATGTCCGTACCGCACTGGCTGCCGGCACCCACAGCATCGGCTGTGTCTGGGGCTTCCGGACTGAACAGGAGCTTACTCAAGCAGGCGCACAGCGGCTTGCGGAATCACCGGAGGATATATACACACAGATTCGGTTATTTCAGGAGGTATGAGAGCCATGGAAATCGACAAGACAATTGATGAAACAGAGGCTGTAGTGGAACAGACCACTTCCTTCTTTTCCGGCATTATCCATAAAATACAGGACGCCATTCCCACCCTGCTGGTGGCTGTTGTAGTCTTTTTCATTGGCGTGCTGCTGGCAAAGCTGCTGCAGAAAATGATCAAGCGGGGCATGCGCAGATCCAACATTGATGAAACTGCAATCGGTTTTTTTCAGTCCCTGATCCGCGTGATTCTATACACAGTACTGATAGTCATCTGCCTGTCCATTCTGAATGTGCCCATGAGTTCCATTGTGGCGGTGATCGGTGCAGCGGGCCTAGCCATCGGTCTTGCTCTCCAGAACAGCTTGTCCAACCTGGCGGGCGGCTTTATCATTCTCTTTTCCAAGCCCTTTAAGGCAGGGGACTTTATTGAAACCTCCGGGGTCAGCGGAACAGTGGAATCTGTGGGCATTCTCTACACCCGGATTATCACTGTTGATAATAAGACCATCTATATCCCTAACGGTACCGTGTCCGGTTCTGTGATCTCCAATTACACAGAAAAGAAGCTGCGCCGGCTGGATCTGGAGTTTTCCATCAGCTACGCCAGTGATTTTGACAAGGCAAGAAGCCTTATTCTTCAGGCTATCCAGGCGGAGGAAATCGCCTTGAAGGAGCCTGCGCCTCTGGTACGGATGGGACGGCAGGATGACAGTGCCGTTGTGGTATTTACCTATGTGTGGGTGGATAGTTCCAATTACTGGGAGCTTCGGTACACCCTGCTGGAAAACGTGAAAAAACAGTTTGACGCAAACGGCATCAGCATCCCCTTCCCCCAGGTGGATGTGCACAACATTCAACAGTAATCCGGAAAGGCGGCGAATTCTATGAGCGAAACCAACACACCAGCAGTTCCCGAAGGCGCAAATGCTCCTTCCAAACCCAAAAAGAAGCATACCGGAAGGAGAATTTTTCTGCTGATCCTGCTTCTGCTCTGGCTGTTCAATAATTTTACGCTGAAAACCACCAGAGAAGAGCTTACAAGTCCGGATGTTCACAATGAAATAACCATTGCGGCCCTGAGTGATTACCACGCCGGATTGCTTGGTGTCCAGCCGGAAGCAATTCTCCGGAATCTGAAGAAAATCGACCCGGATCTGATCTGTATTCTGGGGGATATGTACACAGAACAGGACAGCGGCAAAAGCTGTGACCGGGCAATTTCTCTCATCAAAAAAATAGCAGCACAGCATCCGGATCAGGTATACTTTGTACCCGGCGAGCATGACCGCACCTATGCATACATGGATACCCTGCGGGAGGCCGGGGTGCATGTGCTGGACTACAAGCAGGAACAGGTGCAGATCGGCTCCACCACTCTGGAGCTTTACGGCATTGACAATGCCTACTTTTCTCCTACCTTTGACCTGACCAATGCCTTTGAGCTGCCGGATCCGGATGTATATTCCATTCTGCTTGCCCACATACCCATGCCGGAGAAATATGCTTCCTTTGGGGCGGATCTGGTACTGTGCGGAGATACCCATGGCGGCGTGGTGCAGTTGCCCTTCCTCGGCCCTGTTTACGAGGACGGCATCTGGCTGCCACAGGTTCTGGGAGACGGCTCCACGGTTTACGACAAAGGGCTTTTCACCTGCGGCACCGGCAAGCTGTTCGTCACCTCCGGAATCGGAAATTACCCCAGCATACCCATCCGGTTTATGAACCGGCCGGAAATCGGCGTCATCAAAATCATACCAGAATAAGCGCAGCACCGCAGGGAACCTGTGATACCCTGCGGTGTTGTCCTGTCAAGGAGTAATTATGGATTCAAGTCAGTTTTTAGCCCAGTGTGTATCACAGCTGCTTGCCTGGTACCCCAGCCATGCACGGGATCTGCCCTGGCGGCAGGATCGTGAGCCATACCATGTATGGCTGTCGGAGATTATGCTCCAGCAGACCCGGGTAGAGGCGGTAAAAGGATATTATCAGCGTTTTTTACAGGCACTGCCGGACATTGACGCCCTGGCCCGGGCACCTGAGGAACAGCTGCTGAAGCTGTGGGAAGGGCTGGGCTATTACAACCGGGTACGGAATCTGCAAAAGGCAGCACAGCAGATCTGTACGGAATACGGCGGCGTATTTCCAGATACTTATGAAAGTATCCGTAAGCTCAGCGGCATCGGCCCCTACACCGCCGGGGCAATTGCCTCCATCTGCTTTGAACAGCCTACACCGGCGGTGGACGGCAATGTGCTGCGGGTGATGGCCAGACTGATGGACGATCACAGCTGCGTGGATCTTCCCCGGGTGAAACAGCAGTTCACGGATCAGCTGGCAGCGGTATATCCGGCAGGGAAGTGCGGTATGCTGACCCAGGCGCTGATGGAGCTTGGCGCCACTGTGTGTGTGCCCAAGGGCGCACCCGGCTGCGCAGCGTGCCCGGTCAGCGCACTTTGCCTTGCCCGTAAGCGAAATACCGTCGGCATGCTGCCGGTGCGTGCAGAAAAAAAGCAGCGGCGCATCGAGCACAGAACCGTGTTTGTGTTTCTGTGCGGCGATACTGCCGCTGTACGAAAGCGTGAAAACAGGGGATTGCTGGCGGGGCTTTGGGAATTCCCGAACCTTGAACACCTTTGCACACCGGAGGAGGCCATTGCCTGGGCTGAGCAAATGGGTGTACAGCCTGCCGCATTGCTCCAGTCCCAGGAGCGCACCCATATCTTCACCCACATTGAATGGCATATGACCTGTTATTACCTCCGGTGTATGCGGCCATCCCCGGAATTTGTCTGGGCAGACTGCACAGCACTGGAGAAGCAGTATTCTCTGCCCACCGCATTCCGGCTTTTTTTGCCGGATGTGCTGGCATTACTGGATGAGACAGCGGATAAACCGAAGCCGGAACCGCCGGAATCCGGTACAGTCTGATGCAACCGCCTTCTGCAGCTCCATAGCAAGGGCTGTCACAAAGCGCCTGTCTTCCTCGGAAACCGTATGCTGGCTCAGATCCGCACATTCTGCTATGCCGGCAGCCCGGGTCAGGGTATGGGCCGAAAGGAAGGGGCATTCCGCTTCTGCCCTGAGGGCAAATTCTCCCGGCGTTTCGCCTGCCGGTGTAATGCCCGCTTCTTTCAGCAGCAGCAGTAAATACTGATAGGCAACGATTACCGCAGCGTTTGTATCCTTTGATGCAAATGCTGCTTTTCGTTTTGTCCAGATTCTTTCAGCTCGCCGCTTCAGATATTGCAGTATGCCCAGAGGAAGCAGAATCACCAGTGCCAGTATGGTCAGGATCAGCAGCACCCACCGGAATGAAGCGGATGTACCGGAGGCTGCATCACTCCGCTGGCTGGTTTGCGTATTTGCAGCACTGGTCTGTGTATGCTCCGGGGCTGCAGTGGTAACCGTTGTGGTGGTATGGGTCTGGCTGGTACTGGTGGCAGAAGTGGTCTGAGACGCAGCCTGCTGGTTGGAGTCTGCACCGCCGGGCGTAAAGTCATAAGGAATCCAGCCGATGCCATCCAGATAAATTTCCGCCCAGGAGTGTGCGTGACTGTCATCCACCGTCAGCCGATTCCGCGCTGTACCATCCGATTTGTATACCGTCTCGCCCTGTTCAAACTCCTCTTTGGAAACCGCTACACCCTCCACATACCGGGCCGGGATCCCTGCCATACGGCAAAGCATCACGCCGGCGGTTGCAAAGTAGGAGCAGTAGCCCTTCCGGCTCTCCAGAAGAAAATACTCCACAAGGTCCCTGTTTTCGGGAACAGCACCTGGCGTCAGGGTATAGCTGCTATCCTCCGTTACAGCCGCATAAATTTCATTCAGCTTCCGGAGCACCGTATCCACATGTTCCGCATAGCTTTCGCTTGTACCAATGCTGTTTCCCAGTCGATCCCGGTATGCCTCCTGCACCCGGTGCATGGCTTCGGTGTCCGGCACATACAAATAAGAATCATAGACAAATTTCCGGTATCTTGACTCCTTGTTTTCCTGGACTTCCGGATGATTATCCATATATCTAGCGATAACCAGCAGATTGGATGGATTCAAATAGTCCGTTGTCAGATAAATAAGGTGATAATCGCCAGCATGATACAGCCTATACGTACCGTCATGATACGGCTTCAGCCTATATGGGTCATTGAGTATAAATACCGGATAGGGCACATAGGCCGTTTTGCTTTCCTGCTGTGTCTGGGAGATCATCATTTCATCTATGTAAATACCGTTCTCTATCCCATAGTTTTCTTCTAGAGACATAGACCAGTATTGAATAGACTGGGTCAGAAGTCTCTGTCCTAAATCGCTATCCTCCGGCTGTATATCCGTCTCCAGGATTTCATACTGTGCCTTTGTCAGGGATGACCAGCTATTGGACTCATACCGGGAACCTACATAGCTTTTCAGATACATATTATATTCAGGCATCCTGCCATATTCCAGCTGAAGCATGGGCTGGTAAGAAAACCGGATTTCGTTCTGTCTGCCCAATAGAAATGTATCCGTTGTTCTGTTTTCGTCGGAAAAACGGAAAGGGGAGGCTACTGTTGTATGAAACTCCAATTCATTGGGCAGGGTGATATTCTTCATACCGGTCTTGATCTGCATGCGCCACTGATCCAGCTGTTGGGAACGGGAAAAATGGCTCAGCTTCAGCCCGGCGCATACCGCAGTAAAGAGAAGCAGAACCATAACAAGCCCGATCAAAGCGGTCTGAATTGCAACCTGCCGGCGCAGGGGTTCCTTGGCATGATACTGGTGCGAATGTCTGCTCTGCAGATGCAGGGGAGAATAGGCCCGATCCTGTGCAAGAATCCCCACCCAGTAGGCAAGCAGACAGGCAAATGCAGGATAGGAGGGCGCAACCCCGTAGTAAAGACCAATTTCCGGCAGAGCAAAAGTCAGCACAAAGCAGATCACCGCATTGGGCCGGGAAATGGTAAAAAAGCAGATCAATGCCCCCAGAAACAGCATGCAGAACAGCAGCAGCGCAGTGGTCGCCTGCATTTCATTCTGATTGGTCAATCCGGTATAATGCAACTCCGTGGTGTGGTGGACACATTGATAAATGCTGTTGAACATATAGCAGAAGCCGTCAACCGCCAGGGACCAGTATTTTACCAGCAGAAGCTCACCGCCGATAACAGCAGGAATCAGTCCCAGGACCCATCGCCTGCCCAGGGTACACAGAACGGAGGACACCAGCCAGCAAAGCAGCATACCGCCGATCAGCAGGGAATAATTCACCTGCAGCGTAAACATGGACAGGAACACCGCAAAGGTGGAGCCGATGCCCAGCAGAGCCAGCAGCGACATCCAGACCTGGCTGCGGTTCTTGCCCGGTGCCTGGGCGGACATCCGTGGAGCAGTCAGCAAACGGACACCGCTGTCCAGAGAGGAAACCTGTTTCACAAAACCACCCCCTGCAATGCAGCTTCGATGCGGTGGGGCGCCACAGAGCAAAGCTCAATCTGTGAAAAGGCAGCAGATTCCCGTTCGGTGCATGCGGTATGCGCATCATCGGCATCAATAGAAAACACGGTAATCCGGTCCGCATGCAGCTGCTCCAGCCGGGCAAGCTGCTCCGGCTGTACGGCGCCAGTCAGATATACCAGGTGGGAAATACTCCGGTCCGGCTCTATACAATGCAGGCTGGAGGACAAATTGTGGACAGGCGTGGACATCAACCGGCGAAGCCCCTCATAAACCGAGTCGTCATTGACGGAAACAGTAGTCAGCTGTTCATTCCGGGGGTCGAACCAGCACAGATTGTGGGGAATATCCGCAGCAGAAAATGCAGTTGAAGCGGAAATCAGGGTTTCCAGCAAAGCATGTTGCTCCGGCAGGGATGCCTGTTTCCATTCCACAAACAGCACCGCCGCCTGCCCCAGGGGCAGACTGAATTCCTTGACGATGAGTCCGCTGTTTTTTTCACTGAGCTTCCAGTGAATCCGATTCAGCCGGTCACCGGGCTGGTATTCCCGAAGGGCAAACACCTCGGAAGGATCATCTCCGGGACGATACCGGGAAAATACCTCCTGTTCACTGTCCCGGGAAAGCACCTGTCCGCAGGCGGCCTGCATGGGCCAGATGTGGGGGGCTATGAACAGCTCCTCCGCCTGTGGGGGCCGCTTATTCATCCGGAACATCCGGAGCATATCATACAGCTGGATCCGGACAATCTCTATCCGCAGAAAACCGCAGTACTCCGGCAGCAGCTGCAAGCCGATAATCTGACTGCTGCCGGAGGGCAGACCGCTGGATACAACGATGGTTTCGCTCTGCTGCGCAAGGGTATTTCCATAGCGGATTCGGAACACTGCGTGAGGAATCGGCAGAATACCGGGATTTTGCAGGGACAGCTGAAGCTCCGCCTGTTCTCCGGCAGTCAGTGCCCCGGAGGGACAAAGCATACGGACCTGAACCCGGCGGCCGGCAATCCGGAGCCACAGCCAGGAGCATGCCGGCAGCAGCAGGATGCTCAGCAGAAGAATCAGACTGAGCGGATCCTTGAACAGCATAAAAAACAGCACCAGCCCCGCCAGCAGCAGCAGGTATGCAAGCTTTACCAGGATCATAGATCGTCACCGATTGCAGGAACAGGAACCTGCCGTGCCACGTCGGAAATGACCTGCTCCACTGTAACCTCCTGCATCCGTGCCTTTGCACTCAGCAGCAGCCGGTGTGCAAATACATCCTGCAGCATGAAGCGCACGTCATCTGCGGTCACATAATCCCTGCCCCGCAGCAGCGCAGTTGCCTTTGACGCAGCAGTCAGCGCCAGAGTCCCCCGGGGACTGATACCCAGCCGGAGCATGGGGTGCTGCCGGGTTGCCTGAGCAAGGCTTGCAATATAGGTATAGATTTTGTCATCCACATAAATCTGTTCAGTAAACCGTTGCAGCCGGATAATGTCCTCAGCGGAGGCAACCTGCTTTACCTGGTCAATGGGGTTATCGCTGTGCCGTGCCTTGAGAATATCCACCTCGCTCTGCAGATCCGGATAGCCCATATTCAGCTTAATCATAAACCGGTCCAGCTGAGATTCGGGAAGCATCTGGGTACCCACGGAACCAATGGGATTCTGGGTAGCAATGACAATAAAGGGTCTGGGCAATACCCGGGTAACCCCATCAATGGTTACGCTGCCCTCCTCCATAACCTCCAGAAGGGCAGACTGGGTCTTGCTGGAGGTCCGGTTGATTTCGTCCGCCAGAAACAGATTGCACATGACAACGCCGGGCTTATAATCAAAGCTGCCGGATTGTTTATTGTAAATGGTAAAGCCCGTTACATCCGCAGGCATAACGTCAGGGGTAAACTGCATCCGGTGATGAACCAGATGCACCGCCTTGGAGATGGCCAGCGCCATGGTGGTCTTGCCCACGCCGGGAATGTCCTCAATCAGAATATGTCCACCCGCCAGCATAGCCAGCAATACCTTGATTACGGTTTCATCCTTGCCGACAACGGCTTTTTTTACCTCCCGGATAATCTGCTTTGTCTGTGTGATGGCAGACTGAATCTGATCTTCCATACGTTTATTGTTCCTTTCTTTTTCTATGCAATCTGGAACCATCCAGAAGTCATTCAGCTTTTTTCTATTATAACACAAAACCTGCCGTTCTGCAATATTTGGGTCAGGAAAGTCCAAACTTTTTTTGCTCTCTGTCACAACAAAATTCGACACATTCCCGGGGCAAAATTGGCATATGTACCAAAAAGGCAGCGGTGCAATTGACAAATCGCAAATAGCTGGTATACTATATTTATGTAGGTCTATGAGAATTGAGGAAAGAGGGTAACTATGAACATTTGGCACAATATCAGCCCCAAGCGTATCAACTGCGACGATTTCGTGGCGGTCATTGAAATTCCCAAGGGAAGCAAGAAAAAGTATGAGCTTGACAAAGAAACCGGACTGATTATGCTTGACCGAATTCTGCACACCTCTACCCACTATCCGGCCAATTACGGCCTGATTCCACGCACCTATGCGGATGACAACGACCCACTGGATGTGCTTGTGCTCTGTTCTGAGCAGCTGTATCCCATGACGCTGGTGCGCTGCTATCCCATTGGTGTAATCCGCATGATGGACAGCGGTCACAAGGATGACAAGATCATTGCGATTCCCTTCAACGATCCCAATTACAACATGTATCATGACATCTGCGAGCTTCCCCGGCATGTATTTGACGAAATGTCCCACTTCTTCCGTGTCTACAAGGAGCTGGAAAACAAAACCACGGCAGTAAACGAAGTTGAAAATGCAGAGGTTGCCAAATCGATTATTCAGGGTGACATTGATCACTATATTGAAAAATTCTGTAAATAATATTAAAGGAGCGTGCAAGCATGACAGCTGGAGCAAATGAAGTTTTGTTCGATTCACAGAAAGGCGTAGCACCCCTGGGGCTGATCGCCACAGAAAGCGCAACGGAGCTTGGAGAAAAAATCAACGGGTATCTGATGCGCTGGCTCGTCAATGAGGAGGATAATCCGGACGGCTTCCTGATCGGTTCCGAGTGTCCCCGCTTTGCCTCCGGCGACGGCAAGGGACTCATCAAGTCCACTGTCCGGGGCAAGGATCTGTTTATTCTGGTGGATGTGGGCAACTATAACTGTAAGTACAAGATGTTCGGCCGGGAAAACTCCATGTCTCCGGACGATCACTACCAGGATCTCAAGCGAATCATCCAGGCTGCATCCGGCAAGGCACATCGGATCAACGTCATTATGCCGATTCTTTACGGCGGCAGACAGCATCGCCGCAACTTCCGTGAATCCCTGGACTGCGCATGCGCACTGCAGGAGCTGGAGGCTATGGGGGTTTCCAACATTATCACCTTTGACGCCCATGATCCCCGGGTTCACAACGCAGTGCCCCTGATGGGCTTTGACAATGTGATGCCCTCCTACCAGGTGCTGAAGGCAATGTTCAAATGCATTCCGGACTTTGACATTGCGCCGGACAAGTTCATGGTCATCAGTCCCGATGAAGGTGCCCTGAACCGGAATATGTATTACGCTTCCGTGCTGGGCGTCAATATGGGCATGTTCTATAAACGCCGGGATTACTCCAAGATTGTCAACGGCAGAAATCCCATTGTGGCACACGAGTATCTGGGCAACTCAGTGGAGGGCCTGGATGTGTTTATTGCAGATGACATCATTTCCTCCGGCGAGTCCATGCTGGATCTGGCTTATGCGCTGAAGGATAAAAAAGCCCGCAGGATCTTTGCCTATGCCACCTATGGCCTGTTCACGGATGGACTTGAAAAGTTTGACAAAGCATACAAAGACGGCTTTATTGATGGAGTATTTGGTACAAACCTCACTTACCGCAGTCCGGAGCTGCTTGCCCGTCCCTGGTTCCACGAGGTTGACGTTTCCAAGTATATTGCATACTTCATTGCAGCCATCAATCACGATGTATCCATCAGCACAGTCATTGACCCCCACCAGAAAATCGCACTGCTGCTGGAAAAAATGCACCAGCAGAAAGCCGAGAAGGTGCAGATGGCGTAATCCCCCAATGCTAACGATAAAAGACCGCAGCCGGACAAGCTGCGGTCTTTTTTATTCATCCTGCCGGAGAGCAGGCCTTTCGGTATTCCGCCGGGGTCATTTCGGTATTTATCCGGAACTGACGCAGAAAATACTTGTTATCCCGATAGCCGCAGGCCTGGGCGATCTGCTGTATGGTATCATTTGTGGTAAACAGCAGATATTTAGCCAGCAGAAGACGGCCATCAATACAGTCACGATGGGGATTGGTTCCAAAGCATTTTTTGTAAATCGTCCGCAGATGTCCGGAGCTGTAGGAACAGGGCATTTCGGCACTAGCCGTCTCAAAAAAAGCCTCCGGAGTCAGATAAAACTGGTTGCGTAAGGCAAGCATTTCACTGTAATGGGCACAGATCCGCCGTGCAGCAACGGCCTTTGTATGCTGCTCCAGACGCTGAAGTGCTGCGGCCATCTGACTCGGGAATGAAGAAGACGCGGAACAGGGCAGGGCAGTGCATACAAAGGAATCCAAAGCATACCGGACGGTATAGCCGGGCGTGCGAATCAGGATTGCGCCCAGAAGATCCTCCAGGAGCTTACTGTCAGAGGTGTGACAGCGAACCACACAGGCAAAGGTGTTTTCCCCAATTCTTCCATAAAGACGGGAACCGGCGCAGAAACATTTCACCGCATCGGAGGCCGCCAGAATCGCCTGGATCTTCTGACCACTGCTTTCTGTAGCATAGCTTTCATCAAACAGACAAACACGCAATACGACCAGGTGGGTATTCCGGGCATCAAAGGTCCCCGCTGCTGCATCAAAGGCTGAATGGAATCCTCTCTTATTGTACATGTCGGTCATAATATCCACTGTTTCGGATAAATTGCAGCACTGGGTCAGATACTGAATATCATTTTTCATGCGCAAAAATTCCAGTCCGTTACCGACCGCCTTGAGCCAGCGACGGTATTGGTTTGTGCAGGCACGGGCTGTGTGGAATTTCATGACTGCATATCCAAGAGAATGCTGCAAAAAAAACAGGGGACAGATACTGTATGCTGCGGCAGGACCGCTGCACAGCCGGCTCAGATCATGCTTATGCATGGTAAACGGGCGAGCTTCGGAGATCAGGCTGTAACAGGTCACATTCTCCGAAATACTCCGGTCACTGTACCAGTCCTCATACAGACAAAGGTAAACTTCTTCCGCATTCTGCAGCATATACCTGTACTCACGGCAAACCTGCAGCATATCCTGGATTGTCCGGCACTCAGTCAGCTCAAATTCCAGCTGCCCGAAAAGACTCAGGAAATCATAGGTGCGCTCCATGGAGATATGCTCCTGTTCCGCCAGCAGCTGCATGGGATCAGGTCCGCAGGCACAGGAATGCCCGGGAATCAGCCGGCCGGAAGGAGGCATAAAGGGTTCACTGGTTTCCCCATCCAGCCGCTGCTGCATCAGACGGACAGCTTCTGCGCCAAGCTCCGCCCGGTTACGCTGGTAAGTAGTCAGCAGTGGATAATGATACATACGCTCCCGGATATATTCATAGCCGGTTACCGTAATCCGCTCCGGAACAGAAATACCATGTTTTGTGAATGTATCCAGCATACTGTATGCCATATGGTCGTTTCCGCAAACCACCGCCTGGGGAAACGGTTTCTTCCCGTCTATGTAATCCATAGCAAGCTCTTCTCCGGAGCGCAGCCAGAAATCCCCGAAATGTACTTTCTCCGGACAGTAGGGAATGCCATGCCGTTCCAGGGACGCACGGTATCCGGCCACCCGCAGGTGGGATGCTTCAATCTGCTCATATCCGGTCAGCATATCAATGTCTGTAAACCCGTGCTTTTCAATCAGGTGATCGGTAATCTGTTCAAAATCCATGGCATCACTGGTGTTGAGAAACTGAAAATGCTTCAGTGTAAAACCGGGGAGGGGGGTTCCCAGGGCAATCAGCGGAACCTGTTTCATTTTGGAAAGAAGGCACAGGATACGCTTCTGCAGCTGCGGGTTGATGAAGGCCTCTGAAATCAGAATGAATCCGTCAAAGGCATCTGAACAAATCAGATCATAGATGTCGTTTTCCCGTTCAAGCTGTGTAGAGGGTTCATTGGGATTATAAATGCTGGACAAAATCAGAAGATCAATATTCATCTCCTGTGCCTGACGCAGCATTCCCGTCAGCAGATCTGACTGTTCCATATCGCTGAGCCGGGAAGCGATTACGCCAAACACATGTCTGTTGGACTTGCCCATATCCTATTACCTCACAAAGTATAATATTATGATAGTGTTTCTATCATTATAACTCTTTTTTTATTCATAGTCAAGAAAAAACTGCATTTTATCCACCTAATCGTTGTTTTGTGGGTTGACGCAGGCTTGTGGAATCTATATAATAATAGAAAGAAAAAATGGAGGTGTATTGGATGAAACTCAAAAAACTTTGTGCGGCAATGCTTTCTGCAGTATTGCTCACAAGCTCGTTTGCTACCCCAAACTCGGGAAATCCACTCTCCTTCCTGGGGGATTCGGTCAAAGTAAACACCATGACCGCTGAGGCAGCAAACACCACAATGCGTAGACCCTGTTCGCCGGACCAGCCCATGCTGATCGTGCACATTGACACATGGAACTACGCAGACCCTGCAAAGATCATTGCGCTGATTCCGGAGGATCTCAAGCCCTATGTGGTATTTAATATCTCCATGTCGATCAACTGGAGCAATGATTCCCACACATGGCTGATGACACAGAACGGCTATGAGCTTGCAAAATCCTGGCTGAAGACCTGCGGTGATGAAGGCGTATGGTGTATGGTTCAGCCTGCAAGCGGCGGCCAGTGCCATTTCCCGGACTATGACTCTTCGGGCAATATCGTAAATTTCCCGAACAAGAGTCTGTTTGTTTCCAAAGCAGACGATGACTACGAAAACACCATCTATGCGGAATTCTTCCGCGACTACCCCAACTTCATCGGCTTCAACTACAGTGAACAGTTCTGGGGCTTTGAATCCGCTGATTTCCCTGTAACACCGATTCAGCGCTATCAGCACTTTGCGAAGCTGTTAAAGCTCTGCAACAAGTATGGCGGCTATCTGAATGTAAACTGGTGTGCAAATCAGTGGAGCGCACCCCTTAATCCCATCGCTATGCTCAAGCGCTGCCCTGAATGGAGAACAGCCTGTGAGCAGTATTCCCAGAATCTCCAGCTGGAGGAAAAGTACACCCAGGCCAGCTACATTGAAGATGTAGAGAGTGAAATACTGGGTGCATACCTCTCCGGCTACTGCGGAAACTTCGGTGTGCGCTACGATGAAACCGGCTGGACAGATTCCACCTGGTCCGGCACAGGCCCCTCCTCCAAGGATCAGTACCGGCAGATTACCGGACTTCCGATCCATATGGAAAGAATGGTTCTGAACGGTGCAACCATCATTGACGGTCCGGAGCTGATCTGGGCAGATGACTTTGGGGAATCCTGGAATCGTGTAAATGACAGCGAGGGCTATGGCTGCCGCAGCTGGAACACCAAGGATCAGTATGTGAATGACACGCTGGATTTCTTCCGCAAGGTTGTTGACGGCACAATCCGGATTCCCACCAGGCAGGAGGTTATTGACCGTACAAAGGTCGTTGTAATCCAGGACAATAACAGCGGTACCGATGATAACAAGTACAGTACCTATGAGACACTTTTTGAAGGTCTGTACCGGATGAATGGGGACGGCAATCTGCGGAACAACCATAATCTCTATAAGAGTACAGGACGCTATCCCACTATTCCCACTGTATATGCACTGCGGGATACTGCCGCAAAGTCCTTCCAGGTACAGATCAAGCAATCCTCTATTCCGTCCCGCTGGAGTTCCATTTCTGCAAAGCAGGATGAATTCAACAAGCTGTTTGCTTCTGACTATTATGGAAACTGCTACGCAGGCAGATATGAAAATTCCTGGGTGACCTATAACCCCAATAAGGACGGCAGCAACTGCGGTGCGGTACTTTCACTCAAGTACAACACTTGCAAAGAACTGGATGTAAACTTCAACCAGTACGGCAATGCACTCATTCAGGAGTACAGTGACCATATTAACATCTATGCAGATAACTTTGACGAAAAGGCACAGACAACCCTGAGAACGGATACCTTCAAGATCACCGGCTGTGCATCAAAGCCCAGCTATTCTGCAAAGGATACCGGCAGAAATCAGACTGCCTCTCAGATCAGCGAAAGCTACAGCAATGGTACATATACCCTGACGGTAAAGCACAATGGTCCTGTGGAGATCAGCATTCAGTGCAAGGGCAACGAAACCGGCAAGCTGACCTCCTACAAGAAATCCACTATAACTCCCCCCGCAGCTCCGCCCTTCTACACCGGCGTCCGTCAGTATGAAGGCGAATTCTTTGACATCAAGAATGTAGAAGGCAATGTAACCAACGCCTGCGGCAGCGGCGTAACAGGCATTCAGGGTCAGGGCTTCCTGAAGTTCGGAAAGAATGCAAATGCAGCTGTCAAGGATACCGTAAGAACCCAGCTTGCAGGGGACTTTACCCTGAAGCTCCGCTACTCCACCACA
>JALELB010000066.1 GCA_022768805.1 Ruminococcus sp.
TCCGGCGCTGATGTCATCACCGCCGCCACCCCCCTGGTCACCGGCAACGCCTCCTACCGGGATCTGCTCCTGGGCAATACCGGCGGCTGTATCGGTGAAACCTGCGCCATTGCGCTGATTTTGGGCGGTGTATATCTGATGATCCGCCGCATCATCTCCCCGGCAACGCCCCTGGCATTCCTGGGCACCGTTGCCCTGCTGAATCTGATTGCCGGCAATGATGTGCTCTATCAGCTGCTGTCCGGCGGTCTGATGCTGGGCGCCTTCTTTATGGCAACGGACTATGTAACCACCCCCATCACCTGGAAGGGTAAGCTGGTATTCGGCATGGGCTGTGGGGTTATGACCTTCCTCATCCGCCAGTTCGGCGGCTATCCGGAGGGTGTGTCCTTCTCCATTCTGCTGATGAATATTCTCACCCCCTATATCGACCGCTTTACCATGACCAGCCCCTTAGGTGCGGTCAAGCCGGAAAAGGAGGGAAAAAGCCATGCGTGAAAAAATTATGCCGCCTCTGGTGCTGACCCTGATCTGCGTCATCATCAGCGGTCTGCTGGTGCTTGCCAATGCAGCCACCAAGGACAAGATTGCCCAGGCTCAGCAGGATAAGCTGAATTCCAGCCTGGAAACCCTGTTCGGAGAGGGTCAGTATACCCCCCTGGAGGATCTGCACTACGAGGGCATCACCCAGGTGATCCGCAGTGCAAAAAACGAGGTGATCTTTGAGATCACCGTGGACGGCTACTCCACCGGCGGTCTGCATCTGCTGATCGGTATGGATCCGGAGGGGAAGCTGGCAGGCATCAGCTTTGTCAGCATCGGGGAAACCCCGGGTCTTGGCACCAAGGTGCAGGATGACAGCTTCCTGAACCAGTTCAAAGGCATCAGCTCCGCCGACTTTACCATGACGCCGGTGACAGGTGCCACCTATTCCTCCAACGGCATGAAGCATGCCGTAACCCTTGCCATGGACACCTATACTGCAAATAAGGAGGCGATCCTCAGTCATGAGTAATCTGAAGGAATTTACAAAGGGTCTGCTCAAGGAGAATCCCACCCTGGTGGGACTGCTGGGCATGTGTCCCACCCTTGCGGTCACCACCCAGGCAGTGAACGGGCTGGGCATGGGGCTTGCCACCACCTTCGTGCTGGTGGGCTCCAACCTGGTGATTTCCCTGCTGCGGAATGTGATTCCCAAGTCCGTCAAGCTCCCCTGCTACATTGTCATCATTGCCGGGTTTGTCACCCTTATCGATTTCCTGATGCACGGCTTTGTGCCGGATCTGCACAGCGCCCTGGGCACCTTCCTGTCCCTGATTACCGTAAACTGCATCATCCTGGGCAGAGCGGAAATGTTCGCCTGCAAAAACAAGGTGCTGCCCTCCGTGCTGGACGGTCTGGGCATGGGGCTGGGCTTCACCTGTTCCCTGTTCATCATGGGCTCCGTCCGGGAGATCATGGGCACCGGCTCCTGGCTGGGGTTCCAGATTCCGGTGGATGTCCAACCCATGAGCATTTTCATTATGCCCGCCGGCGGATTCTTTGTGCTGGGCTGTGTGATCGCTGCTGTCAGCAAGCTCACCAAGAAAAAGCCGCCCCAGAAGCTGGGCTGTGCTGGCTGCCCCAATGCGGCAAGCTGCGGTGCGAAGGGAGGATGTGAAGAATGAAGCTGCTTTCCATTATGTTCGCTGCGGTCTTTACGGACAACTTCGTGCTTTCCAAATTCATGGGCATCTGCCCCTTCCTGGGGGTTTCCAAAAAGCTCTCCTCCAGTCTGGGTATGGGGGCAGCGGTGATTTTCGTCATGGCCTGTGCCAACGCCTGCACCTTTGCGGTATATCACCTGCTGCTGGCTCCCTTCGGGCTTACCTATCTGAAGACCATCGCATTCATTCTGATTATCGCCCTGTTTGTACAGCTGGTAGAAATCGTGCTGAAAAAGCTGATGCCGCCCCTGTACCGTGCCCTGGGGGTATATCTGCCCCTGATTACCACAAACTGCGCTGTACTGGGTGTGACCCTGCTGAATATCGACAACAACTACAGCTTCCTGGAATCCACCGTGAACGCCGTTTTCGTAGGCGTGGGCTTTACCCTGGCACTGATTCTGTTTTCCGGTGTCCGCAGTAAGCTGGAGCATGCGGATATTCCGGAAACCTTTAAGGGTATCCCCAGCACGCTGATTGCTGCATCCATCGTATCCCTCAGTTTTATGGCGTTTTCCGGCATGCTCAAATAATCAGAAAGGAGAATGACCAAAAGGTCATGTGAGCCATTATGTCTTTTGAAACATATGTCCTTCCCATCCTGATCTTTGCTGTGCTGGGGCTGCTGGCAGGCGTTCTGCTCACCGTTGCAAGCAAGGTATTCGAGGTCAAGGTGGATGAACGGATTGAAAAAATCTCAGAAATCCTGCCCCAGGCAAACTGCGGCGCCTGCGGCTTTGCAGGCTGCGGAGACTATGCCGCCGCCATCGTGGAAAAGGGTGCCCCCACCAATCTGTGCAAGCCCGGCGGCATGGACACTGCCGCTCAGGTCAGCGCCGTCATGGGCACCACCGCCGAAGCAATGGTGCCCGAGGTGGCTGTAGTCCACTGCAGCGGTGACTGCAATGCAACAACACGGAAATTCGACTTTAATGGCGTACAAAGCTGTCAGGCTGCCAAACGGTTCTACGGCGGAACCGGTGCATGCAGCTTCGGCTGTCTGGGCTACGGCGACTGCATGAACATGTGCGACAATCAGGCAATCTCCATGGTAAACGGCATCGCCCATATTTCCTCAGCCCAGTGTGTTGCCTGTGGCAAGTGCGTCAAGGCATGCCCCCAGCATCTGATTTCCGTCCGGCCTGTCACCAAGCATATGGATGTACGCTGCTCCTCCGCCGAAAACGGAAAGCTCACCAAGATGCACTGCAAGAACGGCTGCCTTGGCTGTAAGATCTGTGAGAAAAAATGCGTCAGCGGCGCCATCAAGGTTGTTGACTTTCACGCTGTCATTGACTATGAGAAATGCACCGGCTGCGGGGTCTGCTATGAAGCCTGCCCGGTAGGCGCAATATCAAACTGTGAACAGTAAGAATCATCAGAAAGCTGTCGGATGGCAAATCCGGCAGCTTTTTCTTTATCTGCTGTTGATTTGATACGTACTTGTACAATTTGTATATTTCTCAACTGCGATATCAGAATTTTTATGCGTTTTTCACAAATTTTCATATTCTGTTCACATTTCCATGATATAATGATTATACTTAGAGTTCAAATGAACTCTGAAGCAATCGGATTTTCTGAAAATCCACCGAATGAAAGGGAGCGTTTATCATGAAGTACAATGTACACAACAGGATCCGGGCTGTAGCCATCAGCGCTGCCATGCTGACCGGCACACTGGCCACCCCATCCATGCTGGCTTTCACCAGCGCATCCGCAGCCGGCAAAACCATTTCTGTCAACAAGAGCTATACCTGCACGGAGGGGGATAACACCTATACCGTCAACACCGCTTCCCTGTGCGATACAGGGGATACGCTGACTTCCATCACCTGTGTATTTGAAGCACCGGTTTCCTCCGGTTCCTTCTCCGGCGGACTTGGCATCGGCGTTACCCAGGACTATTCCAAGGATTACTGGTACCAGGGAGAATCCTTCACCCAGTCCTTTACCTCCTCCACCTTTACCGTGGTATATGAAATCCCGGAGGATGTACAGCCCTATATCAATTCCACCGCAACCACCAATATCGGCATGTACTACTGCGGCAATACTGCCACCACCGGCTCTGTCAAGCTGGTTTCTGTAACCGGAAACACCGACAGTTCCACCGATCCGGATCCCACAACACCGGAATCCACGGCGAAAAAGAGCGGTGCCTGCTCCTTTACCGATAACGGAGACGGTACGGCCACGATTTCCTCCACACTGACTGCTGCTGTTGAGGACCTGGA
Organism: Ruminococcus sp.; assembly: GCA_022768805.1. Classification (GTDB taxonomy): domain Bacteria; phylum Bacillota; class Clostridia; order Oscillospirales; family Ruminococcaceae; genus Ruminococcus_F. The sequence goes on from JALELB010000066.1 coordinate 3,944, forward strand.
TATTACCCTGACCCAGGGCTATGACGAGGATTATTATCTGGATGCTGAAACCGGCGAATCCACCTATCAGGAGGGTGACCCCATTAACAGCCACAAGATTACATATAATGATTTCGGCATCAGCAATCTCACCGATGTGACGCTGGAGTCTTTCAGCTTTATTCTGGAGTCCGATACAGATATGGGCACCGTGATGTACGGCGGCGGCATGAACGTAACCCAGCAGTCTCCGGCAGACACGGAGTACATAAACGGCAAGGATGGCTACTGGTACAACGACCATGGTCCGGAGGACGAAACCGACTACGGCTTTGAAATCGGCAGAGGCACAACCCTGAAAGACGTGGGCAAGTATGCAGAGGTTACATGGGAAATGCCGGAGACCGTCCGGGAAAATGCCACCACTGCCGGCAATGATGCAGTCTCCATCCAGTACTGGTACGGAGATCAGGAATCCATCAAGCTCACCGGCGCTACCTGCACCTACACCCAGACAGTCACTGTTCCCTACACAGCCACCGCTACTGCAAAGCCGGCTGTTGAGCTGACTGCCGGGGATGATACCACCAATGCTGCACATGTTGACCTGGCTGATCTGGAGCTGACAAACAACGACATCATCCAGGCCATCAAGTTCACCGTTTCCGCAGGCACCGATATCGGCAAATTCGTTGGCGCATTCGGTATCTCCGTTGACGAATCCATGGAGGAAACCATGTGGTATCAGGGCGGAAACTTTAATATTTTGGACGCTGGCGACAAAATCGAGATCATGTGGATTCTTCCGCCCACTGTGAAAGATAATGTGAATGTAGAATATGGAAACACCATGCTCGGCTTCTGGTATGGTGACAAGTCCAGCACCATTACCCTGGACTCCGTGGATGTTTACTATTACAGCGAGCCGGAGGTAACCACGACGACCACAACCACCACCACGACAACAACTACTACGACTACGACAACCACAACAACCACGACGACCACCGCACCGGAAGTAACTGCCTCCCTGTATGGCGACGTGGACTGCAACGGCAAGGTTGAGATCAACGATATTGTGCTGCTCTCCCGTTATGTTGCTCAGGATACTACAGTAACGGCACCCACCGAAGAGGGACTGCTCAATGCTAACTGCGTCTTTGACAACAGCATCGACTCCGAGGATATTACCGCAATCGCCCGGTATCTGGCACACATCATCGAAGCGTCCGAGCTTGGTCCCCAGGCTTAATTTCAGCAAAACAATTCAGAAAGAGCGATGCGGAATGCATCGCTCTTTTGTGTATTTTGTTTAGTTTTTTCTCGGCACTATTGTACAGATCATATATAATCATCACACAATTCATAAAGAGTTCATTATTTAGAAACTGAATATTCATTTATGAACGAATAACATCATGTATAATAGATTTGTATATTACGGCTTTTCATATTGTAATTATCGGAAGGGAATGATTGATTTATGCACGCAAAATCCAAGCTGCAACGCAAAGTGAAAACTGCTGCATTGAGCGCAGCGATGGCAGCATCCGCTATTGCCGCCCCTCTCACCTCAATGCCCACCATGACTGCATCAGCCGGTGACACAGATAACTACGCAAAGCTCCTGCAATATTCCATGTATTTTTATGACGCCAATATGTGCGGCTCCCATGTTGCTGAAAAGTCAGGGATGACCTGGCGCGGCAACTGCCACACCAGCGACAGCGTTGACGGAGGCTTCCACGATGCGGGCGACCACGCCATTTTCGGTCTGCCCCAGGGCTACACTGCTTCCACTCTTGGCTGGGGCTACTACGAATTCAAGGAGTCCTATGACAGCCTGGGTCTGACGGATCACTACAGAACCATCGCAGACTATTTTGCTACTTTCTTTAAAAACAGTACAAAGCTCAACGGTGATTCGGTATCCAGCTTCTGCTATCAGCTGGGAGACGGCAATGTGGATCACAGCTACTGGAACGCACCGGAGGCTCAGGAGCAGCAGCAGGGTGCCCAGAAGGAATACTGGACGAACTCTACTGCAAGCGATATTGCCGCTGAATATGCTGCCGCACTGGCGCTCAACTATATCAACTTCGGCAATGAAGAGGATCTGAAATACGCAAAGGCGCTGTTGAGTTATGCAACCCGTGTCAACTCTATTGCAACGGACGGTCCTACCGGCTTCTATGGCTCCGATGACTACAAGGACGATGTGGCATGGGCAGCAGGATGGCTTTACCTGGCCACCAAGGACAATTCCTATCTGAACCTGATGAACCAGACACTGCCCACATATATCGGTTGGGTACACTGCTGGAACAATGTTACCCTGGGTGCACATATCGTCAAGGCCCACATCACCGGTGACTGGTCCACCGTCAATTCCTACATCTCCGGTAAGGTTAACTCCACCAACAACTCCTACTACTTCCAGGATGAATGGGGCTCCTGCCGCTACAACACCGCAATGCAGCAGTGTGCACTGGCTGCCACCAAAAACTCCAGTGCAGATTATTCTGCGTGGTGCAAGTATCAGATGACCTATATTCTGGGTCAGAACCCGGCAAACAAGTGTTTTGTTGTGGGCTTTACAGATAACTCTGCAAAGTATCCTCACCACAGAGCAGCCTCCGGCTTCACCAACTGGGATGAATTCAATAACAGTAATGGTACATGCCCCAATGGTCACGTGCTGGTAGGCGCACTTGTCGGCGGCCCCACTGACCAAGGCGGTTCCTATGTGGATTCTGTCAAGGACTATAAGGCAAACGAAGTAGCCTGCGACTACAATGCAGCCCTGAGCGGCGCTGCAGCAGGTCTGTATTCCATTTACAAGACCGGCTCCACTGTTACCTCCATTGAAGGCGTCAAGCCCTTTACCCTGAATCCCGGCGGGGAAACTACCACCACTACAACCACAACCACTACGACTACAACCACTACGACTACAACGACCACTACCACTACGACCACGACAACAACCACAGAGCCTGCCACAACCACAACGACCACGACCACTACACAACCGCCCGTTCAGGCATCCAGATACGGGGATGTGGACTGCAATGGTCTGATTGAAATCAATGATATTGTGCTGCTGAGCCGCTATATTGCCGAGGACACCACAATTCCCAACCCGCCCACCGAACAGGGCCTTGCAAACGCCAACTGTGTGCGGGACAACAACATTGATTCCGGCGACATCACCGCAATCTCCAGGTACCTGGCTCATCTGATTCAGGAAAGTGAGCTTGGTCAGTAACGTGCACAAATCACAAAGGGCATCACACCAGGTGATGCCCTTTTATTATGCAAAAAAGAGGATGCTAAAAATCCAGCATCCTCTTTCCATGTCAGGCAACTGCGCTTACGACCAGTGCACTGTTACTCATCGGTTTCTTCAGCGTCAATCCACACGGTGTAGGAACCGGACGCCCAGACCCTGCTGTGATCCGGGGCGGTCACCGTTACCTCATGCTCGAAGGAGGCATCCTTTACATTGTAGCCTGTGAGATCAGCAGTAACCAGCAAATCCTTTTCCGTCAGATTTTGAATATCCTCTTCCGGGCCGATCACCGTTACGTTCAGACTCCGGGTCACCACACTGTACTTGTAGGAAGAGGGGGCATTCACTACAGGAATATCCGTTACCCGGATAGTCTTGCTGGACAGCCCGTCCATATCCAGACTAACCTGAACTGTGGTGATGCCGGACAGATTGCTGTACTGACCCCGGGTATCAATATCAAAGGTTTTCTGGTAATCCGTATCAATGGAGCTGAGTACAATGGAACCGAGATTCCAGCTGGTCAGATCCGTAATGCTGCTGTTCTGGGCCGCAAGCGTGATCTCCTCCGTGCTGAATTTCAGCCGTCTGAGTAAAAATTCCGTATCAAACCCATTGGGCACATAGGTGAGACTGATATCAAAGGGCAGCGTCACCTTGGTATACACCGGCACCTTTACATTGAAGCCGTTTCCGATTGCCAGCTGCAATGCACTTTGATCGATCTCTGCTCCATCCTGATCGTACAGCACCAGATCCGTACAGTTGGTAAACGTATAGGCGCTGCTCAGCTCCATGGTATCCGGCACATTGATGACCGCATGGTCGATCAGCTCCAGGGTGGTGGCAGGTCCGGTAATGGAAAGGGTCTCCGGCATACACTCAATGCCCTGGGTGTCCAGGGTCATATTCTCTGCCGCCCGGACATTGGGCAGATTGGCCTGAACCGGAATATCGTGTATGGTCTGGATCCGGTCAAAGGTGACATCAATGGTCTTGGGGCTCTGGGAATCCACGGTGAAGGACACGCCCTCCGGATTGGTTACCAGAATGGAAAGGGTATACTCCCCTGCCTCCGTAATGTTTTTGGGGATCACAGCTTCTGCCACAAGATTATCCGCCGTAAAGCTGCCGATCTGGGATCGGCTTCCGGTAATGGTTACCGTTACGGTTACCTGATCCAGATCCTTTGTAATGATGCTCAGTCCGTTTTCCTCCGCCGCAGTACCTGCCAGAGAAATCGTCAAGGGAATATCCCGGATGGTCTTTGGCGTGGTGGGATAAATGGTCACGGAAATCAGGAACCAGGCAAAAATCGCAATGACAGCCGAATAGATCAGTGAGCGGAATTCGTGACGGATCAGCCAGTTGATTTTTTTCTTCAGAGAGCGAAAAAAACTCATTTTTTATCCCCTCCTTTTGCGGTTTTCTCCTTGCGGAAGGGATTCTTCCGGGGCTTGCGGCTCCAGCTGTCCGAAGGCTTTGGCAGCATCTGCTCCATCAGATGCTGCTTGAGCTTGTCCTTGGTATAATCCCGCTCCAGCACCCCGTTTTCCGCCACAGAGATCTGGCCGGTTTCCTCGGAAACCACCACTACAATGGCGTCTGAAACCTCACTCATGCCGATGGCTGCCCGGTGCCGGGAGCCAAGCTTTTTGTTGATGAGCTCCTCCTTGGAGGGCTTGGGCAGGAAGCATGCTGCCGCAAGAATCTCTCCGTCCCGCATGATGACAGCGCCGTCATGCAGAGGCGTCTTGGGGTAGAAGATATTGCCGAACAGCTCCTTGCTGGGCGCCGCATGCATAATGGTTCCGGTATCAATCTGCTCTCCCAGCTTGGTCTGCCGTTCGATGACAATCAGCGCACCGGTACAGGTTGCCGAAAGCTCTGCACAGGAATCACAGATGGCGTTGATAGCGTGGCTCCATTTGGAGGTGACCTCGTCCACAGTCTCCCCCAGGCCGAACAGCCGCACGCCCAGCTGGGTCCGGCCCACCTTTTCCAGTGCCCGGCGCAGCTCCGGCTGGAACATGACGATCAACGCCACCAGGCCGATGTCCAGCATCCGGTCAATCAGATAGGTAATGGCCTTGAGACCTACGTTTTTACTAATCAGGTATGCGATGATAAACAGGACAATGCCCTTAATCAGCTGCCCCGCTCTGGTTTCCCGCATCAGCTTGATGAACAGATAAACCAGATAGGTCAGCAGCACCATATCTACAATATCAATCGGAGTGATGGACAAAATGACATTCCACACAGAATTCAATGCATCCTTAATGGAATCGAACATTGTATCAAACACCAGTCTCACTCCTTTCGTTTATGTAGGAGGGATTGCCCCTCCTCTGCACACATCTGTATATATTATAGCACAGCTGTTCCCGCATTTCAAGGACTGTGCCTTAGTTTCCTGCAATTTTTTTCAACTGTTCCACCAGTCCATCCACCTCGGATTCCCGGTTGAACACCGAGGGCGCAAACCGTACTGTCCCCTCCCGGGTGCCAAGGCTGGTGTGCGCCAGAGCTGCACAATGGTATCCTGCACGGAGGCAGTAGCCCTGCATACCCAGAAACTCCGCAACCTGCTCCGGCTGTCGTCCGGTCAGATTAAAGGAAAGCAGCGGCACATAGGACGCCTCCGGATGCCGGTAAATCACCGCCCCCGGAATCTTTTCCAGCCCTGCCTGCAGGCGCCGGCATAATCTGCTTTCATAGGCATGAATCCGTTCCAGACCCAGCCGCTGCAAAAAGCGGATGCCTGCCCGCAGGGAGGCTGCCCCGATGGTATTGACCGTTCCGCTTTCCAAAGCATCCGGCAGAAACTCCGGCTGTGAAAGATCCAGAGAGGTACTGCCTGTACCGCCCTGCATCAAAGGACGGATCCGGAAGCTCCCGTCGGTCATCAGCAGTCCGGTGCCAGGCGCACCGTAAAGTCCCTTGTGCCCGGCTGTACAGAGAATGTGGATTCCATCCTCCAGGGAAACGGGAAGAATGCCGCAGACCTGGGCCCCGTCTGCAATGCAGCAGATTCCCCGTTCCCGGCAAAGCCCCGCAAGGGCACGCCAGGGCAGAACCTGCCCGGTCACATTGCTGGCAAGCGTAAACACCATAGCCTGGGTGCGGGGGGTAATCAGTCTGCGGAAGGACTCCACCGTACGGGCATCCTCCGGATACACATGGGCAACGCTGTAGGTGATCTTCCCTGCCCGGGCAAGCGCCTCCACAGGTCTTGCCACTGAGTTGTGCTCCAGATCACTGATAATCAGATGGCCGCCCCGGCGTGCAATACCCTGTATGGCCAGATTCAGTGCATGGGTACAGTTGCAGGTCAGGATTACATTTTCCGGCTGGGCACCGAAAAACGCAGCAGCAGTTTCCCGGGCTGCATAGACTGCCTCCCCGGCCGCCATGGACAGGGGATGACCGCCCCTGCCCGGGTTGCCTCCCAGCTTTTCCAGGGCATAGCTCACCGCCGCATATACTTCCGGAGGCTTGGGAAAGGTGGTTGCCGCATTATCGAAATTGATCGGCTGCGCCATATCTATTCCTCCGTAAAGCTCAGAAACGGTACGGCGCTGCGCTCCAGCAGCTGCAGCACCGGCGCTGCTTCCGCCTGCACCTGCAGACTGTAGCCGCAGCCCTGGGCTGTGGCCTGCTTGAGTTTATGCACCTGTGTATGAAAGCCTGCCGCCTGAAGCACCTTCTGTCCCTTCATGGCATGTGTCAGCGACGGCATGGCAATGGTTGTAGTCATAGGGATCACCTCGCTCATAGGATTGACGCTCCCGGGTACAGGAGTGCCATTACTTTATCCTATGCGTTTCGACAGCAATTGCTACCGGGATCCCCCATGTATCAGAGCTCTGTCAGCAACACCACACAATGGGCTGCAATCCCCAGCTTTTCGCCGGTAAAGCCCAGTTTTTCCTCCGTGGTTGCCTTAACGCTCACATCCTCCGCATCTATGCGGCACACATCCGCAATCCGCTCCCGCATGGCCGGAATATAAGGGGCCAGCTTAGGTGCCTGAGCCAGGATGGTGGCGTCCAGATTCCCGATCCGATAGCCTCTGTCCCGGATCAGGTCATTGACAAATTCCAAAAGCTTCATGCTGTCCGCACCGCTGTAGGTGGGATCATCGTCCGGAAACAGATGGCCGATATCCCCCAGCGCCAGTGCCCCCAGCATGGCGTCCATCACCGCATGCACCAGCACATCCGCATCCGAATGTCCCAGAAGCCCCTTGTCGTGAGGGATCTCCACACCCCCCAGAATCAGTTTACGTCCCTCTGTCAGCCGGTGAACGTCATATCCGTGTCCGATTCTCAGTTTCATTTTCTCTCCTCCTGCTGCTTCAGAATTGCCTGTGCGATAGCCGCATCCTCCGGCGTTGTAATCTTAATATTGGTGTAATCCCCCACCGTCATGTAAACCTTCCCCCCGATGGCCTCCACCAGCTGGCAATCATCCGTAAAGTCCAGCCCATGCTCCAGTGCAAAATCCACGCCTTCAAAATACAGCCGGCGCCGGAACACCTGGGGCGTCTGGGTCAGATACAGGGTATGCCGGGGAGGCGTATCCGTAATCAGTCCGTCGCTGACCGATTTGATGGTATCCTTCACCGGGGCGCCCAGGGTTGCGCCGCCGAATACCCGGGCGTCATGAATGGTCTTTTCAATATGCTCCGGCTTCACCAGGGGTCTTGCCCCGTCATGAATGGCAACCAGCTCCGTGCCCCTGGACAGCTTCCGCAGTCCGTTCTGTACACTTTCCTGCCGGGTATGCCCTCCCGGCGCGATGGCCGTCAGCTTACTGATGCCAAGCCGGGATGCGGTCTGCTGAATCTCGTCCCGGTCGCAGTCCCGGCAGACCAGAATGATCTCCGCCACGCTGGGGCATGCCTCAAAGGCCCGCATGCTCATACCGATCACGTTGGTATCCCCCAGGGGCAAAAGTATTTTGTTGACTCCCTGCATGCGGGTGGCATTCCCCGCACAAACAATAATTGCCGATGTATCCACTGATATGCTCCTTCCATAGAAAATCCGCAGAAGCTGCCTCCTGCGGATTATGTTGAGACAACGCCGTACAGCGCTTGCAGGGCATTGCCTTTACTCGTCGCCGAACGAAACGCCGATATGCTTTGCGGTCATGACCATCTCACCCTTGGGATCCACAAACTTGGTGAGACCCGCAATATCCGCCAGCTTGTTGGATGTCACCTTGCCGCCTACAACGGCAACCGTGCGGCCAAAGCGCTCCTGGGCAATGAGCTTTGCCGCATGCACGCCCAGCTTGGTGGCCAGCACCCGGTCATAGGCATTGGGACTGCCGCCCCGGAGCATATGTCCCGGTACGCATACCCGTGTATCGATACCGGTGGATGCCTGCACCTGTGCCGCAATCCGGCTGGTGGCAGTCAGGATTCCCGCCTCGGCACGCTTCTGGGCACGCTGCTTCTTCTTGAGCTTGGCTTCCTCTACATCAAACGCACCCTCGGCAACCGCCATAATGGAAAAGCTCTTGCCGTTGGCAGCACGCTTCAGCAATGCCTCGCAAACCTTTTCAATGTCATAGGGAATCTCCGGGATGAGGATAATATCCGCACCGCCGGCGATGCCTGCGCTCAGGGTCAGCCAGCCCGCCTTGTTGCCCATGATTTCGCACACCAGAATCCGGGAATGGCTGGCAGCCGTGGTATGCAGCCTGTCGATGGCGTCCGTGGCAATATCCACAGCAGTCTGATAGCCGAAGGTCACATCCGTGCCGTAAATATCGTTGTCGATGGTTTTGGGCAGGCCGATCACGTTGAGCCCTTCCTGGGCCAGCAGATAAGAGGTCTTGTGGGTGCCGTTGCCCCCCAGGGTCAGCAGACAATCCAGCTTCTGCTTCTTATAGGTTTCCTTCATGTTCTTGACCTTGTCCACATTGTCCTCCCCGATGACGGTCATCATCTTGAAGGGCTGCCGCTTGGTGCCCAGAATGGTGCCCCCTTGGGTCAGGATACCGGAAAAGTCCGAAGGCTTCATGTCCCGGCAAAGATTGTGGATCAGACCGTAATAACCGTTGGAAATCCCCACGATCTCTACCTTGTCCGTACCGAACTGCTGGAAGCAGGCCTTTGCCACCCCCCGGATTGTGGCGTTCAGTCCGGGGCAGTCCCCGCCGCTTGTTAAGATACCGATTCTTCTCATGATTGATTCCGGTTTGCCAGAAGCAAACCATCCTCCCTTCCTGTATTTTTTCTGCCCGTGCAGATGGAATGCTTATCACGTCATGGCAAGCAATATGGAGAAATAGTGAAAGATGCTGCCCCCAAGGACGAACAGGTGCCAGATGGAGTGCATGTACCGGGATTCCTTCATCAGATAAAACAGCACACCACCAGTGTAGAGTACCCCGCCGATCACCAGAAATACCATGGATAAGGTGCCGATAACCTGCCACAGGGGCTTAATCGCCACCAGCACCACCCAGCCCATGGCAAGATAACAGATCATGGACAGCTTCCGAAACCGGCTCAGGCTGATGGAGGAAAAGACAATGCCCACAATGGCCGCTCCCCAGACGATGCCGAACAGGGTCCATCCCAGCGCCCCACCCAGACATGCCAGGGTGTAGGGGGTATAGGTACCGGCAATCAGTAGATAGATGGTCACATGGTCAAAGACCCGGAGTACGTTCTTTGCCTTCTCGTTGGAAATGGCGTGGTACAGGGTGGACATGGTGTACAGGATAATCAGGGTCGCCCCGTAAAGAGCGGAACTCACCACCGCAAGACTGTCCCCCTGCAGCTGACAAAGCACCACCAGCACCACACAGCCTGCCACCGCAAGCAGTGCGCCGATGCCGTGGGTAATGGCGTTGAACAATTCCTCACCCAGTGTGTATTTGCGTCTGAGAAAGTCCATGCTGATTCCTCCTTGCCATCAGTAAACCTGGCGTTCCGTCACATTGCGCCGCATATATTCCTCAATTTCCTTGGGCGGCATGGGCTTGCCGTAGAGATAGCCCTGTGCATTGTCACAGCCGGCAATCCGCAGCAGCCGTGCCTGTTCTGGAGTCTCGATGCCCTCCGCAATGGTTTCAATATGCTTGGACTTGGCAATGCGGATTACCGCCGCCACAATCTCCCGGGCAATCTCATCCTGCTCCAGATTCATCACAAAACAGCGATCCAGCTTCAGCAGGGTAATGGGCAGCACCTGGAGATAGCTCAAAGAGGAATAACCGGTACCGAAATCATCCATAGCCAGCCGGACACCCATAGCCCGCAGCTGATGCATCTGCTCCAGCGCCATATCCAGATCCTTCAGCGCCAGGGATTCCGTCAGCTCAATCTCCAGCCACTGGGCCTCCAGCCCGGTTCGTGCCAGTGCTTCATAAACCGCCTCGCAGACATTGGTCTGGTAAAAATCCGCAGAGGTCAGATTGATGGACATGATGATATTGGGAAGACCCATACGCTGCCAGATCCGGTTCTGCTCGCAGGCCTCGGACAAAACGTAATCGCTGATTTTCCGGATCAGCTGGGAGGTTTCCGCAATGGGCACAAAGCTCCCCGGCTGTACCACGGTGCCGTCCGGCCGGATCCAGCGGATCAGCGCCTCCACCCCGATGATTCTGCCGTTTGCCAGTGCAATCTTGGGCTGGTAATACAGCTGCAGCTCCCCGTTGTCAATGGCATCGGACAGTTGCTTTTCTAGCTCGCTTTCCCCCACAATGGTATCATGCATACTGCTGTTATAGCCCACCACCGTGCCCTTTCGGTGCTCCGCAGAGGACAGGGCAAATTCCGCATGCTCCAGCACATCCGCAAAGGAGTCTCCGTCCTGGGGCATGCGGGAGTAGCCTGCGGAACAGGTCAGCGCCTTGGCGGACAGCTCCGTCATACCCAGATGGGCAAGATCCGCCTGGATCCGCTCCATGGTCTTGATGGGCAGCTCCTCATCACCGTAATCCCGGAGGATCAGCGCAAAATTATCTGCGGAAATACGTGCGCCGAAGCCCCCGAAGGAAAGATACTTGTACATAATATGGGCAAAATCCTGCAGGGTCTTGTTGCCGCATTCATAGCCGTAGGCATCATTGACCAGATGGAACCGGTCAATATCCAGCACCATGACAAAGTAGGTGATGCCCAGCTCCAGGGAACAGGCATAGGTTTCCTGTCCCATCAGCATCAGCTTGTTCCGGTTGGAAATACCTGTAATCTCATCTACATAGGCCAGGCGCTCGATGAGGGCATCCTTTTCCTTTTCCGTGTCCATATTGATAAAGGAGCCGCCGATAATGGGCGTATCCGCTCCCACCAGCTTTGCCGCCTTATAGCGGTAGGAGTACCAGTGATACTCCCCGTCCGCAGAACGCAGCCGCAGCTCCATGGCATGAATCTGATCCTCCGGATCCTCCTGCAGCTGGGAGAGCCGCTCCACACTGCGCATAAAGGTGTCATAGATCACCGTATCATTGGGATGCACCAGACGCCTGAAGGATGCAAAGGACACGGAGGCTTCCTCCAGCCCCAGCATGCGCTGCAGCTCAGGGGAAATGAGGTATTTGTCCCCCTGGGTCAGGAGGATGCCGATTTCCGAAAGCTCCATGGACAGTGCATACCGCCATTCGGAAGCAGCCAGCTGATTGGAAAAGGTCTCGATCTCAGACTGCATTTTCCGGGTTTCGGTAACATTCACGCCGATGGTCATAAACAGGCAGATATTCTCTGCCTGCTGCATACCGGAGGTGCTCCAGACCATCGTCACCGTCTGCCCGCTGCGGGTGTGCAGCACAAACTCCACATTCCGGCTGCGCAGCACATCCTGAATGTCCTGCTCCGTCCAGCCTTCCCGTCCAAAGAGAGCCGGAAACTGCTCCTTGGTCAGCTGTTCCCCTTCCTCGTAGCCCAGCACCTGCCGCAGACTGTCGTTGATCCGGATATGCTCCAGCCGGTTGTCCCAAAGCAGGGCGGGGGTGTTGATATTGTCAATAAAATATGCAATACGCCGGCAGTTCGCTTCTATTGCCCGGGCCGAGCTGGTCTGCCAGTAAACGGTCAGCGCCACACTCAACACGGCAATAACCAGCATGTACGAAGTAAAGATGATGAATGCATCCTGCCGGTGCCGGGCTGCATAGGCAACCACGATACATGTTGCAAGGGTGAAAATCCCTTCACAGATAAACCATTTTTTTCTTTTCAATGCTATCCTGTCCTAACCGGAGCTGCGCTGTGCACAGCTCCCTGACTGCTCCGCCGTTGCTGCGGAGCTTACCCCATTTTTACATACAATAATTATACCAAACATGCACGCAAATGTCAATCATTCCACTCTGAATCCGGGTTATTTGTGCAGTTTGCCTATAAATTCTCCCGGAATCTTTTTTTACCCGTCACAGTTTTTTCACAAAGGCTTGCTATAATAAACAAAATATGATACGATGATAAAGCAAGAAAAGAGGAAAGGAGTGCGGCTCTCCGGAGCACGCAGACAGATTTATGAAACGGTTGCTGATTGTGGACGACGAGGCCAATATCCGGCTGGTGGTCAAGGAATATGCGGAGTTTGAAGGCTATGAAGTCACGGAAGCAGAGGACGGCATGCAGGCGGTGGAGCTGGTGAAGAACCAGGATTTTGATGTGATTATCATGGATATTATGATGCCCCGGCTGGACGGCTTTTCCGCATGCAAGGAAATCCGGAAGTACAAGAATATTCCCGTCATCATGCTTTCTGCCCGGGGTGAGGAATACGACAAGCTCTTCGGCTTTGAGCTGGGGATCGACGATTATGTGGTCAAGCCCTTCTCTCCCAAGGAGCTGATGGCTCGGGTCAAGGCTGTGCTCAAGCGCAGCGAGAATGCTGTTCCCGCCAATCCGGATCGACTGAAATTCGAGGGGCTGGAAATCGACATGGCAGGGAGAGAGGTCTATGTCAACGGAAAGCGGGTATCCATGACGCCGAAGGAATATGACCTGCTGTTTTATCTGGTAAAAAACAGCAATATCGCCCTGACCCGGGACAAGCTGCTGGAGGAGGTCTGGGGCTATGACTTTTTCGGAGATGACCGGACGGTGGACACGCACATCAAAATGCTCCGGAACAGTCTGGGTGAATACCGCAAATTCGTGGTAACGCTCCGGGGAATGGGGTATAAATTTGAAGTCCGCTGAAAAGCACTGCCGGCTGAAGGCGCCCAGTATGGCGCTGCACTTCTGGTGCTATTTCATGTTCTTTATCCTGGTGGTATTTCTTCTGCTGTGGGGCTTCCAGATCATCTTTCTGGAAAAGTTCTACGACCGGATGAAAACCGCAGATATCCAGAAGGTTGCAGCCCATATGCTGAACATCTACGGCACGGAGGATTACCAGGATGACTACGATGAGCTTGCCTATGAAAACGATCTATGTATTGTGGTGGTGGACAAATATTACCGCACCGTATATTCCAAGGATCTGATGGGCAACGCCTGTCTGATTCACGGCTTTGCCAATTACACCAGCGCCTTTATCTCCCAGATCCGCTCCAGCAAAACCGGCACTATCTGCGGAGATATCATGAACGAGCACATCCGCACCAACACCCTGGTATACGGCACCGTCATCGGCCCTATGGACAATCCAAGGGGGTATCTGCTGCTCAACACGCCCCTGGTACCGGTGGGCTCCACGGAAACCATCATCAAACGGCAGCTGCTGATTATTTCTGCCATCCTGCTGCTGCTGGGACTTCTGCTGTCCATCTACCTTTCACGCCGGCTGGCACGACCCATCGCCAGCCTGACCAAATCCGCCGAGCAGCTGGCAAAGGGCAACTATACGGTAAAATTTGACGGCGGCAGCTATCTGGAGCTGCAGCAGCTGGCAGGGGCGCTCACCTATGCAGGCCAGGAGATTTCCCGGGTGGATACCCTCCAGCGGGATCTGATCGCCAACGTATCCCACGACCTGCGCACACCCCTGACCATGATGAAGGCCTATGCGGAAATGATCCGGGATCTGAGCGGCGACAACCCGGTAAAGCGGGCAGAGCATCTGAATATCATCATCGAGGAAACCGACCGGCTGGCGCTGATGGTCAATGATATTCTGGATCTGTCCAAGCTGGAAAGCGGTGGTCTGGCGCTGACTCCCTCCACCTTCGGCATCCGGGCCAAGCTGTCGGAGATCATTGACCGGTACCGGGGTCTGTCCGCCCAGACCGGCTACCACATTCACTTTACGCCGGATGAGGAAACCATGGTCACCTGCGACGCCGGCAAGATCGAACAGGTCATCTGTAATCTCATCAACAACGCCATCAACTACACCGGCCCGGACAAACAGATCTTTGTCCGGCAGATCAACACCCCCAACGGGGTGCGCATCGAGGTGCAGGACACCGGAGAGGGCATCGACAAGGAAAACCTGAGCATGATCTTCGACAAGTACTACCGCAGTGAAAACCACAAGCGGGAGGTTGTGGGCACCGGGCTGGGTCTGTCCATCGTCAAGGCCATCATGAAGCTGCACAATTACTCCTACGGGGTGGACAGCAGTCTCGGCAAGGGCTCCACCTTCTGGTTTGTGATCCATCAGGACAAGGAGGATACCCATCATGCAGGGGCTTGAAGCAATAGAAGGCATGGACACCCTGTACCGGACGCTGCCGCCGGAGCTTCAGCACTGGCACCGCTTCGGCAGAATCCTGTCCCTTGTGTATGAAACCCGTTTTGATGAACAGCAGCTGTGTACACAGCCCGTGCTCTGTATGCTGCTCACCGACCGGCAGGGCCGATACCGGATCCGCCTGACCCTGTACGGTGTTTCCGGCACAGTCAGCTTTGACACGGCAAACGGCTTGTTCAGCGGACTTGCCATTGAAGATTTTTCCGACTGCGGCTATGAAGCAGACAGTCGGTTCCGGGTATCCAGCCTGGAACAGGATCTGGATTTTACCATTTACTGTGCCCGGATCCGGGCGGAACTGCTGGGATAACCCTGCGCCATCCTTCACGGGATGGCGCTTTTGCATGGCACAAAGGAAAAAATCCAGTACAATCTGACAAAATTCTTTTTTCCTCTTGCTTTTTGTGCGGAAACAGGGTAAAATAGAAATGATATGATTTCATACAGAGATTAGGACTGGAGGAAATAAGAAAATGCCGATTAAGTACGTATTCGTCACCGGCGGTGTGGTTTCCGGACTCGGAAAGGGCATCACTGCCGCTTCCCTGGGACGTCTGCTCAAGGCCAGAGGCTATAAGGTCACCATTCAGAAATTCGATCCCTACATCAACGTGGATCCGGGTACCATGAGCCCCTATCAGCACGGCGAGGTATTCGTTACTGATGACGGTGCGGAAACTGACCTGGATCTGGGGCACTATGAGCGCTTTGTAGACGAAAATCTGAGTGTGAACTCCAACGTTACCACCGGCAAGATCTACTGGAACGTGCTGAATAAGGAGCGCCGGGGAGACTATCTGGGCGGTACGGTCCAGGTTATCCCCCACATTACCAACGAGATCAAGGAAAAGATCTACCGGGTTGGCAAGGCCACCTCTACAGATGTGGTTATCACTGAAATCGGCGGCACAGTTGGCGACATCGAAAGCACTCCCTTCCTGGAGGCAATCCGCCAGTTTGTCACCGAGGTAGGCAGAGAAAACGCCATGTACATCCACGTGACGCTGGTCCCCTTTATCGCCGGCTCCAATGAGCTCAAGTCCAAGCCCACCCAGCACTCCGTCAAGGAGCTGCTTTCCCTGGGTATTCAGCCCAACATCATCGTATGCCGGACGGAACAGGAGATTCCGGAGGAGATGGCAGAAAAGATCAGCCTGTTCTGCAATGTCCGCCGGGAGGATATTATCCAGAACACCACTGCCCCCTCCCTGTATGAAGTGCCCCTGATGCTGGAAAACGAGGGGCTTGCCAACGCAGTCTGCCACCACCTGCACCTGGACAATCCCAAGCCGGATCTCCACGACTGGATCGAAATGGTCAACCGGCAGAAGAACGCAGACAAGGAAGTAACCATCGGTCTGGTGGGCAAATACGTTGCCCTGCCGGATGCATACCTGTCCGTAGCAGAGGCTCTGCGTCACGGCGGCATCGTCAACGATGCCAATGTAGAGATTCTCTGGATCAACTCGGAAGAAATCACACCGGAAACCGCTGACAGCATGCTCCATATGTGCGACGGCATCATCGTTCCCGGCGGCTTCGGCGACCGGGGCATCGAGGGCATGATCGAAGCAATCCGCTATGCCCGGGAGCATCAGATTCCCTTCTTCGGCATCTGCCTGGGTATGCAGATGGCGGTTGTGGAATTCGCCCGTCACGTAGCCGGGCTGCCGGATGCCAATTCCTCGGAATTCACACCGGACGGCAAGAACTGCGTCATCGACATTATGGACGATCAGAAGGACATCACCGACAAGGGCGGCACCATGCGGCTGGGTCTTTACCCCTGCAAGCTGGCGCCGGATTCCCTGTGTGCAAAGCTCTACGGCGATCCGCTGATTTACGAGCGTCACCGTCACCGTTGGGAATTCAACAACAGCTACCGGGAGCTGCTCACCCAGAAGGGCCTGTCCATTGCAGGACTTTCCCCGGACGAGCGGCTGGTGGAGATTGTGGAGCTGAAAAACCACCCCTGGTTTATTGGCGTCCAGTTCCATCCGGAATTCAAGTCCCGTCCCAACAAGCCCCAGAAGCTGTTTGCGGACTTTATCCGCGCATCCCTGGAAAACAAGGCGAAATAAGCAAAAACAAGCGGTATCATCCCACCGGATGGTACCGCTTTTCTTTCGGCAGCACCGCACCGGGCATGTGCTGTCTTTAGTAAAAATCAAATTCCGCAAGCTGGGACAGGGCAATCTGCAGCCGGGAGAACCGGTTTCCTGCATAATCCAGCTTGGGCGAGCAGCAGGCCAATAGCTCTGCATCCTCCGAGCTTGCCAGGGGCAGACGCAGTATAGGGTTTCCGCCGCTGTCCTCTTCCAGTTCGCCCCCAAAGATACTGCAGTACCGGCGAATGAGATACACCTCGGAATCCAGCACATTGCCCGGGTGCAGCGGCTCCAGAGACTCATGCCGCACCCGGCGGCCGGCAGACCCCGGCACTCTTCCCTCCGGCACCATGGAAATGTAAAGCAGCTCCCGGTCACATACCGCACGAATGCATACGGATGCAGGCCGGGTCTCTCCGCAGCAAAGAAGCAGCAGGGACTGCATGCAAGCGGAAAACCGCTCCGGATCCGATACGATATACACAGGTTCTGTTTCCGCAAAAAGCACCTGCATCCTGTCCTGCAGCACATCCGTGCATGCCTGGGCAAAGCTGTGCAGAAATGCGCACACGTCAATGCGGGCACGCTGTACCGACGCCTCCCCATACCGGAGCAGCTCCGTGGTGTGGGCGGTGCTCCGCAGCAGCCGGTAGCAGTTGTTGATGCCCACATTCAGCAGCTCCCGTGCCTGCTCATCCTGATGAATCCGCAGACGCTGGGCAAGCTGCCCGCTGACTGCCGTAAGCCCGGACACCGCCTGCCGGATGGTGCCGGACTGATTCTCCAAAAACTCCCGCACGGTGCTGTCGTGCATGAAGGAGGAAAACACATCTTCACCGGACATCTGGATCACCAACAGATCCTGGGTCTGATCCTCCGGGTCCGGATACCTCAGCAGGGTATAGGCATAGGTAAGGCCCTCCAGGGTGCAGGTATACCTGCCGCTGCACAGCCGCATACCCCGGTGGGACCGGAGCAGCTGCGCCACGTCCAGGCTCCGGAACGCCTCCGGCAGAGCATCATGACTGCGCCACAGCACCTGAAAAGAAAGATCTGCAATCCATACATATTGATGGGAATGTCTGAAAATATCCTGAAGCAGCCCAAGCTGCCCCTTCTGCTCCGTTGTCTGCATGCTGTTTCCTCCATTGCAGTTGCATAGATGCTGTGCAGGACTGATTCCTTTGCCTTGCACAGCTTTTCTCCTGTTTATTATACAATAAAATTTCCCTTTTGTACACTGGTTTTTTCATCATTCCGGCAATTGTGGCTTTTGCACAAGAATTCTCTGGCTGTATCCGGCCCTTTTCCGGCACATTCACAGCAGGCAGAAAAAATAATAGTTATTTTCCTGTCAAAGCACTTGAAAAATCCGCCCGGATGGTGTATAATAGAAGCATAAAATATTAGGAGGTACAATCCAATGGCAGTTAAAGTAGCAATCAATGGTTTTGGCCGTATCGGCCGTCTGGCTTTCAGACAGATGTTCGGCGCTGAGGGATATGAGATCGTAGCAATCAACGATCTGACAGATCCCAAGATGCTGGCACAGCTTCTGAAGTACGACACCGCTCAGGGCGGCTACTGCGGCAGAATCGGCCAGGGTCTGCACACTGTAGAAGCAGGCGAAGGCTGCATCATCGTTGATGGCAAGAAGATCACAATTTACGCTGAGCCGAAGGCAGCTGAGCTGCCCTGGGGCGAGATCGGTGTTGACGTTGTACTCGAGTGCACCGGCTTCTACTGCTCCAAGGAGAAGTCCCAGGCTCACATCGATGCAGGCGCAAAGAAGGTTGTTATTTCCGCTCCCGCAGGCAACGATCTGAAGACCATCGTATTCTCCGTAAACGAGAACACCCTGACAAAGGATGACACCATCATTTCCGCTGCATCCTGCACCACCAACTGCCTGGCTCCCATGGCAAAGGCACTGAACGACTTTGCTCCCATCCAGAGCGGTATCATGAGCACCATCCACGCTTACACCGGCGACCAGATGATCCTGGACGGCCCCCACAGAAAGGGCGACCTGAGAAGAGCAAGAGCTGGCGCTGCAAACATCGTGCCCAACTCCACCGGCGCTGCAAAGGCAATCGGCCTGGTTATTCCGGAGCTGAACGGCAAGCTGATTGGTTCTGCACAGAGAGTTCCGGTTCCCACCGGTTCTACCACCATCCTGACCGCAGTTGTAAAGGGCAAGGACATCACCAAGGAAGCAATCAACGCTGCAATGAAGGCTGCTGCTTCTGAGTCCTTCGGCTACAACGAGGATCAGATCGTTTCTTCCGATGTTATCGGTATGAGATACGGTTCTCTGTTCGATGCTACCCAGACCATGGTTGCACAGATCGCTGATGATCTGTATGAGGTTCAGGTTGTTTCCTGGTACGACAACGAGAACTCCTACACCAGCCAGATGGTTCGTACAATCAAGTACTTCGCTGAATTGGGCTAATCGATTTCCGATTACAAAACGCCGTTTCTTTCGGGAAGCGGCGTTTCCTTTTTATACTGATGACAACCGGTACATAGTTCCAGATCACGGAACCCACTGGTGATGGATTGACAAGCCGGCAGCTTTTCTGTATAATGGTGGCGAAGAAGAACGGAATGGATATGCGGAGGTATACACGATGAATATAGGATTTGTGCTATGCGGTGTTATGGTTATTCCATTTGCAAGTATAGGCATACTGTTTTCGATATTCAAAGAAAAAGCAGCTAAATTTGTTTCGGGTTTTAACTCCCTGCCAAAGGAAGAACAAGCATTATACGATAAAGCATTCATTTCTCGTGATATAAGAAATCAATGCTTTATATGGGCTGCCATCATGCTTATCGGGGCAGTCCTGTCCTATTTTGTGACGACATATATGGCGATTCCAGCATATATTGTTTGGCTGATTTTGTTTTTCAAGGAAGTGCATCTTGATGCGCATAAAGCGTTTGAAAAATATTTGCGGAAATAAGTCCTGGTTTTTCGAAGGCGCTTCCCTATAAGTGAAAACGGAGTGAATTTTCGGGGTGGAGAAATGTTGGAATCATTGGAAAGAAGCTTTTCTGAAATTAAACAGATTGATCGCAATGGCATTACGTTTATCAGCGGAGAAATCATCGTTTTTCGGGAGTGCGTGAAACAACGCTTCAACAGCACAACTTGTGTAGCAGAAAGGGATCTATTCGCCCAGCCTCCATATTTCCTATTTTTCACTCCCGACAAACCTACTAAAGTGATCTTCAACAAAAAAGGACTATGCTCAAAATCCCGTAACCGGAAGGATTTCAGGGAACTGCAAGAAAAGATCCTTGAATTTGGATATTCATCATACGATTTAAGCTAAAAAACCAGCCAATGCGAATACGGATATATAAAAAGCCCGGAGGCGGTTCGATCAAACCACTTCCGGGCTAAGTACTTCTGTATGGGTACCGGCCAAATCTGTACCGGTACGCAGTTTATTTGTCCGCAAGCTCCTGTGCAAGCTGGGCTGCCTTCATCATGATGGCACATTCCAGCCGCTTTTTTTGAAGCTGGCAGGAGAACTTGTGTGCATTGTGGATATCTCCCGCATACTGATAGTTGTTGGCGTTGCAGCCGCCGCTGCAATAGAACTTCGCCCAGCACTGCTTGCACTCCGGCTTGGTGTATACATGGGCAGCCGCAAACTCCGCCTTGATATCCAGGTTGAAGGTGCCCTCATCCAGGTTGCCCATCTTGTATTCCTCGATGCCCACAAACTGGTGACAGGGATAAATATCCCCATCCGGCGTGATGGCAACATACTCATTGCCGCAGCCGCAGCCCCGGAGCCGCTTAATGGCGCAGGGCCCCTGATCCAGGTCAATCATAAAGTGGAAGAAATTGAAGCGCTTCCCCTGCTTCTGTGCCTCCAGCATCCGGCTGGCCAGCCGCTCATACTCGCAGAAAATATCGGAAAGCTCCCGTTCGGTCAGCGCATAGGGCTTGGAGGGATCACTCACCACCGGCTCCACGGAAATCTGGTCAAAGCCAGCCTCATACAGACTGAACACATCCTCGGAGAAATCCAGATTGTACTTGGTAAAGGTGCCCCGGACATAATAATCCTTGTCCCCACGCTGAGCAACTAGCTTCTGGAAGGAAGGGAGAATCCGGTCATAGCAGCCGGTACCGTCCACACGCTTGCGCACCCGGTCATTGACCTCCGGTCTGCCGTCCAGCGACAGCACCACGTTGGACATTTCCCTGTTGATAAAGTCAATCTTGTCATCGTCCAGCAGCATGCCGTTGGTGGTAATGGTAAAGCGGAACCGCTTGCCGTATTCCTGCTCCTTGCTGCGGGCGT
Source organism: Ruminococcus sp. (assembly GCA_022768805.1). Classification (GTDB taxonomy): domain Bacteria; phylum Bacillota; class Clostridia; order Oscillospirales; family Ruminococcaceae; genus Ruminococcus_F. The sequence goes on from JALELB010000066.1 coordinate 25,320, forward strand.
ACCGGACAACCTCTTTGACCACATCAAAATTCATCAAAGGCTCGCCGCCGAAAAAGTCCAGCTCCAGAGTCTCCCTGTCCCCGGACTGCTCCAGCAGAAAGTCAATGGCCTTCTTGCCGGTTTCCAGAGGCATCAGCTTCCGGCCCTTGCCGAAATCTCCGGTAGATGCAAAGCAGTATGCACATCTCAGATTTCAGTCATGGGCAATGTGCAGGCACATGGCCTTCACCGGCGACGCAACAGAGTACTTTGCGAATTTTTCGTAATCATCCTCAGAAAAAAGGATTTTATCCTTGTAAAGCTCCAGAATCTCCGCATAGCAGGAACGAATATCCTCCGGCGCATAGAACCTGGTCAGCTTGCTGACCACCTCCTCCGGACATTCCGGTGCAAAGGGAGGCTGCACATTATCCAGCAGATCATAGGTGAGCTCGTCCACCACATGAACGCCCCCGCTGTTCACGTCCAGCACAATATTGTATCCGTTCAGCTTGAATTTGTGTATCATATCCAGTTACCCCGTTCTTTCCGCAGTGGCTGCGGCAAAAATATGCTGATAAAATGAAAAGGGACAATACTGCCCCTTTTCATCACGCTCATTTTTGGATCCGTTATTTTTCGCACTTCTGATTTGCAACGGTGCAAGAAGTCTTGCACGCAGACTGGCAGGATGCCTGGCACTTGCCGCAGCCGCCCTTCTTTGCAGTTTCCTTCAGGTTTGCCTTATTGATTGTCTGAATGTGTTTCATAATAACCTCCATCAATCCTATCAGAATTTATCTTTATTATACCACAGGATCCGCTGTATTTCAACCCTTTTCTAATCATTAAATGATAAAAATATGTAGATCATTGAACCGTATATACAGATAGTATTTTTATTACCCATCCGGAACCCCTGGCTGCTTCTGATTGACTCCCTGTACACCCCCTGCGCCGCCGCATACCGCAGCCAGCGCTGTACGCACCAGAGCATGCAGATGGGGCAGCTGCCCGGTGCATACCGCACAGATACTCAGCATACATATACTCAGCACTGCCCCCAGCAGCAGGCCGTTGCGCAGACCATGCCGCCGTCGCCTGCGTCCTGCAAGTAATGCCGCTGTGTATGCGCCGCTGCCCAGTGCTGCCAACAGGATGCCCTCCATTCCCCACCGGGGCAGATCCACCAAAGAAGCCATCCATGCCCCGGCACTGAGAATGCCCATACAAAGGAGCAGCCCCCCGACACCCGCAAACAGATATATGCGGTACCGGGGAGCGGCTTTGCGTGTTCTTCGGTTCATGCTCTTACCCTCCATGTCCCATGCTGTTTGAGCATATGCAGGGAGGCATGCGTTTATTCCTCAGAATGATCCCGATCTTTTTTGCTGTTTTCCTTCTTCGGTGCACCGGGAGTCAGTCTGGCATTGGCCTTTTCCTTTTTCTCCTTTGCCGCTTCCTCCTGGGCAGTAATGTTTTCCTGTACCGCTTCAATCCGGATCCGCAGCTTGCTGCGGTCGCCGCCGGTTTCGATTACCACAGTATCCTCGCCCTTGCGCACAACGATACCTACAATGCCGCCGATGGTCAGAATCTCATCGCCGATCTGGATATTGGAACGCATCAGCATGGCTTCCTTTTCCTTTTTGCGCTGGGGGCGAATCATAATGAAGTACAGCGCAATCAGGACGATTACCCAGGGCAGAATACTTACCAGACCCATTGCACCGCTCTGTGCGGCTTCCTGCTCAGCAGCTGCAGCTGCGAATGTGTGCAAACTCATCAACATACTGTTCCTCCTTGTCGGTGTTACTTATTCTGAATGTATTGGTCAATGGACCGGGCAGCGGTCTTGCCCGCGCCCATGGCCAGGATAACGGTTGCTGCGCCGGTAACAGCATCACCGCCTGCATACACGCCTTCCTTGGTTGTGCACATTGCCTCGTCCACGATCAGACAGCCCCGCTTGTTGGCTTCCAGTCCGGAGGTGGTGGTGCGGATCAGCGGGTTGGGAGAGGTACCGATGGACATGATGACGGTATCCACCTCCAGATTATAATTGGAGCCCTCCACCGGAATGGGGCTGCGGCGTCCGCTTTCATCCGGCTCACCCAGCTCCATGCGGATGCACTCCATGGCACAGACTCTGCCGTTTTCATCCCCGATGATCTTCACCGGATTATTCAGATTCAGGAACTCAACGCCCTCTTCCTTGGCGTGGTGCACCTCTTCCTTCCGGGCAGGCATCTCCTCCTCGGAACGGCGATAGACAACATATACATGCTCAGCGCCCATACGCATTGCACTTCTTGCAGCATCCATGGCAACATTGCCGCCGCCTACCACTGCAACCCGCTTGGACTTCATTACCGGCGTATCGTATTCCTCCAGATAGCCCTTCATCAGATTGATCCGGGTCAGATACTCATTGGCAGAGCAAACCCCCACCAGAGCCTCCCCTTCGATGCCCATAAACCGGGGCAGGCCAGCACCGGAGCCGATGAAGATGGCTTCATAGCCCTCTGCCAGCAGCTCATCCACGGACAGCACCTTACCGATGACCATATCCGTCATAATATTGACACCCAGTGCCTTCAGGGTTTTGATTTCCTTCTGTACAATGGCCTTGGGCAGACGGAATTCCGGAATACCGTACATCAGCACGCCGCCGGCCACATGGAACGCCTCAAAAATGGTAACCTGATAGCCCAGCCGTGCCAGATCTCCTGCACAGGTCAGGCCGCTGGGGCCTGCGCCCACTACGGCAACCTTATGCCCGTTGGAGGGCGGAACCTCCACATTGGTGTTCCCCTGTTCCATCTTGTAATCCGCCACAAAACGCTCCAGACGGCCGATGCCCACCGGCTCGCCCTTGATGCCCCGGACACATTTGCCCTCGCACTGATTCTCCTGGGGACATACACGGCCGCATACAGCAGGCAGACCGTTGGTGGAGGTAATGATGTCATAGGCCTTGTCAAAATCCCCTGCCGCCACACAGGCGATAAACTCCGGAATCCGCACACCTACCGGGCAGCCGGATACACAGGGCTTGGTTTTGCAGTTGAGGCAGCGGGAGGCTTCCTCCATTGCCATAGCCTTGGAATAGCCAAGGGTTACTTCTTCAAAATTCCGTGCCCGGACCTCCGGCTTTTGCTCCGGCATGGGCACCTTTGTTGCAGACATGTTTGCCATAGGTTTCTATCAATATGGGCAGAATTGTCCCATATATGCTCCTTTCCGATTATTTCTCAGCCTGGGCCATCAGCCGGCAGTTCTGTTCATATTCCCTGTATGTGCCGTTGCGACGCATCAGCTCGTCAAAATCCACCTGGTGGCCGTCAAAATCCGGACCCTCCACGCAGGCATAGCGGATCTTTCCGCCCACCGTAACCCGGCAGCCGCCGCACATGCCCGTGCCGTCGATCATGATGGGGTTCAAAGATACAATGGTTTTCAGATTGTAAGGCTCTGTAACCTTGCAGACAAACTTCATCATAGGCACCGGACCGATGGCAATGACAGCGTCATAATTCCTGCCGGCATCAATCAGCTCCTGCAGCGCATTGGTGACAAAGCCCTTTTTGCCGTAGCTGCCGTCATCCGTACAGAGAATAAGGTCATTGCACACTGCCCGGAATTCATCCTCCAGAATCACAATGTCCTTGCTGCGGAAGCCCGCAATCACATCCACGTAGATGCCCTTGCTATGCAGTGCCTTGGCCTGGGGGTATGCAATGGCACAGCCTACGCCGCCGCCCACTACGCATACCCGCTTCACCTCAGGATCCAGGTGTGTAGGAACTCCCAGGGGCCCTACCAGATCCAGAATGGTGTCACCCTCGTTGAGGGTGGAAAGGTGCTGTGTGGACTTACCCACAATCTGAAAGATGATTGTGATCGTACCGTTTTCCCGGTCATAATCTGCAATGGTCAGCGGAATCCGCTCTCCCTGCTCGTCAATGCGGAAAATAATAAACTGACCTGCCTGCGCCTTTCTGGCAATATACGGCGCTTCAAACTCCATCAGTACGACCGCATCATTGAGTACTCTTTTCTGAACAATCCGGAACATATTTTAAGTATGACCTGCGTATGTACGCAGTCATTTCTCCTTTCCTGGTTTTGATCCCGCAGAGCTGTGCTATGCCCGCCCCGCATCATATTATTTTATCATATTCCATGCCGTCTTGCAAGTATTTTTCAAAAAAACTCAGTCTCCGGCAAGAATATCCCCGTAGCTGCCGCCGGTTGCCCGGATAAAATCATCCGGTGCAAGAAAAATCTGACTGCCGATGCGTCCTCCGCTGATGATAATCGTATCAAAGTCCGCAGCAGACTGGTCGATCACCGTAGGGTACTGCTTCTTCATGCCGATGGCGGTACAGCCGCCCCGGATATAACCGGTCACAGCGTTGATCTCCTTCACCGGCAGCAGCTCCACCGCCTTGGCGCCCACAGCCCGGGCTGCCTTTTTCAGATCCAGCTCCCGGGCAACCGGCAGCACAAACACATAATAGCCGCCGCCCTTTCCGCTGCACACCAGGGTTTTGAAGGATTGTGCCGGATCCTGCCCCAGCATATTTGCAATATGCACCCCGTCAATGAATTCCTTGCATTC